>NC_014614.1:2517500-2715461 GCF_000196455.1 Acetoanaerobium sticklandii | reverse complement strand
AAAAAAATAATTATTAAATACACAAATAATAAACATCTTGTGGATAAAATAATATACATGGTATTATAATAATAATTTCTATGCTTTGATGAATATTTTATAAAATAATTTTAAAACTTATTCACAATTTAATCCACAACCTGTGTATAAGTTTATAATTCTTCAAAAAGTTATCAACAAGTAAAACTAATATAACAAAAGCAGCTAAAAACTTCAATAGAAATACCTAAATTTATCCACAGGTTTTTTTGACAGTTTTTACTTATACACATTGAATAGTCTTAGATACTTACAAAATTTCATTGACAAGTACATTAGAGAGAATTATAATATTTGTTATGATGTGCGTATTTTAGGGAAACCTCTACATAGATAGCGGTTTTATAAAATGTAGAAAGGGGTGTAATTATGAGTAAAAGAACTTACCAACCAAAGAAGAGACAAAGAAGTAAAGAGCACGGCTTCAGAAAAAGAATGAAAACTTCTACAGGAAGAAACGTACTTAGAAGAAGAAGAGCAAAAGGTAGAAAAAGATTGACTGCATAAGAGACTTAGGCCGCTTTATAAGGTGGCCTTTTTGTTTATTATGAATATATCTAGGTTAGTGGGGGCATTATGAATCATCTTAGACTTAGAAAAGATTCCGATTTTAAAAACATATATAGAAAAGGTAAGTCCCTTGCTACTAAAACCTTAGTTTTTTACTTTATAAAAAATGATTTGGGTTACACTAGGGTAGGTTATTCTATATCTAAAAAAGTAGGCAAGGCTGTAACTAGAAATAGAATTAGAAGATTAATAAAAGAAAATCTAAAAGATATCCCTGACTTAAAGGATGGATATGATATAATATTTATTGGAAGAATTCCAAGCTCAGAATCGGATTATAAAGAAATAGGTAAATCTGTTCGGTATTTATTTAGAAAATCAGGTGTATTATAAAATGAAAGATTTTATATCTAGGATATTAATTCTCATTATAAGATTTTATCAAAAATTTATTTCTCCACTAAAGGGACCCACCTGTAGATTTTATCCGACATGTTCAGCTTATTCTATAGAAGCAATTAAAAAATATGGACCTATAAAAGGTAGCTATTTATCATTAAGAAGAATATTAAAGTGTCATCCTTTCCATGAAGGTGGATATGACCCTTTGAAGTAATATATTTTATTAATCTCGGGAGGTAAAAATTTTGTCTCAACTATCGTATTTGTTTGGATCTTTGCTAGAGCTTATTTACAATGTAATAGGTGATTATGCTATTTCTATTATTGTTTTCACTGTAGTGGTAAAACTACTGCTACTTCCTCTTACACTTACACAGACTAAATCAATGAAATCTATGCAGCTCATTCAGCCTAAAATGGATGAGATTAAAAAGAAGTATCAAAATGATCCAGATAAGCAAAACCAAAAAATAATGGAGCTATATAAGGAACATAAAGTCAATCCTCTTGCAGGATGTTTACCTCTTTTAATTCAATTTCCAATAATCATAGGACTTTTTAACGCTCTTAGAGAGCCAGTTAAGTATGTTTTTGGAACAGAAGCTGCTTATAAGATAGCTGATACAGGATTTTTATGGGTTAATAACCTTGCAAGTCCAGATGTAATTTTACTTGGTGGTATATCTATACCATTTATCTTACCTATTTTAGCGGCAATAACTACTTACATTCAATCAGCAATGATGTCTCCAAAGGGAGGCAAAAAAGACCCTACTCAGACTATGATGCTTTACATGTTCCCTATAATGATGTTATTTTGGGGAATTAGTTTTCCAGCAGGATTACTTCTTTACTGGGTAGCGGGTAATATATTCCAAATAGTACAGCAGTATATTTTATCAAAACCTTCAAAGGCTAAGGAGGCATCGTAAGATGAAATTCGTAGAAATAATTGGAAAAACTAAAGAAGAAGCAATTCAAAAAGCTGTAGACCAACTAGGAACGCCTGTAGAAGATTTAGAAATTGAAGTTTTAGAAGAAGGCAGTAAAGGTTTATTTGGATTTTTAGGATCAAAGGATTTTAAAATTAAAGCGACTGTTATAGTAAAAGATACTGTAGAAACTAGAATTCTAAGCTTTTTAAATGGATTGTTTGAAGTTATGAATATCGAAGCGGATATAAAAATCGATATGAACTCTGATTCAGCTAAAGTAAGCGTTATAGGTGATAGTGCAGGACAGCTTATAGGTAGAAGAGGGGAGTCGCTAGATGCTCTTCAGATGATTCTTAGCTTAGCAGTTAACAAAACTCCTGGCGAGTATGTAAAAATAATGCTCGATATTGAGGATTATCGCTCTAAAAGAGAAGAATCTCTTGTTAGATATGCTAATAAAATGGCTAGAACTGCTGCAAAGCAAAGAAAAAATATTAAGCTTGAGCCTATGAATCCGTACGAGAGAAGAATAGTTCACTCAGCTTTACAATCTGATACTTATGTAACTACTTATAGCGAAGGCGAAGAACCTTACAGAAAAGTAGTTATAGCAGTAAAACGCTAGTACTCATGCCCCTGTCTAATACCAGGGGCTTTATATTATTGTGAATACAACAAGATTTCTGCCAAGTTGATTTGATATACAGGGTTCTTGTTTGAGAAAAAGAGGGAGAATTTATGTTTATAGATGATACTATTGCAGCTGTAGCTACAGCTCCAGGAGAAGCCGGAATAGGTATAGTAAGGCTTAGTGGACCTAAGGCTTTAGATATTGCAAATAAAATATTTAAACCTATAAAAGGAAACACAGATTTATCTATGCAAGTTAGAAAGCTTGTTTATGGTCATGTATACGACCAAGATAAAGTAATAGATGAGGTATTAATTTCATATATGAAAAAACCTCATACCTTCACAAGAGAAGACGTAGTTGAGATAAACTGCCATGGAGGATATATATCTGTAAGAAAAATACTTGAAGCAGTTATTCGAAATGGAGCAAGGCTAGCAGATAGAGGAGAGTTTACTAAAAGAGCATTTTTAAATGGAAGAATAGATTTATCTCAGGCTGAGGCCATAATCGATATCATAAATGCTAAGACAAATGCTAGCTTTGATATAGCACAAAAGCATCTAGAAGGTAATCTATCAGCTTCAATCAAGCAAATAAGAGATAAGCTGACTATGGATTTGGCAAAGATTACAGTTGCTATAGATTTTCCAGAAGAAGATGAGCCAGAGGTGACCTACGAAGAGCTATCAGTGGATTTAAGAGAGGTTATGACTTCTATAAAGGGCTTAATAGCGTCATTTGAGACAGGAAAAATATTAAGAGATGGCTTAAAAACTGTAATAGTAGGCAAGCCGAATGTAGGAAAATCTTCACTTCTAAACGCTATATTAAAGGAATCTAGAGCGATAGTAACGGAAATAGAGGGAACTACAAGGGATATAATAGAAGAGTATGTAAATATAGGAGGAATTCCTCTAAAAATAGTAGATACAGCGGGTATAAGAGAAACTGATGACCTAGTTGAAAAAATTGGGGTTCAAAAATCTAAGGAATCCTTTGAATCTGCTGATTTAGTTATAATGATGCTAGATTCTTCAAGACATTTAAGTAATCAGGATCAAGATATACTATCCTTGCTAGGGGATAAAAAAGCTATTATCTTAGTAAATAAAACAGACCTTCCTAGCATGGTTACAGATGATGAGATTCACAATTATGCTAAAGGCAAGCCAATCATAAGAATATCTGCTCTAGAAAAAAAGGGCATAGATTTGCTTGAAAAGGAAATTGAAAACATGGTGCTAGAAGGCAGTCTAAAGACTCAAAATGACATTATGGTAACGAATGCTAGGCATAAAATGGCATTAGAGCGTGCATTTGAAGCTTGCAGCGATGCACTTACAGCACTTGCTGATAACATACCTCTTGATATAGCAGAGACAGATTTTAAAAATGCTTGGAATGAGCTAGGACACATCACAGGGGACACAGTATCAGAGGATTTATTAGATACGATATTTAGAGAATTTTGTATAGGTAAGTAATAATAATATAAAACTCTCCTTATAAATTTCAGCTAATGACTGAGTTTATAAGGAGAGTTTTAATAATTTTTGGTATGTTTTTTATTCAAGATTTAATTTATTCTTTAGGAAATAATGTGTAGCGTAGTAAAATGCAGTATTTACTAATAAAAGTATCACTGTGATTATGCTTAAAAAGATGACTGGGTAGTGAGGATAAAGATATTCCCAGTTTGGACTAGACATCATAATAGAAAGCTTTTCAAAATAGTTTTCTAGCCACTGGCTTTTAGAGGCAATGAACATAATCATAGTTTGAATTACATTTAGCCCTATTTCTATTCCAATAAAAACAAGTACTCCGCCAAATATTCTATTTCCTGTTATTGAAAATGCTTGAGCTATGCTAAGCGAAGTATATATTTTAAGAAGTAAATTGATATAGACAAGCAGCATGATAGCGATAAATAAAATAGTTAAAATTCCTGCATTTGGAACTTGAGAAAATACTTTGCTAATCTCATCAAACATCCTTGCAAATTCTATATCTCTAAAAAATATTATAGTCATAGATAGGCCAAATAAAATAGTGCTTGTAACTGCCCAGAAAACTGATAAAGCAAGCTTAGAATTGATTAAGTCAGTTATTTTTACAGGCAAGGTAAACATAAGGTAACCTTCATCAGAAAGTAGATTTGTATCAAAGCGCTTGACTACCATTATAAGGGTCATTATCAAAAGACCTGTAAAAGTAAGTCCTAGTATAGTTGGGAACAGCACACTAAGCAAATCTTCTGAGCCAGGATTTGTAGTTTTTAATGAAGTAAGAATAGATAATATCAATATAGCTGCATATATAGGCAGAAATATTCTAGATGTTGATTTAAATTCATATTTTAGAAGTTTGCTTAACATTTAAATACCTCCCTAAATAACTGATCTACAGACTTTCCTGTCTGCTGACGTATATTATCTACGCTGTCATGCTTGTAGATTGTTCCTTGATTTATAAGGATTACTTCGTCAAATATCCTCTCTATATCGCTTATCAAATGAGTAGATATCATAAGTGTAGCATCTGACAGATAGTTAGAAATTATAGTGTCTAGTATAAAATCTCTAGTTGCTGGATCTACTCCTCCTATTGGTTCATCTAGAAGATATAGCTTAGCCTTTCTAGACATTACCAGAATAAGCTGAACCTTCTCCTTGTTGCCTTTAGAAAGGGTTTTTAGTTTGTGATTTGGGTCTAGCTTTAGAGCTATAACCATCTCGTTTGCTTTGTTTATATCAAAATCTATATAGAAATCTGCAAAAAAGTTTATCAAGTCAGATATTTTCATCCATTCATTTAGATAAGTTCTCTCTGGAAGATATGAAATTATGGATTTTGACATTATCCCTGGAGGATTTCCCATTATTTTTATTTCACCCTCTGTAGGCTGAAGTAGTCCGTTTACTAGCTTTAATATAGTAGATTTTCCACTTCCATTTGGACCTAGAAGTCCAATTATTTTTCCAGGCTCTAGATTGAAGCTTACATTATCCAGTGCGACCTTTGAGCCGTATTTTTTTGTTATATTGCTAAACTCAAGCAAATAATTATTTGTCATCTTTTTTCACCCCATCAAAATGTTTTTCTATAAGTGCATACAAATCCTGTTTTGAACATCCTAGCTCTACAAATTCACTGATTAGACTTTTTATTTTTAACTCGAAAAATGAGTCTTTTAGTCTTTGAATTTTTTCGCTGTCAGACGTTACGAATCGTCCACTTGTTCTTTCTGTGATAATTAGACCTTGTTTTTCTATTTCCATCAAGGCTTTTTGCATAGTATTTGGATTTACTCCAGCTTCTTGAGCCAAATCTCTTACAGATTGCATTTTGTCTCCCCCTTTTAATGCACCTGATATTATTTTTTTCTTTATTTCCTCTTCTATTTGAGTGTAAATGGGCTTACTATTATCAAATTCCCATGGCACGGTATAGACCTCCTTGTGTATTACTGTATTACTTACTTAATACAAGTATACAACGTTTTAAAAAAAAAGCAAGTGTTAAATTATATTTTTCTAAAATATGTTATAATAAATTGCTGAAAAGAATAGAAATTAACTAGCTTAATAGATGATATATAGTTTACTTATAGAGTTAGAAATTTAGGAGGAAACATTAAGGTATGAATTTTAAAGCAGGAACATATGATGTAGTAGTTGTAGGAGCTGGACATGCAGGCTGTGAGGCTGCACTAGCTAGTGCAAGATTAGGAATGAAGACGCTTGTAGTGACCTTATCTTTAGATGCTATAGCTTTTTTACCATGCAATCCGTCTATAGGAGGCACAGGTAAAGGCCATTTGGTTAGAGAAATAGATGCCCTAGGCGGAGAAATGGGATTAAATACTGATAAAACCTTTATTCAAAGCAGAATGCTAAACACAGCAAAAGGACCAGCTGTTCATTCGCTTAGAGCTCAAAATGACAAAAATATGTATCATATGGAGATGAAAAAAACTCTTGAGAACACACCTAATTTAGATATAGTTATGGATGAAGTAATAGAAATACTTCACGATGAAGATAAAAAGGTCACAGGAGTGCTTACTAAGCTAAGAGCTATGTATGAAGCTAAAGCAGTGATACTAGCTACAGGGGTATATCTAAAATCGAAGGTTTACATAGGAGAGGTAAATTATTCTTCTGGTCCTATTGGACTTAACTCAGCAGATGGATTAACCGAATCTCTTGAAAAGTTAGGGCTTCCACTTAGACGCTTTAAAACTGGAACTCCTGCCAGAGTTCATGCTGATTCTATTGATTTTTCTAAAATGGAAGTTCAGCATGGAGATGAAAAAATAGTTCCATTTTCATTTATGAATGACTATATAGGAGAAAACCAAGTGGTATGCTATCTTACTAGAACCACTCCAAAGACTCATGAAATCATATTAAACAACCTTGGCCGTTCAGCTCTTTATAGAGGAGATATGGACAGCAAGGGACCACGTTACTGCCCATCTATAGAGGATAAGGTGGTTAGATTTAAGGATAAGGAAACTCATCAGTTCTTTGTAGAGCCAGAGGGACTTAATACCAAAGAATACTATATTCAGGGCTTTTCCTCTTCTCTTGCATATGAGGTTCAGCTTGAGATGTACCACACAGTTAAAGGTCTTGAAAATGCAAAACTAATGCGACCAGCCTATGCTATAGAATACGACTGCATAGATCCTCTTCATCTAAAGCCTAGCCTCGAAATTAAAGATGTTTCAGGTTTATTTAGTGCAGGCCAGTTTAATGGAACCTCAGGCTATGAGGAAGCAGCTTCTCAGGGACTTATAGCTGGGATAAATGCAGTAAGACATATTAAAGATGAAGAGCCTTTTATTTTAGATAGATCAGAGAGCTATATAGGTGTTTTGATTGATGATTTAGTTACTAAAGGAACTAATGAGCCATATAGAATAATGACTTCAAGAGCTGAGTACAGGCTATTATTAAGACAGGACAATGCAGACCTTAGACTTACAGAAAAAGGAAGGGAAGTTGGGCTTGTTACAGATGAACGCTATGAAAAGTTCATTACTAAGAAAACTCAAATAGATGCTGAGCTAAAAAGACTAAAAATAGAAAAAGTTAAGCCTGATGAAGCAAATCCTCTGCTTGAGGAAATGGGAGCATCTCCACTTAGCAGAACCTTGCCACTATATGAATTTTTGAAAAGAACAGAGGTAAATTACACTGTGCTTGATAAGCTGGAGAAAGGCAATAAAGAGCTGTCATCTCAAGTAATAGAGCAGTGTGAAATTACAGTAAAATACGAAGGCTATATAAAGAAGCAGCTAGACCAAGTAGAAAGCTTCAAAAAGCTTGAGAAAAAGAAGCTTCCTGAAACTCTCGACTATGAAACTATAAGTGGGCTTAGAATAGAAGCTAGACAAAAGCTCAATGAAATCAAACCGTTTAATATAGGACAGGCATCTCGTATATCAGGGGTTTCTCCAGCAGATATCTCAGTTCTTTTGATATATATGCAGACTCAAAAGGCAAAAAGTAAAGAAAAGGATGAGGAGTAGTAATAATATGGAGCTTGATAAAATACTATCCCAGGGGCTAAGCTCTTGGAACATTGATATAACTGAAAATCAGCAAAATAATTTTAAAATATATATGGACACACTTTTGGAATATAACAAAGTCATGAATCTTACAGCAATAGAAGATCCAGAGGAAATCTATACTAAGCATTTTCTAGACTCTTTGTCTTGTCTTTTAGTAGACGAGCTAAAGACTGTAGGATTAAAGGCTATTGATGTAGGAACTGGAGCTGGCTTTCCTTCCATACCTATAAAAATAATGAGACCTGATATAAAGATGACTATGCTTGATTCTTTAAACAAAAGAATTAACTTTTTAAAAGAAGTAGGAGCTAGAGTAGGCCTTGACAATGCTGAGTATCTTCATAGCAGAGCTGAGGATGCAGGCTCTAATCCTAAATATAGAGAGCAGTATGACATAGTACTATCAAGAGCAGTTGCTTCTTTACCAGTACTATTAGAATACTGTAGTCCTTTTTTGAAAAAGGGAGGATATTTTATTTGCCAGAAGGGTCCAGCTGCAAAATCAGAAGTAGAGCAGGCAAAAAAAGCTCTAGCTGTTTTAGGCTGTAGCCTTGAGTATATCAAGGAGATAGATATTCCATATACTGACTTAAACCACAATATACTGGTTATCAAAAAGATATCAAACACTCCTAAAAATTACCCTAGAAAAGCAGGCAAGCCTTCAAAGGAGCCTTTGATATAAAAGAGCTTTACTAAATTATATTTCATTTAATCCAAGCCTATAATTGAGGTGATAGCTATAAAACTAGAAAACATACCTATAAAGGAAATATATCCTAGAAAAGACCAGCCTAGAAAAAGCTTTGATAAAAATACTCTTGATGAGCTTGCTACTTCTATAAAAAAATATGGAATACTTCAGCCTATAATAGTAAGCAAAGCTGAAGATGGCTATGCGATTATAGCAGGAGAAAGAAGATATCAAGCCGCAAAGCTTGCAAACCTTCATAATCTTCCTTGTATAGTTAAAGACAAATCGAACACGAGAGAAATTGCTCTCATTGAAAACCTTCAAAGAGAGAATTTAAACCCTATAGAAGAGGCCAAAGCTATACACACCTTTATGAAAGAATCTAAGCTTAGTCAATCTGATATGGCTAGCATACTTGCAAAAAGCAGATCCTACATAGCAAATAGACTTAGGCTTTTGAACCTCGATGAGTTTACAACTAGTCAGCTAGAAACTAGGGCTATAAGTGAAGGCCATGCAAAAACTTTGCTTGGAATAGCTGATGAGAAAAAAAGGCAAGCTCTAACTCAAAAGATTATAAATGAGGGGCTTTCCGTCAGGCAGACAGAAGAGCAGGTAAGAAAGTCAAAGCCTTACAAAAAAAGCTCTGAGGATGTCCATATAAAAGAAGCTATGGATAAGTTGACAGATATACTGCAAACAAAGGTCAGTTTAAAAGGAACTCAGGCAAAGGGAACCCTCACAATAGAGTATTATAACAAAGACCAGCTAAACGAATTGGTGGAAAAACTATTTTCACTAGAATAAAGGAGAATCTTATATGATTTATTTTGATAATGGAGCTACTACATTTCCAAAACCGGACTCAGTAATAAATAAAATGGTCGAATTTATGAAAACTAAAGCTGCAAATCCAGGAAGATCTGGACATAAGATGGCTTTAGATGCTGGAAGAACTATTTTTGAGGCAAGACATGAAATTGCTCAGCTTATGAACATCGACAACCCTATGAACATTGTATTTACAAAAAATGCTACAGAATCAATAAACATAGGCATCAAAGGCTATGCAAAAAAAGGCATGCACATAATATCTACAGCAATGGAGCATAATTCCGTGTCTAGACCTATCGTAGCTCTTGAAGCTAAAGGAGTAACTCATACCTTTGTAAAATGTGATGAAAATGGATTTTTAGATTTAGATGAATTTGAAAAGGCATTTAATGAAAAAACTGGATTAGTAGCAATAACTCATGCTTCTAATGTAACTGGTACTGTAAATGACCTTAAAAGAATCGGAGACATATGCAGAGCTCATAAGGTACCTCTTTTAGTGGATTGTGCTCAAAGTGCAGGAGTGTTTGATATAGACGTACAGCAAATGAATATCGCTATGCTGTGTGCTCCAGGACATAAGGGTCTATATGGACCTATGGGTACAGGGTTTATTTATGTAAGAGAAGACATCTCGCTTACACCTCTTATGGAGGGGGGAACAGGGAGTAACTCAGAAAGCCTAATTCATCCGAATCTTATGCCTGACCACCTTGAATCAGGAACTGCAAACGCAGTAGGTATTGCAGGACTATTAGAGGGCGTAAGATTTATCCAAGAAGTAGGAATGGAAAAAATTAGAAAGCATGAACAAGAGCTTACAGGCCATTTAATACAAGGACTAAAGCAGTACAAAAATGTAAAAATATACGGACCAGAAGATCCTGCTAAAAGATGCGCAGTAGTTTCATTTAATATAGACAATATTCAATCTACAGATATCTCATATATTTTGGACAGTGAGTTTGATATAGAGGTAAGAAGTGGGCTTCACTGTGCGGCTTTAGCTCATGAAACTCTAGGAACTACAGCTCAGGGAGTAGTAAGAGTTAGCTTTTCATATTTTAATACGATTTCTGAGGTAGATGAATTTATAAAAATCATCGGTCAGATTATAAATATTTTATAAAGAATAAAATTTGTAAATAAATATACAAAAAACTTCTCTAATCATAAATTATATATTATTATAGACTAGAAAAGGGATTAGTTGTCTTTAAAAAAGCAATGGGGGATATTTATGGAAATATTGAGCTTGGGACAAAAGATAAAAAAGCTGCGCAAGGAGAAAAATCTTACCTTGAAGGAGCTAGCTGGAAATCGTATTACAGCGGCGCAAATAAGCCATATAGAAAGAGATAAGTCTTATCCTAGTCAGGACCTTTTAGAGTATTTTTCAGAAAAACTAGAAACACCTATCGATTATTTTCTTGAGAGCAAGGAAGCTCAAGCAAAAAAGATAGCGTCTAGCATCATACTTAAATCAGAGGTATTATTTAAAACGGAAAAATATCAAGAGGCTAAACGCGAACTTTCCAAGATTTTGAATCTATGCACTTCATATGATATTTCTCATGAATGTGCAAAAGCAAATTTCATATATGGACTTGTTTATTTAGTTGAAAAGGAATACAAAAAAGCTACATCAATGATGGAAAAAGCTTTGGTTTTATATATTAAAAATGAAGACCCTAAGGGCATAATAAAAAGCTATCTCGAGCTTGGAAAGCTTTATATTTTAGAAGATTTTTATGTGCCAGCAACCAACATGCTTCATCAAGCTGAAGCAATGATTCCAGAGCTGGAAATAGGAGATATAGATTTAGAAAAAAGCATATACATCAATCTATCTTATGCATATATGAAAAATAACCAAAACAAAGAAGCGATTGAGTATGCTCATAAAGCTGATACTATAGCTGAGAAAGTAGGAGACCTTCACAATAGAGGAAATGGCTTTTTTATAATGGGAAACAGCTATCTTCAGAATTTCCAATACGATAATGCTCAAAAATATTTTCACATGGCAATCAAATGCTTTGAAAAGGAAAATAAAACATCTGAGAAAGCTAAATCTCAGATGTTACTAGCAAAGGTATACTTGAATCTCAAGAGCTATTCTTCTGCAAAAGAGCATATAGAGGAGGCTTATATCCTCAAAAGACAGTTTAAGGATACTCAGTATATCGAGATATTGATGCTATACTGCGAGCTTCTTTGCAAGGAAGAAAATTTTGAAGGAGCGCTTGAGTATATAAGAGAAGCCCTTTACCTTTCTTCAAAGGACCAAAATAGAAAAATGGAGCCTTTAGTAATGAGAAAATATGCTAATTTGCTTTATCAAGCAGGGGATATAGATGAAGCGACTGAAAGCTTAAATAAATGTGCTGAGATGCTAAAAAAATCAGGCAACAAAAAAGAGCTTGCCAATACCTATTTTGATATAGCTAAAATTTATCAAGGACGCTGTAGGGACCAAGAAATTGGTTTTTATTCCAAAGGCATAGACCTGTTTAGAGAAATAGGACTTATTGAAAACTAGCTTTCTAGTTTTCTTTTTTTTACGGAGGTAGTAAATTGAAAAAGACGATTATATCGATAATAGTGGTTTTGATATTATTGATAATCAATCCTTACACTATTAAAAACTATATAAAGCCTTATCTATTTCCAGCAGATAAAAATATATCTGAGGAAATAAAAATTGAGTATAGACCAAGTATGTACATAGGAAGGTTTGGAAATTCCTTAATTACTTATGACGGTAAAAGCTTAATTAGATACAGTGAAAACAAAAAGCAAGAGTTTGAAGCAACTATCAGAAGTGATAATTTTAGCATCAGCTCATCAGATGATTTTATATATCTTTTAGATAAGGTACAAAGAAAGGTATACCAGATAGATAAAAATGGCGAAATAGTAGGCCAAGCTGAGGTGGACAAGCAAATATCTGGCATAGATGTTTTTTCTGATGGAAGATTTATTCTCAAGTTTACTACTGATATAAAGGCTGATGGACTTCTTGTATTTAATAAAAACTGTGAATTTGTAAAAGAAATAACTTATCCGAAAACCACAATAAATAAAGTATCGGAAGATAAGACAACTGGGGGCTTTATGGTCAGTGGTCTTCTCAGAGACGAAGACAATTTAAAAAACAGTATCTTCTATTATAATCAAAAGCTTGAAGCAGTTATGGCAACAGATATAAAAGACAACATCTTCATAGATATAGGTTTTCTCAAGGATAAGATAATTCTTATGGATATAAATAATATAGAAGTTATGAATAGAGATTTTAAAGAGCTCTACAAGGTACATTCAGATGCAAATTTCTTTGAAATGTACATAGGAGAGCTCAGTATGTGGACTCTAGATTCAAAAAATAGAGTTCTGGAAATAGATTATAGCGGAAACATTATAAAAGAACAAAATTATAAAGATGATATAATATATCTGGGAAAATACAAGGATAAGATGCTAATTGCATCTAAAAATGCTGTCATTCTCGAGGATAAAGAAATTGAAATGCCAAAAGACATAATAAGCGTAGTTCCACTTGAAAATAAAATAGCACTTGTTTTTAGGGACAGCATTAGATTTTTAAAGGTGGAATAACAATGATAAGTAAAATAGATATAGCAATACTTGTATTTATGACCTACCATATAATAAGAGGCTATAGTGCAGGCTTTTCTAAGTCCTTGTTTTTAAGCATAAGATTTATTGTGAGTATAATTTTAACTAGATTTATTTACATCAACTTTGCAGATGAAATAATCACAAGTGTATTCTATGAGAGGTATCAGCTAATAATGCATGAGCTGATTACTAAAATAATTTCTGTATTTTGGTATCAAGCTTTGGATTTGGACCCTAAGGTTTTGGCAGTTAGCTTGTTTATAGTAGTGTCTATACTCATAAATATAGTTTTCTATACCCTTCATAGCTTTTTTAATAAAAAATCTCTAAAATGGATAGATAAAAATTTAGGTCTAGTCTTTGGGTTATTTAAATCCATACTTTATATTATGATTTTGGTAGCCTTAATAGACCCTATAATTCAAAAGCAGATGGGCAGTGAGATTCATGAGCTACTCACAAATACGAGGCTTTTAAAATATTTCTACTCGTATAACTTTATCTTTGATATATTTACCAAGCTTTAGATATTAAGCTAATGCTAGAAATTCATAGCTTGAAGCTAACATGAAAAGCTTATCAATGAGATATGTTAACCATTTTTTATATTTAGAGTATATTAAAAGGAGAACGAGATTATGGAGATTAAAAAATTAAACTGTGAAAAAATGGCTTGTCCTATGCCTGTCATAAAAACCAAGCAAGAGCTAGAAGGCATAGAAAAGGGAGCTTTAGAGGTTACAGTTGACAATAAAACAGCTAAAGAAAACTTACTGAAGCTAGCAGCTTCACTTGAGATGGCTGTGGAGCTAAAGGAAGAAGAAAATCTATTCAAAATCACTTTTATAAAAACAAAAGAAGGTTCTACTCGTCAATCAAACGAGCAAGAATTAGAAGAAATTAAAATAGAAGCTCAAAATGAGGTAGTACTTATAGGCTCAAATCTGCTTGGAAGTGGAGATGAAGAGCTAGGAAAGATTCTTATGAAAGGCTTTATATATACTCTTAGTGAAACAAAGCCTTATCCTAAAAAGATGCTTTTTATTAACAGCGGAGTTAAGCTAACAGCAGAAAATGAAGAAGCTATTGAAAACCTTAAAAAAATGGAAGCAGAGGGCGTAGAAATATTATCTTGTGGAACCTGCCTAGATTTTTACAATATAAAGGGCAATTTAGCTGTTGGAAGAGTAGCTAACATGTATGACATAGTAGAAGCCTTAAAGCAAAATCCAAATAGATTGGCGGTTTAGATTATGTATGTAATAAGTTTTGCATCAACTCACCACGCTATGTTTGCTGAGCAGATGCTAAAAAAAGCTGATATAAAAATAATGGTAATTCCTACTCCAAGACAAATAGACAAGAGCTGTGGGATATCTATAAAGTTTAACGGGACTCTTATGGACAAGGTAATAGAAGTTATGGAAAAATATAATATAGATGTAAAGGGTATATTCGAAATAATGCCGGATTTAAGTGTAGTAGTGCATTATCCGAAGTAGGTAGCCTTTTATCTAAAGAGAGGAAGATTTTCATGCCTATAAAATTTGAAATTGGAGATGTTGTAGAGCTTAAGAAAAACCATCCTTGTGGAGGTAACACCTTTGAAATCATGCGTATTGGCATGGATTTTCGCATAAAGTGTTTCACGTGTGACAAGCAGCTTTGGATAGAAAGAGCTGAGCTTGAGAGAAGACTCAAAAAACATATAAGCAAGGATGAAGCAAAAAAATAATCTGCTTAAGTTCAAAAAAATTGCTTTTTGCTATGAAAGCTGATATTATAGATTAGTATGAGATTTAATACTTGTCTCATCTTTCTGCTCTAACGTTAGAGCCGTACAGTCCAAAGGGAGGTGAAATGTAATGAGAAATTATGAATTAATCTATGTTCTTAGACCAAACCTAGAAGAAGAAGCTAAAACTGCTGTCCTTGACAAAGTTAAAGGCATCATCGAGTCTAGCGGAGAGGTAGTAAAAGTAGATACATGGGGAACTAGAAAGTTAGCCTATGAAATCGAAAAACTTACAGAGGGTTACTATGTTCTTATCAACTTCAAGTCAACTACTGAAGTTCCTAAAGAAATCGATAGAAACCTAAAGATTATGGATAACGCAATTCGTCACATGATCGTAAAGCTTGACGAAAAATAATAACGATACAAAGTAAGGTGGGATATTGATGAACAGTGTAATACTTATAGGAAGACTCACAAGGGATCCGGAATTAAGATACATTCCTTCAACAGGAAATGCTCTCACCACCTTTTCCATTGCGGTAGACAGAGCTTTTACTGGTAAAGATGGTCAAAAACAGACAGACTTTTTTAACATAGTAGTATGGGGAAAAAGCGCTGAATACTGTGCCAACTATCTTGCTAAGGGAAGACTAGCTGCTGTAAAAGGCTCTATCCAAAATAGAACCTATGATACAAAGGAAGGCGAAAAAAGGTATATCACTGAGATTGTTGCCGAGAATGTTCAGATACTGGAATGGGGCGACAAAAGTGAGAGAACGAGTAATTCATCTTTTAGAAGTGCTTCTAGCAATCAAAATGACAATGTTTTTGAACCTGAGGGTTTAGATTCAGATGGATTCCGTGCTCTGGATGATGATGACGTACCATTTTAAGCCAGTTTTATTACCTTAAAGAAGGAGGGAAAAAAGATGGCTATGCAAAAAGGAAATGCAAGAAGAAGAAGAAAAAAAGTTGATCCGTTCGCGGGTAAAAAAATAAATATGATAGACTACAAAGATGTAAATCTACTAAAGAAATATATCTCTGAAAGAGGTAAGATTCTTCCAAGAAGAATTACTGGTACATCAGCTAAAGCTCAAAGAAAACTTACTTTAGCTATAAAAAGATCAAGAAATATCGCTCTTTTACCATATGTTGTAGACTAAATACCAAACCCAAATCTGAGAGATTTGGGTTTTTTTCTAATTATAATTTAATTATTAAAGGAGGCAGAAAAATGAAAGTAGTAGCATTTAATGGTAGCCCTAAAAAAGAAGGTAATACTTATCATGCTATAAAGCTTGTAGCAGATGAACTTGAAAGCCAAGGGATAGAAGTAGAAATCGTTCATGTTGGAAATAAAGCTATAAGAGGATGTATGGCATGTGGTGCTTGCTATAAATCAAAAGATGAGCAGTGTATAATGAAAGACGATGAAGTAAACAGCTATATTCAGCTAATGAAAGAAGCAGATGGAGTAATACTAGGTTCACCAGTATACTTTTCTGCTGTTGCAGGTACTATGAAATCGTTTTTAGATAGAGCATTTTATGTGTCTAGTGCAAATGGAAACCTGTTAAGACATAAGGTGGGAGCAAGTGTAGTTGCAGTTAGACGCTCTGGAGGAGTTCCTGCATTTAACCAGCTTAACAACTACTTAAACTATGCTGAGATGATGGTTCCTTCATCTAACTACTGGAATGTAATACATGGAAGCAAACCTGGTGATGCTCTTCAAGATGAAGAAGGAATGCAAATTATGAGAATACTTGGTAAAAACATGGCATATATGATGAAATTAATGGATACAAAAGAGGCTAAAGAATTGAAGCCAGACCAAGAGAAAAAGGTTGCTATGAGCTTTATTAGGTAGTATCAGAATAAATCATTAGACTTGAAGAATAGATTTATACGCAAAGATAAAAATTTCATCAGCTAACAACTCATATATCCTCTAGATTTTAGAACTATTTTTACTCTATCTGGTTTATGGTATAATATCTTGATAGACTACTTTAGGAGCTGATGCTGTTGCAAGAACCAAAACCAAAGAAAAAAAATATAGATTTTAATAGGAAAAGTCTTATAGAGTCCTCATTACTTACCGTGATAGGAGTAATATTCATATTAATAGGTACTTATGTGCCGTTTTTATCGTTTCTATCGCTATTTACATCTGTGCCTGTAATTATAACTACCTACAGAAACAAAATGTATTATGGATTATTAAGCGCAGTTACAACGACAGTTATTTTAGGATTTTTTATTCACCCCATAACTGCTTTTTCTGCTCTTTTAGTATTTCTCATTCCAGGGGTATGCATAGGCTTTTTTATGAGAGAAAAGCGTCCTGCTTTTGAGAGTGTATTTTATGGATTTCTAGCTATGACCTTTACTACAGTAGTTTTTATGCAAGTGCTTTCGTTATTTCTCAGTATAGATATTTTAGACAGCATACTTGCAATACTTAGAGAATCTCTCAATCTTCAATATGAGATTATAAAAGAAATTCCGAATGTAAAAAAACCTAATGTAGAAGAAATCCTTAGCTCAGTTAAGCTGTTTTTCCCTTCTATAATAATTGGCTCTACGCTCATTATGTCGTTTTTGAACTATTATATGTCAGCTCTTATAATACGAAGAACTGGTGATAAAAACCATGTGGCGAGCATCACAGAATTTTCTATGCCAGGGAATATATCTCTTGGTGTGCTGATTATTTATCTGCTTACTTTGGTTTCTGGATATTTTAATTATCCTTATTATGAAACCTTAGTTTTAAATATGGCTGCTATTTTTATACTTTTATTCTTCTTGCAAGGGATAGCAGTGATAGGATATTTCTTTAAACATGCTAAGCTAAATAAAAGTGCAAAGACTATTTATATTCTTCTGCTGATTGTACTACTGCCCGTATCTAGTTTTATATCAATAATAGGATTTGCAGATGCTGTATTTAATTTTAGAAGATTAAAAAGATAGCTTGGGAGGAATGTAATGAAAACTAGCCTTAAGATAAATATACCTGAATCAAAAGCCTATCTTCTTATTATAGGAATTCTAAGCATTACTTTACTGTATTTTAACCTATATATAGGCTCTGCTGCTCTTTTGCTGCTTTTGTATCTCATTTACTATAACCACAAGATTATTTCAAAGAGAAATCTTCAGTGGGTGGAGTATATAGAAACCTTATCCATGGATATGGACAAAACTGCAAAGCAGACCCTTATAGATTTTCCACTTCCTTTATGTATACTTAACAATACTGGAAATCTGACTTGGTATAATGGAAAATTCAGTAAGCTAGTAAAGCAAAATGATATGATAGAAAAGCCTATCGATGAGGTAGTACCTTCTATAATGCTCGATAACTTTACAAAATCAGACACTACTAATATGCAGACCCATACTCAAATTGGAAATAAAATCTTTGATATAAAATACAACATCATAGAAAATGAAAATCATGAGAAATCATTTGCACTTTATTTCTTTGATGTAACAGAGTTCAATGAATTAAAAACCGCCTATGAAATGGTCAAGCCAGTTATCATAAATCTTCAAGTAGACAGCTTTGACGAGGTTCTGGATTCAGCATCAGAGGATGTAAGACCAATAATAGAGGCAGAGGTAGAACGAACTATTAAGCTATGGACAAATAAGCATTCAGGTGCATTTAGAAAAATTACCAAGGACAAATATCTGGCATTTATGGATGAAAAAGCATTGGGTGATTTAGAAGCTGATAAATTTTCTATTTTGGATGAAATTAGAAAGATAGACCATGGAAACTCTCTACCGCTTACTCTGAGCATAGGGGCAGCTTCTATGGCAAGCGACTTATCATCAACCTACAAAAACTCTATAACCTCGCTGGACTTAGCTCTAGGAAGAGGTGGAGACCAAGCGGTAATAAGAAGAGATGAGCGCTCTATTTTCTATGGAGGAAGATCCAAGGCTGTAGAAAAGAAAACTAGAGTAAAAGCAAGAATTATTGCTCATGCGCTTAGAGACTTAATAAATGAGAGTGAATCTGTAATCATTATGGGGCATCATAACCCAGATCTAGATTCTATGGGCTCGGCTATAGGTATGTATGGAATTTGTAAGATGCTTAGTAAAAAAGCCCATATAGTTTTAGACCATCCAAACTCATCTATAGATGTGCTTTATGATAGATTAAAAGCAAACGATAATTTTAAGAGTGTATTTATGGCAAAAGAAGAAGCTCTTAGGGTAATGACTCCTTCGACTCTATTAATTGTTGTAGATACTCATAGACCGAGTTTTACAGAGCATCCTGCACTACTTGATATCTCAGAAAGAATAGTGCTTATTGACCATCATAGAAGAGGAGTCGAGTTTATTGATAAAGCTGTGCTTGTGTATCATGAAACCTATGCATCCTCTGCGAGTGAAATGGTCACAGAGCTAATCCAGTATGTAAAGGATAGACCATATATAGATACCTTGATTGCAGAATCATTGCTTTCGGGAATTACGCTAGACACAAAGAACTTCACTTTTAAAACAGGGGTTAGAACCTTTGAAGCCGCTGCGTTTTTAAGAAAATTTGGAGCGGATACCATAGCTGTTAAGCAGCTTTTTCAAGGAGATTTAGATAGTTTCCTAGTAAAAGCTGAAGGAATAAAAAATGCGAAAATTTTGGGAGGAAGCATTGCAATTACTTCTTGTCCTGAAAACCTTGAAAACCCATCTTTAATTGCCGCTCAGATAGCAGATGAACTGCTCAACATCAGGGGAGTAAAAGCTTCATTTACAGTAGCAAAAAGAAGCGATGGACTAGTATTTATAAGTGCTAGGTCACTATCCGATGTCAATGTTCACATGCTGATGGAAAAACTAGGCGGAGGAGGGCATATAGATACTGCAGGAGCCCAGCTTAAGGATGTATCAACAGAAGAAGCAGTAGAAAAAGTAGAAGAGCTAATAATGGAATTTTTAAAGGAGGAAGAATAGATGAAAGTTATATTTTTAAAGGACGTAAAGGGAACAGCTAAAAAAGGCGAAATGAAGGAAGTAAGCGATGGCTATGCACGTAACTTTTTAATTCCAAAAGGAGTGGCAAAGGAAGCTACAGCAAGCTCAATAAACGATTTGAATCAACAAAAAACAGCTGAAAGCTTAAAAAAACAAAAAGAAGAGCAAGATGCTAAGGATTTAGCAGAAAAGCTAAAAGCTATAACTGTAACTATGTATTCAAAAGCTGGAGATGGGGGCAAATTATTTGGCTCAATTACATCAAAGGACATAGCAGAAAGACTAAATAAGGAACATAAAATTGATATAGATAAGAGAAAAATCCTATTAGATGATCACATAAAAATGCTTGGGTCTCACACAGTTCCAGTTAAGCTTCATCAAAATGTTACTGCTGAGTTTCGCGTAGAAGTAAAGCAAAAGGATTAATCAACTTATCCAGGAGGTAGGCTTATGGAGGGGAAATTACCGCCTCATTCCATCCAAGCTGAGCAATCAGTTCTTGGAAGTGTTTTAATTGATAGAGAAGCAATGCTTGTAGTAAGTGATGTACTTCAAGAGGATGATTTTTATAAGGATGCTCACAAAGAGATATTCCACTGCATGATGGATTTGTACAAAAAAAGCGAGCCTATAGACCTTATAACCTTGTCAGAAGGCTTAAAAAAGAGATCATCTCTGGATATGGTAGGAGGAATCACTTATCTTACTGGGCTTTCTACTGCTCCTGACTTTACTCGTCATGTAAGCAAGTATGCAGAAATAGTAAAAGAAAAATCCATACTACGTAAGCTTATAAAAGCATCAGGCTTTATAATGGAGCGAAGCTATGCAGGAGAAGATGAAGTAGCTGACTTACTAGAACAGGCTGAAAAAAGCATATTTGATATATCACAATCTAAAAGTCAAAAGAGCATGGCGGCTATTTCACAGGTGCTGCTAAGCGCATACGAAATATTGGAAGAGCTGTATAGAAATAAAGGAAGTATTACAGGCCTTACTACTGGCTTTATAGATTTAGACAGAAAAACCAATGGGCTTCAAAAAACCGATTTAGTGCTTATTGCAGCTAGACCAGCTATGGGAAAAACTGCTTTTGCGTTAAATATTGCTCACAATGCAGCTCTTAAGGATAGCTGTAAAGTAGCTCTATTTTCTATGGAGATGAGTAAAGAACAGCTCATTCAAAGGATGATAGCAGCAGAGAGTAGAGTTGAGCTAAATAAGCTTAAAAATGGAAATCTGGATGAGGAAGAATGGCCAAAGGTCATAACTGCAATGGAAGTTCTTTCCAAGACAGATATTTATATAGATGATACTCCAGGAATAAGCGTAGTAGAGCTAAGGTCAAAATGCAGAAGGCTTAAAATGGAAAAAGGACTAGATATGGTTCTTATCGATTACCTTCAGCTTATGGAGTCAGATTCAAAAGGAGAAAGTCGTCAGCAAGAAATATCGAAGATATCGCGTTCACTAAAAATATTAGCGAAAGAATTAGAATGTCCAGTAATAGCTCTATCTCAGCTATCGCGTGCCCCAGAGCAGCGTTCGGATCATAGACCTATACTATCTGACCTGAGAGAATCAGGAGCAATAGAGCAGGATGCTGACCTTGTGATGTTTCTATACAGAGATGAATACTATCATGAGGATTCAGACCAAAAAAACATAGCAGAGGTTATTATTGCAAAGCACAGACATGGAGAAACAGGTATGGTTCCTCTGACATGGCTTGGACAGTTCCAGTTATTTCACAATGTAGCCCACATGAGGGAGTAAAGCATTAATATGGATGATAAGATTATACTATGGGGAAATAAAGTAAGTGTAAGGTCAATGCGTAAGGAAGATGTGGAAAAAATGCTCCACTGGTCCTTGCATGACGATTTGCTTTTTTACGATTACAATTTCCCCTATATGGATATAGAAGAAAGGCAGCAGTGGTTTGAGCTTAAAACAAAAGGCTTGAAGCGATGCTTTAGTGTTTTTGATATGCAAGGTCAGATGGTTGGATATATGTCTCTTAGAAATGTAAGCAGGCTATTTAGACGAGCTGAGATTGGGATAGTGTTTGACCCTGGAGAGCTATCTAAAGGCTATGGCAGTGACGCAGTTACTACTTTATTAAGATGGTATTTCAAAGAACTCGGATATAGAAAGATGATACTCACGGTGGCAGCTTATAATGAAAGAGCTATAAAATCCTATAAGAAAGTTGGATTTCAAAAATATGCTCAGCAATTTGGGGAATTTATGAATCCAAAAGTAAATCCTCTTATAGATGAAGAGTTTAAACATATCAAGAAATATTTTAGAAAAAAGGGAAATAAGCTAGAAGTTCTCTACTATAAAATGCAGATATCCACATTATCCACAGAATAACTTGAATTATTTGTGGATAATGTGGATATATTTGATTTCGTCAATAGAAATTTATAAAAATTTATTAAGCTCAGGAGTATTCATCTATAATTGAACGATTGGCAAGTCTTAACAAAAAACTAAGGTTGCTATAAATACGAATGTTTGGTAAAATATTATTTGTTTAGTTCGACTTATTACGAAGTATGTAGGAGGCGCTTATGTCTGGTTTAGCCATTATCGGTTCTCAGTGGGGAGACGAAGGAAAAGGAAAGATAATAGATTATTTAGCTAAAAGTGCGGATGTTGTAGTTAGAGCACAAGGAGGAAACAATGCTGGACATACAGTAGTTGTGGATAACGAGAAATATGCTCTTCATTTAATTCCGTCTGGTATACTTAACCCAAAAGCTATAAACATCATAGGAAATGGTGTAGTACTTGATCCTAAAGTGTTTTTAGAGGAAATAGAAAAATTCGAAGCTCGTGGAATTGATACTTCAAGTATCAGAATCAGTGAGCGTACACATATCATATTACCTTATCACAAGACTATGGATGCCTTAATGGAAGAAAAAAGAGGCGCTATGGATATCGGAACTACAAAAAAAGGCATAGGTCCGTGTTACATGGATAAAGCTGAGCGCGTAGGAATAAGAGCTCTTGAATTTATAAGAGAAGATATATTTGCAGATAGATTAAGACAAGAGCTAGAAAAGAAAAATGAGATTATCACTAAAATATATAATGCAGAGCCTCTTGGCTACGATGAAATATTTAATGAATACAACCAGTACGCTAAAAAACTAGCGAAATATGTGGATAATACGGAGAAAATTATAAATGAAGCTCTAAAAGCAAATAAAAATGTTCTATTTGAGGGAGCTCAAGGCTCAATGCTAGACCTTGATTTTGGAACCTACCCTTATGTTACTTCTTCTCATCCTACAGTAGGTGGCTTTGTAGTGGGAAGTGGAGTAGGCTTTGGAGCTATAAATGAAGTTATAGGTATAACAAAAGCGTATACAACAAGAGTTGGAAAAGGACCTTTTGTTACAGAGCTAGAAGATGCTACAGGCGATTTAATTCGTGAAAAAGGCCATGAGTATGGAACTACTACAGGAAGAGCTAGAAGATGCGGATGGCTTGATTTAGTAGTGCTTAAATATTCTGCTATGATTAATGGATTTACGGCTATTTCACTTATGCTACTTGACGTGCTTTCAGATTTTGAAACTCTTAAAATCTGCGTTGGCTATGAAATAGATGGTAAAATTACTACGGATTTCCCTGCATACCTAGGAGATTTGGAAAAAGCAAAGCCTGTTTACAAGGAAATGCCAGGGTTTAAAGGTGATATTACTGAAGTAAAAACCTATGAAGATTTGCCTGAAAATGCAAAGACATATATTAAAACAATAGAAGAATTTATAGATGTTCCAGTTAAGATTATTTCTGTAGGTCCAAGAAGAGACCAGACTATTATGAGAGCTTCATTCTTTTAATTTTGGGAGCTTCTTTCTTCTAAAAATATGATTTCTTCAAAAATTTAAAAAACCTCTTAGAGGTTTTTTAAATTTTTTATTGACAATGTCTTTTGATTTTGATATATTATACGAGTGCCAACTAAGACCTATTAGCTCAGTCGGCAGAGCACCTGACTTTTAATCAGGGTGTCCCGCGTTCGAGTCGCGGATGGGTCACCATTAATTTAATAATTACGCGGGGTGGAGCAGTTGGTAGCTCGTCGGGCTCATAACCCGAAGGTCATAGGTTCAAGTCCTATCCCCGCAACCAGTAAGGCCCCTTGGTCAAGCGGTCAAGACACCGCCCTTTCACGGCGGTAACAGGGGTTCGATTCCCCTAGGGGTCACCATTTGTGGGCTCATAGCTCAGCTGGGAGAGCACCTGCCTTACAAGCAGGGGGTCACAGGTTCGAGCCCTGTTGGGCCCACCACATGCGGATGTGGCGGAATTGGCAGACGCACTAGACTTAGGATCTAGCGCCTTGTGCGTGGGGGTTCAAGTCCCTCCATCCGCACCAATAAAAACCATCGACAATGTCGATGGTTTTTTATTTATACAACTATTATTACATCCCCATCAGTTTGCTTGCATTTTTTCTTGATTTCAGCAATCATACTTGAGAGCTCTTCTATATCTGAAGGCTGGAAGGCTTTATTTGTAACTATCGCAATAGAAAGAGTCACGATAGGAAAGGTTTGAGTAAAGCCGCTCCTGTTTTTAGAAACTATATATCCTCTTTTCCAGTCGTCGGGATGGTATAAAAAACAGATAGCTTCTCTAAAGGTCTTACATATGTAACTACATAGCTCTTGAGCGTTGTGGCTATTTACTATAACAACAAAGTCATCTCCACCTATATGCCCTATAAAGATACCTTCATAGCAACATTTTCTCATGGAATCTGCCAGAGCTTTAATCATTAAATCTCCATTGCTGAAACCATAAGCATCATTATAGGCTTTGAAATTATCCATATCAAAGTAAGCAATCGACCAAGGTGAAGTTTTTACAAAGGTATTTATAATCATCTCCTGAATTTGGTTATTGCCAGGAAGACCAGTAAGGGGATTGGAGTCAGCAGCTCGTTTTACTTGAAGAGAAACGGCGGCGAGGAGCAAATCCTTAACTGTAACAGTGCTTTTATATTCTTGATTACTGGTGACAGCAACGGAGTCGTAAATACATGAAGCTTGCCTTTCCATAGAAAGATTTGCAACTTCATCTATTCCCATAGCCTCGTCTACTGCTAGAAAATCCTTTATCATGATATCGCTTATTTTAGTTTTTTTATTGAGGTTGTATCCATATTCACCACTGAATTTTTCTAAAATATGCCTTCTAGGAAGTATCCCACATACTTTATTAGACTCATCGACCACAAAAAACTCTGATATAGCAGAGTCTTCCTTCATGGCATCGTAAACTAAAATAGAAGGCTTATTAAATAGAACGGTTTTATTTACAGTTCCAATTTCTGATATTTTTCCAAATATATGTCCCTTTGAATGAGGCTTAGCTTTATTGTGACAGCTAGTGATTTGAAATGTGGTATCGAAGTTAGGAGCTAAGAACTCACTATTAGGTTTTGATAAATAATATCCCTGAGCGTAATCTGCGCCTAGGTATATAAGCACCTTCAGCTCCTCTAGGGTTTCTACACCCTCCGCTATTACTCTTATTCCTGCCTCCTTGCAAAAGTTTATAGTTGCAGACACGGCAGATTTTTTTATAGGATCCTTATCTATGTCTCTTATCAAATCCATATCTAGCTTGATGTAATCTGGAGAAAAAGCACAGACTCTGTTTAGTCCTGAATATCCTGAACCAAAATCATCTATTCCTATCTTAAAGTTCTGGCTTCGATAATGCTCAATTGAAGCGATGAAAACATCTACTGAATTTACAGCGTTTTTTTCTGTTATTTCGAAAACTATATCCTCGGGATCGATTTTAAACTGAGCTAATTGCTGCCAAGTAAATCCGCTTTTGAGATCGGGGTCGTGAATTATATTTGCATCTACATTGAGAAATAATTTAGTTCTTAAAGGCTTGTCTATAGCTGCCTCTAGGGCTTTTTTTCTGCAGAGCTTTTCTAGCTCCCAAAGGCGCTTTCTTTCAGAAGCTAGATGAAATAATTCTTCTATATTAAGTGTAGAATCAGGAAGAGTTATGCGACTGAGCGCTTCATAGCCTAGGACATCTCCTGTTCTAAGCGATACTATGGGCTGAAATACTGGGCGTATAAACTCGCCTTCTAAAATCCTTATAAGTTCGTTTTCCTTTTCCACCTTTGACCTCCTGAAACAATATATGTAAATTCCATGTTCATTTTATCAATATTTTTGAACTCAACTATTATGGCTTTGTTAAAAATATTAAAATTATGTATATTATTTTCAATTTAGTGTGACTTTTATCACATTAAGGATATAAAAATAATGTTAAGATTATGTCACGTTAAAAAAATCACGATAAAGGAGGAAACAATTTGTTTACAGAAACGAAGAATCTACTATCAGAGGTTGCTGTTAAAAAAGTTAATTTTTACAAATCTGGAATTATAAAATATTTGATAGCATCTATGTGGGCAGGAGCCTATGTTGGTTTTGGAATTTTCCTAATTATGACTATAGGAGGACTTGGCTCAGAAAGCAATTTTCCTTTTACAAAAATGCTTATGGGTCTTTCCTTTGGTATTGCACTTAGTCTAGTTATCATGGCTGGCTCAGAACTTTTTACAGGAAACAATTTAATACTTACAGTAGGGGCTCTTGATAAAAAAGTTACATGGAAGGATTCAGCTAATATATGGGTTTGGAGCTTTATTGGAAATGCTATAGGCTCTACATTACTAGGACTTTTATTGTCACTTACAAATGCAGCAGCTACACCTACAGGAGCTTTTATACTTAAGACTGCAGCTACTAAAATGAATGGCGATTTTATACCGCTTTTAGTAAATGGTATCTTGTGTAACCTGCTAGTTTGCTTAGCAGTACTTTGCTCAATTAAGATGAAGAGTGAGTCAGGCAAGCTTATTATGGTGTTTTGGTGTTTGTTTGCTTTTATTACAAGTGGATTTGAGCATAGTGTAGCCAACATGACAATATTTGCAACTGCACTATTCATGCCTCATCCAGAGACTGTATCACTTATGGGAGTTTTTCAGAATATGATTCCTGTTACACTAGGAAACTTTATAGGAGGAGCATTGCTTTTAGGAGCTTCATACTTCTATATGGGAAAAGAAAGCTAATATAAACTAACCCCTTTACTAAAGAAAGAAGCTTCTAGCTGTCTTTAAGTAAAGGGGTTTTGTATTATGAAATTATATAGATCCAAGAAAAATTAGAAACGGAATTGTATTTATAAAGCTTAGTATATTCACATACTCTGTATGAAATAAAAAAGTAAAGCTTCTTTGTCACTGAAATATCTAGTTTTTAATGATAGGAAACCCTCACTGAACTAATGTATCAGTGGTGGGGGGTTCATGCTAAAGCTTCCACCTTATATCACTACCGTAGAACTTATAAAAATCAAAATGCATAACCATTCTTGAAAATATTCTGTCTCCATAGACCTCGTTTAATTCCTTTGGAGTCAGATTAGTTGATATTATAAGCTTTCTAGCGTGCATTTCTCGAAGGTTTAAGATATTAAACAACTGGTTTATTACAAAGCTATTTGTCATTTCAGAGCCTAGGTCATCGATTATTAGAAGCTGAGTATCCATGATTAGATCGTGAATTTCCTTGGAGCTAGTTTTTAAGAAGGTTTCACGTGAAAAGGTATAGTCTGATAACCGGTTAAATAGCTCAGAGGAGCTGTAGTAAAGCACTGTTTTGCTATTGTCCATGAGAGCTTTGGCAATAGAGGTACATAAAAAAGTTTTTCCAAGTCCTGGAGGTCCATAAAATAAAAGGCTCTTTTGGTCCTTGTTTCCAAAATTCTCAATAAAATCATAGGATATTTGCTTAAGAAACTTCATATTTTCTTTTGGAGATTTAGCTTCATTTGTAATATTATCATCAAAAAGGCTTATATCGAAGTTACTGAAGTTTTCATTTTCTATTTTATCTGTGATATTTGAGTTTTTATAAGCCTCTTGTATCAGCCGGTTAACTAAGCAGGTACATTTTTCATATAGCCCGTTTTTTTCTATAAAACCGGTGTCCTTACATAGCTGGCAATCGTGGTGAACCTTGAGCATTTGAGGAGTAATCCCATGTAAATCCAGAAGCTTATGCTTTTGCGCTATTTTTTCATCTATAGCTGATTTTATCTCAGGCATCTTATCGCTTTCACCTGTTATAGCTAGCTTTGACAGTCTTAAGTTTAGCTCGTAAATTTCATCATCTAGCTTTGCAAGCTCAGGAAATCTACTATGAAGTACAGATATATTTTGCTCATGCTGTTTTTGAGCTTTATCTCTTTTTAGCTGATATTCATATAGTATTTTGTTAAAAATCTGATCCTTCATAATTTCGCCTACTTTCTTTACTATAAATAAATTCTATGAATTTTGACTAGATTTATTTTTGCCTTTTTTTCATTAGCTTCGCTTCTAGTTCCTCGTTATTGAGCTTTGAGTTTACAAGAGTAGAGGTTTTAGTAGGTCTAGTCTTTGATACTTGCCTTGCTGGTTTTTCATCTATTATATCTTGAATTTCACTTAAACTGATTCCATCTGCTTTTTCAGCTAACTTTATAGTTTCTGAGCTGGATTCGTTTGCAATTTGGCTAGGGCTATTTAAAAATGTAAAAAGACTTTCTATACTAAGCAGCGCATTAACGGATTTCAAATGCTCTACAGCACTAAGACAGATATCTAAAGGAAAAGCTGTATACAGGTAGTGAAGCATTTTATCCTCGCTGTCAGTTATGATTCTATTTTCTAATTTAATAGCCTCCATAAGCTTAGTTCTATGTTCTAAAGCTGTTATTTCAGGCTTTACATGAGGAGAAGAGCCTCTTTTTACGAGCTTCTCATGCCAATTTTTAAGGATACCATTTACATAGTTTAAGTTTGGATTTTTAATTGCTAGAGATTTTTCAAAAGCTTTTTCAATTACCTCCATAGAGAAGTTCATATTGTCAACCCAAGTATCCATGAGCTTTTCCTCTGCTTTTGTAGGAAGTCTGTACTCACCAAGAAGAGATAGGATTTTGCGGTAAGTAAAGTACCTTTTATGTCTATTTTCAAGATGTTGTTCTAAGTCTTCCTTGGTTCTTACACCATCTAGATACCAGGTTCTAAGAACAGACAAGGAGCCAGCTACAGTTTTTACTTTTTTTATACTGGCAGAAAAGGAAAAAGCCTCTATGACTAAATCAGTAGATACGTTGTATTCCTTCATGAACTCGTTTATAGTTCTAAGCTCGTTGTAGCTTAGTATTCTTTTTAGGATTCCCTCTATTTTATCAAACATGCCTTTTAGATTTTCATTTTTTGATAATAGAATAAGCTCGTCTGTGCTTACTGTAGTTTTGAGATTTGATTTATTAAGATAAAGGTTTTTTAAGTCGATAAACTCTATGCTAAAATCCCAAGCCAAGGCGTTGTCAGAGCTATGCTTTTTTATTACTCCACAGCTTTCTAAAAAATCCCAAGCCTCTAATACCTCTTCTAGGGATAGCTTCAATTTATTTGCAAAGCTTTGATTATCCATCATTTCATTTTCTTTAGAAGAAACTAATAAATAATATGCATATAGATATATTTTGGCAAATTTTCCATCTATGACAGGCAGAATTTGCTCAAAGAAAATAGCTGGAACATCTATGTCAGCCAGTTGTAGATTTTTTGTTTCTTGAAAAAACATTTACTCACATCCTAATTAAGTCTTAACTTGCTATTGTTATTATACCATAGGAAATTTATCCTCAAAAAAGGAAAACTTTGTTATAATCTTTTTTTTGGTATAATGATATAAATATAAGAAATACATGGAGGAGCTAACTATGAAAAATAGAGTGCTTATTGCAGAGGACGAGAAACCTATATCCGATATAATAAAATTTAATTTGGAAAAAGAAGGCTATGAAATAATAACAGCCTATGACGGTGAGGATGCTCTTAAGAAAGCATTAAATGAAGAGCTAGAGCTTATCATCTTAGATATTATGCTGCCTTCTATGGATGGATTTGAGATTTGCAAAAGAGTTAGAGAAAAATCTTCAGTGCCTATAATTATGGTTACGGCAAAAGAAGAAGAGGTAGATAAAATTTTAGGACTAGAGCTAGGGGCTGATGATTATATCACCAAGCCATTTAGCATAAGAGAGCTAGTTGCAAGAGTAAAAGCTAATGTTAGAAGACAAGAGATGAACATAAATGCTGACCAGCAGGAAAAAGAGATAATTAAAAACAAGGATTTAAGCATAGATCTTATGAAGTATGAAGTTAAAAAAGGTTCAACTAGCATTGATTTAACTGTTAGAGAATTTGAACTGCTGAAGTTTTTGGCAAAGCAAAAAGACCAAGTTTTCTCTAGAGAGCAGCTTTTAGAAAGAGTATGGGGTTATGAATACTATGGAGATATTCGTACAGTTGACGTTACAGTTAGAAGGCTAAGAGAAAAGGTTGAGGACGATTCTTCAAATCCTACCTATATCATGACTAAACGCGGCGTTGGATATTATTTTAAAGGAGAGTAAATTTATTGTTTAAAAGTATACGCTATAAACTGATAATACTTTATTTTTTGCTGGTTTTTATCGCCATGCTGATAGTAGGTGTGTTTATAACCGACCAGTTTGAGAAATACCATCTCAATATAGTAAAGGACAATCTAACCTATACAGCAAACAACGTCGTAAGGACTATGATAAAAGATGTAGACCTCATAGAAAATAAAGATGATATCCAGGAAAACCTCATAAAAAGTACTATATCCTTAGGATATGAAATATCTATCATTGAGGGAGACTCATATAACATCATAGCATCAACTAATCTCGATTTTGTGGATAAGAATGCAATGGATGTACTTGAAAAATCAGTTATTTTATCGAGCCTAAACAACAGGGTAACTGAAAAAGATATCCAAAGTGAAAACACGGATTCATATAGAATAAAGCATATGGCTTTTTCCTACAAAGAGGACCAATCTGACAATCTGGATTATATAATTTATGGAAGAGCAAGCTTAGACAGTGTTTATAGGACACTGTCTAATTCTACTGTCATTTTACTTAGAGCTACTGTTATAGCGCTTCTTGTAACTATAGTTTTAGGATACTTGATGGCAGGTTCTATTACTGTACCTATAAATCAGCTTACTATGAAAGCTCTAAAAATGGCTAAAGGAGACTTTAGGCAAAGAGTTACAGTTAAATCAGATGACGAGATAGGTCAGCTAGGAAGCATGTTTAACTATCTTACTGAAAAGCTAGATACAACTTTGCTGGAAATATCCTCTGAAAAGAGCAAGCTAAATGCCATAATAAAGCATATGGAGGATGGCCTAGTTGCCATAGATGGAAAAGGCCAAATAATCCACTACAACCCTAGCTTTCTATCTATGCTAAACCTTAGGGAAAAAGACCTTACAGACAAAAGTTACGATAAAATAATAGATGATTATTCAAAGGATTTGGAGTATGGAGCCATACTTCAAAAAAGCATATCAAATAGCAGTGAAAACATAATATTTGAAAACAATAAAAAAAGAATTCTAAAGGCATCGCCAGCACTTTTTAGAGATGAGGCAGGAAGAATATCTGGAGCTATAGTAGTTTTTCAGGATATAACTGAAAGTCAAAGACTAGAGGATATGAGAAGAGAATTTGTGGCAAATGTATCTCATGAGCTAAAAACTCCTATAACAACAATAAAAAGCTACTCTGAAACCTTGTTATGTGGAGCTCTAGAAGATAAGGAGCTATCCAAGAACTTTGTAGAGGTAATTGAAAATGAAGCAGATAGGATGTCCTCACTGGTTAAGGACTTGCTTCAGCTATCCCATATGGATTATGAGAAGGTAGTATGGGAGATGCATCATTTGGATTTAAGAGAGATAGTTACTGATTCTGTTAGAAAGCTAGAAGTTCATTTTCAAAATAAAAACCAGAAACTCAACATGAAAATTTCTGATGAAGCTGTGCCTATATATGCAGATAGGGGTAAAATTCAGCAGGTAATTATTAACTTGCTTACAAATGCAATAAAATACACGCCTGAAAATGGAAATATAAGAATTAGCGCACAGGTTGTGGATAAAAATGCCATTTTTCAAATCCAGGATAGTGGAATTGGAATTCCAAAAGAAGATATAAAGAGAATATTTGAAAGATTTTATAGAGTTGATAAAGGAAGGTCAAGAGCTCAAGGCGGGACAGGGCTTGGCTTGTCTATAGCTCATAACATAATTAAGCAACATAAGGGCAGTATTAAGGTATCGAGTGAGCTAGAAAAAGGCAGTATTTTTACTGTTTACTTCCCTGTGGATAATTCTGTGGATATCTTGTAACTCATACTTAATTATGGTGTAATAATTTTGTAACAAATTCTATGTATAATCAATAGTGTTATAATAGATAAATTAGGTATTGTGGAAACTATATCAAATTGATATAGAAAAGGCTTATGAAAAAGGAGGTGCTTTATAATTTGAAAAAAATGAACTTTGCAATCATAACACTAATTATTACAGTTATATTCATGTCTACAAGCATCAACTCCTTTGCTGCATCGGTATCTGACACTAAACAGGCCATATTAACAGCGCCAAAGACCGAAAGCTTTTCTACAACTAACAGTACAGTTGTAATAGCTGGGACAGGTCAAAAGAATGACAAGGTTAGAATCGAGCTGTACACTAAGAAAGGCGAAAGCTTTTCTGAATTGCAAGCAGAAATAGAACTAGTGGTTGATGCACTCGGCGTTTTTAGCAAGGAAGTTCAGCTATTTCCAGGGGAAAACAAAATAGTTGTTACTCTTTCAAACGCAAAAGGAGAAATCTCGGAATCAAGATTTATTAACTATATCAAGAAGATTGTAGAAATAAATGAGATAATCCGTGGTTTAGATGTAAAAAATTCTCCATCTGTCTTAGGTGGACCATAGGAAGATGAATATGAATAAAGAAAAGCTAAAGAGCAATCTGCTTATCTTTCTGTTTCTTTCATCTGTGGTGTTGACTTTTATAAAATTTAATTTTATAGAGAATTTCAATCTTTATGAGAAAAATCCATATTCCTACTCACTTAGCCTTGAAGCTGGGCTTCAAAGCACGCTTAGACCCGTTCAAGTAGTAGTTAGATTTGGAGGAAATAATAACACCAAGATATTAAGCGGCAGACAACGATATTATCAGCAGTCAAAAAATCTTTTGAAGCTTTCTTTATCAAAAGCCCAAGGTTTAGTAGAAGTAGATGCTCTGGCATATGAAAAAGCCAAGCAGACCAAAAGCTTAGAACTTAGCTTTACTTCATTAAATGGAAAACTCCTTTCAAGGAGTTTTTTTTTAGAGAAGTCTTTGATAGAGAGCCTCAATGATATAACTCAAATTTTAATTCCTCTAGTAGATGAAAATGCTATCTACATAGTTGATTCAGGAAAAACCTATAAATTGCTTACATCCAATGAAAATAGCTTAGCGATGGTAAATGAACTGGAAAAATCATCCTATATAAAATACTATTCTCTTAAGTATTTATTCGGATCAAGCAGTGAAGTTTTAGTGCCCGGAAATGAGTTTAATATCTTATATAAAGCTTATGATACGGTTAGCAGTATGACTCCTGAAAAAAGCGATGAAATAGCTAAAGATATATTTAATGAGAGATATGACTTTATCAATAGAATAGTTGAAACAGACGGCTCGAATATTTACACTTATAACTATGGACAGCAGCTTTTAAAAGTTCAAACTAACGGTTATATAGAGTATTTGAATGAAAATCTGCCTTCAAAGGACACTGATGTTTCAGATGCAGTTCTTGGAGCTATGAACTTTCTAACAAAGCTAGATATAGATTTAAAATCAGTAGGCTATGAAGAAGCTACTCCAGTTAAAGTCAAAGGTAAAAATGGATATAAAATAGTATTTACAGAAGTGATAGATGATTTGAGACTCATGCCAAACGCTTCTAAATACAAGCTAAGCCTTATAGTTGTAGGTGATACTGTACATTCGTTTACAGGAATAAGAAGGAGTATTCTTCCTTATGATTTGTCGAGAGACCAGTCTATACTTTTACCATTTAAGGTTTTAGATACTCAGTTTTCTGTACTTAGCTCTAAGTTTAACGTCAAAAACGGAGTGGAGCTGTTTGACAAAATAGACGATATAGAATTATTATATTTTATGGATAATCAGTATATGCTCATTCCTTCATGGCAGATTACTATAGAAGGCAAAGAGTATGTTTTCAATGGATATACGGGAGAGATACTCTATTATGGATTGGGGCAAAGCTAAAACCTATCTTATTATCGCTTTTACAATTACAAATATAATTTTGATGTTTAGTATATTTACTGATAGAACTGATGAGAATTCTTATTTTACTAAAGAATCTTATGAAAGCCTAGAGCAATTTTTACTACAAAAAAACCTAAATTTACACACAGAATTACCTAAAGAAACGCCTAAAATGGGTACATTAAAGGTTGAATATCAATCCTTTGACCTCAGGGATTTGGAATCTAGGTTTTTGGAATATAAAAGTAATATTGAAATTTTGGGCGATAAGACTATGACTTTAAAAGCAAAACGAAAGCTAGCTTTATTTGACACAGACCACGCAAAATCAGATACCAAGCTATTTGTTGACACCTACGATTTGGGCAAGGATTTTGATTTGAAGTATGCATCTTTTGAAGGTGAGAATCTCGTAGTTGTTTACAATTCTGTTTACAAAAATAGATTTTTAGAAGACAGCTATATGAAATTTACTTATTTTCCTGATGAAAGCTTTGAGTTTGAAATGCTCAAAATGAATCCAGTAGAGGAAAGTAAGAACAAAAAAATAGTCATGACTTCTATTGAGGCTGTGATGAGAGCTAGCAACATGATGGAGGAAAATGAAACTATCACTGAAGTGGTTTTGGGATACAACTATGCTCAGTATGAGAGTTTATCTGTAGCCAAAACAAAGACAGCTACTGCGTTTCCTTGCTGGAGAATAAAAACTAAAGAAAATCAATATTACTATATAGAAGCTTTGGAGTTCTAAATATCCTTATGAGGAGTAAATATGAGTATACGATATATATCAGTTGCATCTGGAAGCAGTGGAAATTGCCACTATATAGAAAAATCTAAGACCAAGATACTAGTCGATGCTGGTCTTAGTGGCAAGAAAATAGAAGAGCACCTAAGGCAGCACCATGTAGACTTAAGCACTCTTGGAGGAATCATGGTCACGCATGAGCATTCAGATCATATCAAAGGGGTAGGAATAATATCCAGAAGATATGATGTGCCTGTTTTTGCAACTATAAAAACCTGGGAATCCATGGAAAACTGTCTAGGAAAGATTAAACCTGAAAATAAAAGGGTATTTACTCCCTATGAAAGCTTTTCTATTGGCGATATAGAGATAAATCCATTTTCTACTAGCCATGATGCTGTAGATTCTTGTGGATTTGCTATTAGTGATGGCAAAAACAAGCTTTCTATTGCTACTGATTTAGGCTGTGTCACTGATAAAGTTATGGAATATATCAGTCACAGTGAGCTCGTGATTCTGGAATCAAATCACGACGAGCAGATGCTAAAAATGGGTAGCTATCCATACTATCTAAAGCAAAGAGTGCTGTCTGAATTTGGACATCTTTCAAATGCTGATGCAGGCGATGTAGCTGCAAAGCTAGCAAAGCTAGGCACGAAAGCTGTACTTTTAGCTCACCTCAGCCAAGAAAACAATATGCCAGTTCTCGCTTATCAAACTGTTGCTAGTATTATGGAGGAGCAAGGCGTATACGCAAACAAAGATATGGATTTGATGGTTTTAGAAAGAAGTCGTGTTTCAGATATTTTTATAATATAGGGAGGATGAGATTATGAGTTCAAAAGGCTCAGGATTCATTCAAGCACTTATCGGTGCGATACTTGGGAGTGTAATAACCATGCTGGTTATATCTCAAAATATACTTCCGTTTATGCAAAACATAAATCCAAATACACAAAACAACAACCCTCAGACGGCATCGATAAATGTTGAGGGGGACAATCCAGAAACGATATACAAGGCTGTAGTTCAAAAAGCTATGCCCTCTGTAGTAGGGATTACAACAGTATCTACTCAAAATGACTTTTTCTTTGGAGCAAGACAAACCAGCGGCGTAGGTACAGGCGTAATAGTAGACGAAAGAGGCTATATCCTTACAAACTCCCATGTGGTCGACGATGGAACTGCAACTTCAGTTACTGTGCTATTTTATGATGGAAGCAAGCAGGAAGCCAAGGTGCTATGGAATGAAAAAGCTCTTGACTTAGCTGTTATCAAAGTTGAAAAAACAGGTCTTCCAGTAGCTGAGCTAGGAGATAGCGATACAGTAGAAGTAGGAGATATTTCTGTTGCTATAGGAAATCCTCTAGGCTTAGAATTTGAAAGAAGTGTAACTCAAGGCATCATAAGTGGATTAAATAGAAGTATACAAATCAGTGAAACTGAAAGCATAGATAATCTAATTCAGACAGATGCATCAATTAATCCAGGAAATAGTGGAGGCCCACTACTTAACTCAAAGGGTCAGGTAATAGCTATAAATTCTGCTAAAATAAGCAGTGCAGAAGGTCTTGGATTTGCGATACCTATTAATATTGCAAAACCTATAGTAGATCAGTTCATAGAAAAAGGCGAGTTCCAAAGAGTATATCTAGGAATAAGAGGAGTAGATGTGGACTACTATAAACAAGCCACTGGAGCTAACCTTAACGTTGAAACAGGTATTTATATAGCATCTGTGGAGCCAGGAAGTGCAGCAGAAAAGGCAGGACTTAAAGAAGGCGATGTCTTAATTAAATTTGATGGCAAGGACATGGATCAAATGTCAAAACTAGTAAGAGAGCTTTATTCAAAAAGACCAGGAGATAATGCATCTATAGAAATATTTAGAGATGGAAAAACTATAAATGTAGATATTACATTTTAGATTATACGAAGAAAGTCTTTCTTCCTTTCAAAAATTGTGGAACTCGGTTCCACAATTTTTTTTAGATTAAAAAAGATTTTTGAAGCCCACTAGAAATCAAGGTTAATTTCAGCATTAAAGGGTATCAAAGAGGTATTAAACTAAAGGGAGGAGATAAAATGAAAGATAATAAGAAACTAATAAAAAACCTTGTAATTGCAATAATTTTATTTGTAATTTTATTTTTTGGATATAAATTTTTCACAAAACCAAAAGAAGTAGGCTATGTAGGTCTTACTAAATCCAGCTATCAAGAAACTGTTCTTGCCAGCGGAAGAGTAGAAGCAGGTGAGTCAAGAATAGTAACTTCAGAAGTGGCATCAAGGCTAATATCTCTATTAGTAAACGAAGGCGATGCAGTAAATCAAAATACTCTGCTTGTAAAGCTAGACAGCAGTGATTTGAGCAAAAACATCAATGAAGCCAAAGCTTCAGTAGGGTCAGCTTCAGCAAATTACAATAAAATAGTAACCACTTCATATGAAATAGCACAGTCAGATATAGAAAAGCTAGAGCTAGAGTTATCTCAGCAAGCTAGGGAGCTTGAAAGAAAAACAGCGCTCTATGATTCTGGAGCTATTCCATTAATAGAATTAGAAGCTGTTACGGATAAAGTTAATCTTCTAAACAAACAGCTAGAAAGTGCAAAGCTCACACTTAATTCCTATGCACCTGGAGGCAGTGAGGCAAAAAAAGCTTCAGCTAGCATAGAGCAAAGCAGAGTAGCACTTAAAAATTTAGAGCAGTCATTTGGAAAATACTCCTATTCATCACCTATAGCTGGAACTATTGTAGAGTTAAATGTAACTGAAGGAGAATTTGTTCAGCCTGGACAGACGCTCATGAAGATAGTGGATTTGGATGACAAGTATGCACAAATTGAAGTGGATGAAAAAAGCATAACAAAAGTATTTGTGGGACAAAAAGCTTTTATATATCCATCTTCAGACACAAGCTTAAAGCTAGAGACAACAGTTAGAGAAATAGATAAAAGCGTAGATAGCGAAAAAGGTACAGTAGCTGTAAAATTAGATATTCCAGTTATAGACAGCGACAAATTTCTTCTAGATTTGAGCATAACAGCTGAGCTTATCTTAAATGAATATCAAGATGCATATGTAATAGATGCCAACTATCTTTCATATGAACAGAACCAGGCGTATGTTCTAGTAGAAAAAGATTCAGTAGCTGTAAAACAGCCTGTTACTGTAATAGGAAGCGGCTCTAAAAGAATAATTGAGGGAGATTTTTCTGAAGATATAAAACTTCTTAATCCTCAAGAAGTAGAGCCAGGCGATAAAATAAAACTGATGTCTGAGGGTGAGTAATATGCTATATGAATGGAAGATTGCCCTAAGATTTTTAAAAGATGGAAAGGCCCAGACGCTTTTTATTTTGCTAGGAATAGCTGTTGGGGTGGCAGTTCAGATATTTTTAAGCTCACTTATAAGTGGATTGCAGGAAAATCTCATAGACACTACTATAGGCAATAGAGCTCACATCACTATAACAGCAAAAGCAAATTCAAATGTTAATAGTCCATATTTTGAGTATATAAATACGCCTAAAAAAGAAGATAAATTAGGAAATTACCAAGGTATAATAGAGGGGCTTCAAAAAAATAAAGAGATAAGCGCAGTTTCACCATCAGTTGTAGGGACAGCTCTTTACAATCAAGGAGAAAGCAGTACTTCTTTAGTAGTAAAAGGAATAGACCTAGAGCTAGCAGATGAAATTTACAATCTAAAAAGCAGAATCGCTCAGGGAGAATCTGATATAGATTCAAATAGAGTACTGATAGGAACCTCCTTTGCAAATGAGTTCAACCTAACACCAGGAGATTTAATTAACCTAAGTCTTCCTGGAGAAAGCGTTCAAAGCTTTATAGTTGGTGGGATATTTGATTTAGAATCAGAAGCTTTAAATGGTTCATGGATATTTATGGAGCTATCTAGAGCTCAGAGAATATATGGACTAAACGGATATATATCAAACATAGAAATCCAAATGAATGAACCCTTTGATGCCGATATATTAGCTCCAAGATTAATGACGCTTTATCCTGAAATAGATGCAAGTGACTGGAAAGCTGAAAATGCTCAGCTACTTACTGGACTCAATAGCCAGTCTAGCTCTTCACTTACTATACAGGCATTTGTACTAGTAGCTATTGCTCTTGGAATCTCTAGCGTACTAGCAGTCTCAGTGGTTCAAAAATCAAAGCAGATAGGTATATTAAAGGCTATGGGAGCTACTAGCAATTCTGCCAGCAGTATATTTTTGATTCAAGGAGGAGTACTGGGCTTTATAGGTGGGATTTTTGGAATCTTAATAGGATATCTGCTCATCCAAGGCTTTATCATAGGAACTACTAGTGCCTCGGGGCCTATTTTCAATATAGTAGTGAAAAGAGATAATCTAGTATTAGTTGTATTTATCTCGACTATGGCAGGACTTATATCTTCTTTTGTTCCAGCTAGAAAATCTTCGTCCCTTAATCCTATGGAGGTAATCAGAAATGGATGATAAATTACTTGAGATAAAAGATTTGGTCAAAATATATGGAACTAAAATTCAGACAAAGGTGCTTCATGAAGTGAGCCTAGATATAAATAAAAGTGAGTTTATGAGTATAATAGGGCCATCGGGCTCAGGCAAGACCACTTTGCTAAATATAATAGGAGCGCTTGATAATGCCACCTCTGGCAATATATATTTTCAAAACAAAGATATAACTAAAATGAAATCAGATGAGCTAGCTAGCTTTAGAAATCTAAACCTAGGCTTCATATTTCAGTTTCACCACCTTCTGCCAGAATTTACTGCTCTAGAAAATGTAATAATACCCTCTTGGATAAAACATAAAACTCCTACAAAGCGTAAACAACAAAGAGCAATAGAACTACTTGAAATAGTGGGACTAAAAGATAGAATAAACAACAAAGCTACAGATTTATCTGGAGGTCAGCAGCAAAGGGTAGCTATAGCCAGAGCTCTAATAAACGACCCTACTTTGATACTTGCTGATGAGCCTACAGGAAACCTAGATAGCGAGTCAACGGAACAGGTTTATGAGCTTCTTAGAAATATCAATAAGGAGTTCAAAACCACCTTTATTATAGTAACCCATGATAGGCATCTAGCGGCAAAATCAGATAGAGTTATAGAAATGGTAGATGGGAAAATCAATCAAGACTATCTCACTGCTTCAAAAGGAGAAGAGCTGTGGCACTGCCTAGCTCCGCATAATTGCCTTTACTATCAGCAAAATGAAGGAAAAAATGGCATAGCAAAACCACACAATATCTAAATATCATATTTTAATAGCAATTTATACAAGGGGCTACTTATGAGAGCTCCTTTTTGTTTGTAACCATGAGAAATATAAACTATAATATAAGAAGGATAGGGGATTTATAGATGAAAGGATGGTTGCTTACATGAAGACCAAAGTTATAGCAGTTTCCAACAACAAAGGTGGATCAGGCAAGACCACTGTTGCTGGAAATTTAGCATATTCACTCATGCAGCAAGGCAAAAAGGTACTTCTTATAGACGCAGATATGCAAATAAACCTAACACGTTCATATGACCTTTCGAAAAACTCTGAAAAAAGTCTTTACGATGCACTTATCAAGGAAAATTCACTACAGCACTACATAATAAACACTAAGTATCCAAACATAGATTTTATTATTTCAGACCATATGCTCTCAGCTATTGATATGGAGCTGTTTACAAAAAAACTTAGAGAAACTGTATTTGAAAGAATACTAAGACCTGTTAAAAGCGAAAATAGCTACGATTACATAATAATAGATACCTGTCCTTTCTTGGGGCTACTTAATTACAATATTTTAGTTGCAAGCGATTACGTCTTAGTTCCTGTAGAGCTATCTGCATTTGGAATAGAAGGACTCGAGCCGCTTACAAATTTCTTTGAAGAAGCAAGATTAATAAATACTAACCTTCAGTTTCTAGGGATAATAGAAACAAAGGTCGACCTTAGAGAGAGTACAAATGATGTCACTCGTGAAATCCTCAGGGATTTATTTAAGGATAAAGTGCTAAACAGCTATATTCCAATTGACATAAACATCAAAAAGAGCCAGTTTGCAGGTGAACCACTGAGCGTATTTACCTCAGGCTCAAGAGCAGCCATAGCATATGAAGACTTGGCTAAGGAGGTCATATCACTTGTCGAATAAAAAGGATTTTATAAAAAAGGATAGATTTAAATCACTGGAAATAGCTGCAAGCAGAGTATCTGAGAACATATCTGAGGTAAAAGATGAGATAATGGAAACTGTAGTATCTAGATTTGCACCAAAAGATGAAAAGCTAAGTGAAGAGTTACAGGATTCTAGCGTAGTCGAAATAGATATTTCTAAGCTTAGCTCTGCACCAGAGCAGTGGAATTTCTATCAGCCACTTCCAGATGATAAAATGCTAGAGCTAGTAGAATCTATTAAGGATAAAGGTCTGATGCATCCTCTTGTAGTTTGGGAGCAAAAGGATAGCTATATGATACTGTCAGGGCATAATAGAAAAAAAGCTGTAGAAATGCTCTACGAAGAGACTAAAGACTCAAAATACAAAGCTGTAAAATGCAACCTCATAAAAATGAATGAGATAAATGAGGATGAAGCTAGAGAAATAATTATAGATACCAACTGGATACAAAGACAGCTTTCTACTGTAGAAAAAGCAAAATCAATCTCAGAAAAGTACATAAGACTAGGCAGAAAAAAACACCTAGGTGATGGAGTAAAGACTAGGGACATAATAGCTGAATCCTATGGAATAAGTGGAAGAATGGTACAAAACTACCTTAGCCTAAATCAGCTAATAGAGGAAATGGAGAGTCTACTTAGAGAAAACCATATAACAATCAAGTCAGCAGTAGCTATATCAAGACTTTCTAAGGACAAGCAAAAATGGCTCTATGAAAACTTTACTTCAAAACAGCTTTCAAGCCCAGATATAAAAAACATTGAAGCTAAAATGACTAAAACTCAAATAGAAAAGCTTTTAAACGCCGAAGATGAATATGTAAATGTAAACATAAAAGTACCAGCAAATAAAAAAGCTGAGCTATTAGAAAAAGTAAATCAGTGGCTTAAAGAACTAAATTAAAAGAATAAAACCGTAGCTAGTCTAAAATCTGAGCCGACCCCCAAAAGCTAGACCGAAAAATCTAACTTAGAGGAGGTCGGCTCATTTTTTGTTTAATCGGAGCTAGGTCTAAGCTCAGTTATCAGTATTGCTCCAAATATAGCTATGCATCCCATAAGCATACGAAGAGTAAATATTTCTCCTAGCATCACAACGGCAAGTAGGATTCCAAATACAGACTCTAGGCTCAGTATAATTGCTGCATGTGTAGCAAGAGTATAGCGCTGTGCTGCTGTTTGGAGAAAATATGCAAGTCCAGTACAAAAAATTCCTAGATAAAGTACTGAGGCTATCCCTTCAAAGCCTATGGCTGTAGGAAAAGGCTCAAAAAAGAATGCAAATATCCATGATATAATGGCAACCACTGCAAATTGAACAGTAGATAAAATTACAGGATCTTGCTTTTCTACAAAATAGCCATTAAACATGATATGAAGTGCATAGAATAAGGAGCTAAAAAGTGTAAGTCCATCTCCAAAGCTGATACTCAGGCTAGCATTTAGAGTGAGCAGTCCTATACCTAAAAAACAAATAAAAGCACCAGCAAGGGTTCTAAAATCAGGCTTTTTATGATAAATTATCCAGTATAAAAATGGAGCCATTACTACATAGGTGGCGGCAAGAAAAGCTTGCTTTCCAGCTTCAGTATATTGAAGTGCAATTAGCTGAGTTACAAAGGCTATAAAAAATATAATTCCGACTATAATACCGCCCTTTAAATCCTTAAGCGTTATCTTTGAAATCTTCTTCCAGAAAAAAATACACATTGCAAGTACCCCTATAGTAAAGCGAAAGGCTATCATATATACGGGTGTAAAGTAAGCAAAGGCATACTTTGAGACTGCAAAGGTAGTACCCCATAAAAAAGCAACGAGAAACAGAGCTAAATTGGAGTAAAGCCGCCTCTTCTTTAATTCTTCAGTACTTAGATTATTCAGGTGCATAGTAATCCTCCTTTTTAAATTTTTGTTATATATATAAATTATATCAATTAATCCTAGAAAAATCCTGATAATTCAAAATTATTAGCATAATTGGATCAAGCTAAAAGGAATAATAGTATAATGATATAATTAAGAAAAATTAGTTCAAAATATACTATATAGGAGCTGGATATGAAATTAAATAATAGAGAAAAGCTTATTGTCATACTTATAATTGCTATATCAGCTCTTTTTTTTAGTCAACTACTATCAAAAGACTATAAGGGACCTGATTATCTGCCTAATCCTATCCAAAAAAATCTAAGCTCAAAACAATATTTAGAGCTTGAAACTAAAGCTGGGAATATAAAAGTGGAGCTAGTAGCTAGCTACGAGGTACACGCTGGAGTCAGAGGAAGAAAAAATTATAGCTCTGACTATCCATCAAGGATATCACCTATGGATTTAATTCTAGCATGGGGAGACTTAAATCAGCCTAAGCTAATAGAAGCTGTAAAGTACAGACAATCAGGAAGATGGTACTACTATAATCTAAATCCTGATGCTCCAGTTACAGTATCTCATGTAGGTCAGCATTCCTCTAATACCCATATTATCCCTGCAAATGCTGAAGTTTTAAAAAAGCTTAAGACTGTAAAAGAAAACAGTGTAGTTTTAATTTCAGGTTATCTTGTGAATGTAATTTTTGAAGATGGGCCGTGGTCTACTAGCCTATCGAGAACAGATACTGGAGATGGAGCCTGCGAAATTCTACTAGTTGAAACCATAACAGTAAACTGAAAAAAATAAAATTAGCCATTAAAAAACCATAAGTTAATGAATAGATTGATTATAAGTCAGATATATTTTGATTCATTTACAATAATTAAGCCTCTTAATTCCTTAAAACAGAATCAAGAGGCTTAATTTTAAATTTCATTATGATTTTGAATGTAGCAAGGTTCTAGACATATATGAGAAACTGTATTTCTTTAACAGGATAGATGCCTATTTGACTGGGATATAAATATCAAAAGCACCTGTCTTCATATATCTGTCATCATATACCTCTAGCTGAGGTCTCATATCCATCTCATGTCCGGACTGAGGAAGATAGGTATCAAAAATCTTGCCATAAAATTCTCCTATATTTTTAATATCTCCTTCATAGGTATAAACTAGGTAGTTTCCAGCAGGGATTGTCTTAGTAACCATGGTTTCTGGAACGTTTTCAAATGAATCCACACCTACTGCAGCAGCATAATCAAATCGGCCCTGCTCATCCATATCAGAATCACAGATTCCATAGAAAAGCACAGGCTTGCTTATGTTTGAAATCTCCATAAACTTCTGATTGAAAATCTGCCACATTTTAGGAATCTCACCATTGTTATTGTCTCCAAAATAAGTCATTCCAACTGCCTTGAATCCATCAACACTAACTATTTTTCCTTGCATATAAACTATCTCCCTTCCATTTTTTAGGATACATTCATTATACCAAGGTATTACTGACAGCTGTATGTCATGAATTATAAACTGCTATTTAGCTTCAAAATATTTTTTGCTTTATCCTCTATCCAGGATTTAAGCTCAGCTGGTGCTATTACTTTGATACGGTCACTAAGAGGAAATAGTATATTGCAAGCAGTAGAGAAAGAAATCATATCTAGCTCGTAGGTGAGCCTTCCTTTTGAAGCAGATGAGGAGATTACAATAAAGCCCTTCAGACTTTCTGAGTCATTTGCATCTAGCTCTAGCTTTACACTGTAGGAAGGTGCAGAAACAGTTACAGCAGTTTTTTTGACAAACATAGTCTTGCTCTGCTGCCAAAATCTTTCTAAATCAAAGCTCTTTGGAATCTCAAAGGTTTCATCCAAAAGCTCAATTTCTTTCAATCTACTGCACTTGAATATCCTCACTTCGTTTTTAAGATGGCATTTTGCAACTAGATACCACTGAGAATTTTTTACTACTACTCCATATGGAGACAGAATTCTTTGGGAGCTTTCTTCATTGTACTTTTCGTATTTTACATTGAGCTTTCTGAGCTCTAGTACTGCTTGCTTTATTATATCTATGTTGTCCTCGCAGACATCCTCGCCCCACCACGGCTTGAAATCTACGAGAAATTTTTCCTTAGCCCTTATTATTTCTTCCTTATGCTCATCTGACACAGTACTTTCTAATTTCAAAAAAGCGTTTTGGACAGATTGATACATTTGAGTATTTTTTTGAGGATGAACTCCCATGCCTGAAAGCATGAGGTAAAGAGCATCACTGCCTTTCATAGTATTAAGTGACAGATCATAATCATCCATAAGTGAAAAACCACCACTAGGTCCACTTGAAGAAGTTATGGGAATACCTGATTCGCATAGTATATCAATATCTCTGTAAATAGTACGCTCAGAGGTCTCTAATATCTTAGCGAGCTTTGATGCAGTTATGGTTTTTCTAGAATCAAGCAGAGTAAGGATACCTAATAGCCTATGAAGTCTCACTCTACATCCCCCTCTTATCTAAAAGAAGATTGTAGCTAAGTCCACCAAGCACCAAAAAACCACCTAGTAGCTTGCCTGTAGATAAGGAATTCAAAACGAAATAATCTAGTATGACTCCACTAAAAAGCTGACCTATAAAAATGAGCAGAGTCAAATAAAAAGCTGAGATACGAACAGCCATGTAATTTGATAAAAAAACTACTCCTACACCTAGGACAGAGCCTATATATGCCCAGGATGGGATTGAAGAAAAATCCACCTTTGAATAGGAAATCATGCCATCTCCTAGCACCATGAGAACTAAAAATGATACAGTAAGGCCGACTATGAAGTTAAAAAAAGTGCTGGAGTTTAGACCTATCTTTCTAGCTAGGTTGGCATTGATGCTTCTAGAAGTAACTACAGTGGTTCCAGCTAGCATACCCGATAATATATATAAAAAATCCATTATTCCTCCTAAAATTTATCCATCAAAAATATTCCTAATCCTACAAAGCTAAGTCCAATACTCTTTTTGGCATTAAACTTGACTCGTGGCATTCCAAAAAGTCCGAAATGATCTATAAAAATAGAGGTTATAGATTGACCGAGCAGTCCAAGCGCTAGAGTACGGGACATTCCTAGATGATTAAAGCTTATATTTGTAAACAGCACAGTAAAAACCCCTACAGCACCACCTAAGTAAATATAAAAAGGTGCTTTTGGCAAAGTTTTAATTTTAATTTTTTTTAAAAAGATAATAATAAGAACAATACTTAGACCTATAGCATGATTTACAACAGTAGCTGGATAATTACCGAGATATCCTGCCAAGGTTCCGTTTGTGAGCACCATAAAAGAAAGCATTACTCCTATAAGCGCAGCCAAAGCTATATTCATAAACTAAATTCCTCTCTTGATATCAATCTCTCCTGTTACTATAGCGTTTCCACCTACATAGACGCCAGTTATTTCATCGTCAGTAACATGTAAAGAGGCAATTATCCTAGATGGGCTGTTCATATAGTAGCCCTGCTCAAAAGCAAGTCTGTTATAGGTTTTATCCTTTAGAACCTTGTATTTAAAAAGGTATGAAGATAAGGCACCACTAGCTGTTCCAGTAGCTGCTTCTTCATCGATATCATAAAGTGGAGCAAAATTTCGACAAGCACAATCAGCACCAGAGAGACTCTCGGTTGTAAATACGTGGTATCCAGTGCTTTCATACTTTTTGCTGATATCCGTTATGGCTTCAAAATCGGGCTCGATGTTTTTAAGCGCCTCTAGGGATTTAACTGGAACCATTATATCTTTTAGACCTGTAGATACCACCTGAACAGGATAGTCCTCAGATAGCTCAGATACTAAAAGTCCTAGGCTTTTAGCAATCTCTGAAGGCTCTATGATTTCATAATACTCAGGGATAGATTGCTCCATCAAAATACTTCCGTCAGCCAAAGCTTCAACCGAAAGTATCCCAGCTAGAGTTTCCTGTTTATATACACCAGTAGTTATTCTTCCTTTTAGTAAAAGTAGCTTGAAAGTAGCTATAGTAGCGTGTCCGCATAAATCGACCTCATCAGAGGGCGTAAAAAATCTCACTCTAAAATCAGCACTATCAGAGCTCATAACAAAAGCAGTCTCTGAAAATCCAACTTTTTTTGCTATACCTTGCATTTGCTTTTCAGTTAGATTATCAGCATCAAGTACAACGCCAGCAGGATTTCCGCCGCTCACGTCGTCAGTAAAAGCATTTAATGTATATACCTTAATCATGAAAACTCCTCCTTAAATCTAAAAACCGAATTTTTATTATAAAATTTCATCTCTACTCTTATATTATCATATATTGATATCTCTTCTTAATTAATGCCTCAAAAATAATACATTAATCACACAATAAAACCTGAAATTAGAAAACCTAACTTTGGTTAGGGGATAAATAAACTATGGTTATGTATACTGAGTATAGATATTTGGGTATCAATAAAGAATAAATGAACTTTAACTTATTTTTAACTAGCAACTAAGTATTTTTTGCAAATAATATGGGAAAATTTACAAAAAAATATTTGACAAACTTTTAAAAAGGTAATATCCTACATATATACATAACATATTACATATTTTTAAAAAAGGAGAGCGAAATGTACGATTTCGAGAAGATGGACAAAAGATATCTCATATTTGGCAATATATTTCTGCTGGCAAACAGACTTCAGACAGTAATGGATAATGCAAAAAAAGATCTAACAGCAAAGCAGTGGCTAGTGCTTACTATGCTAGGCTCATTTGAGGAGCCACCTACATTAAAACAGCTTGCGGCTATGTGTGAGACATCTCATCAGAACACAAAGGAAATTGTAAACAAGCTCGAGGCAAAGGGGTTTGTAAATATACTAAAGGATGAAGCTGACAAAAGAGCAATGAGAATACTAAGAACCTCAAAATGTGAGCAGTGGTCAAAAGACAATGAAGAATACGGCATGAACTTTATCAGCGAGATGTATGATGGGCTCTCAGAGGAAGAAATCCGTATAATGAGCGAGGCTCAGATTAAAATTTTTAACAACTTAAAAAAACTAGGGGGAAAATAGTTATGAAAAACGTAATAATCTATGCAAGTATGACAGGACACAGTAAAAAAATAGCACAGGCGATATCAGAGAAGCTAGGAATTGAAGCATTCAACATTAAAGACAATCCTAAAATAGAGGGCTATGACATGGGGATATTCGTAAGCGGAATTTATTCAGGAGAGTGCAAGCCAGAGCTGATTGAATTTGCAAAAAAACTAACACCAGCAAACATCAAATCAGCGCTTCTTGTGACCTCATCTATGAAAGAAATGACACCTGAAAAGCTCAAAGAAGCCTTGATAGCCAATCAAATTGAAGTTATGAAAGACGAATACACTTGCAAAGGTGGATTTTTGGTGATGGGAATATCTCATCCGAACAAGCAAGAAATAGACGAGGCAGTGGATTTTGTAAGAAATCACCTGTACCAGACTGTATAGGAGAGCTAAATAATGAGAAAAACTAAAAAAATATTGTTAATAGCAGGGATAATTCCTTTAGTAATACTATTTATAGCTGCAGGAAGCTTTATATCAACTGCTAACAAAATGACAGATAAGCTAGAGAACTTAAAATTTGAAACAATAAATATAAAAGAGCTTCCAAATGGCAAATACCTAGGTGAATACGATATGGGACTAGTATATGCTAAAGTAGAGGTGGAAATAGCAAACGGTAGAATCAATAAAATAGAACTGCTACAGCACGACAATATGAAGGGCGAACCAGCTGAAATAATAACAGCAGACATAATAGTAGAGCAAAAAATAGATGTAGATGCTATTTCAGGAGCGACTGCCTCAAGCCAGACCATAAAAAAAGCAGTAGAGACAGCTCTTCTAAACCAAACCCATTAATATAGCTTTTCATAAAAAATATAGGTGGTAATATATATGAAAATAGGTGAATTCTCTCAAATTAACAACATAACAAAGGATACAGTAAGGCACTATATAGACATGGGTTTATTAGTGCCAGATAAACAAGGAGCCCAGTATGAATTTGATGAGAGCTGCCAAAAAAGCCTAGATGAAATCCTAGCTCTCAAAAATATGGGATTCAGCCTAAATCAAATAAAAGATATACTTCTTTTCAAAACCTTTGGAAACCTCACAGCGCATCAAGAGGACCAGTACTATGAAATGCTGTTTTCAAATCAGCTAGCTATAGTAAAAAAACAGCTAGAGGACCTTACAGCAGTAAGTCAAAATCTAGAACAAAGATTAGCTGAGCTAAAGAAAAAGCCTTGCACTAAAGCTCATAACATCGGGATTCCACTAGATACACTTGATTTGTTTGCCTGCCCTATCTGCAAGCAAAAGTTAACTGTAGCTGATGCAAGCATAAAGGACAATCAAATAATAGATGGGGTCTTAAAATGCAGCTTGTCTCATGAATATCACATAGACGACGGTATACTAATGGGACCAGGCTATATAGATGCAGATAGCAGATTCAAGCAGGAAAATACCTATATAGCAGACTATATAAAGTTTACAGATACATCCTACCTAGAGAGCATATACAAAAATATAGAGTGGATGAAAAAACGTCTGGATTTTCAAAATCTAGAAGGCAAAGTAATACTAGAGCTAGGTACAGGAGTGGGCTTTTCCCTTAGAAATATCTATGACCTGCTTCCAGATGACTCTGTATATCTAGCTGTAGACTACGATATAAATAGACATAAATTTCTAAAATCCATGCTGGAAACCTCAACACTAAAGAAAAAAATCATATTCCTCTGCTGTGATTTTGTATCAATGCCAATAGGGGAGAAGCTAGTAGACATAGTATTTGATTTTTCGGGTAGCAGTAACTTTGGATTTGAGCATGAAGAATTTCTTTTAAGCAAGATAGACCATCATGTAAAACAAAACGCTTACCTAAACGGAAGCTATATCCTGTTTAAAAACTTCAGCGCAAACTCCATGATAGAGGATAAATATAAACCTAACTTCTTGCTTGATAACATAAGATTTTCAATTGATGAATTAGGATTTAAAACCATAGAGGACAAATTCTCTGACTACCTAGAGCATGGAGGTAAGTACGAGGATTATTTTGTAAAAGGCGAAAAGGTATACTCATATCTTTACTACGGCAAAAGGTAGGGTCAACCCCGCCTTTTCTCTTTTTTTGCCCTAAAAAATATAAAATTAGCTATTGCAGTGGAGTATGCCTCACTTTGTATCATTAAGATATAAAAGGAGGCTCATCATGAAAAATTTAGGATTATTTATAATAGGCAAGCTCATCTCAGTATTTGGCTCAGCAATCTATACCTTTGCTATAGGACTCTACGTGCTAAAACAAACAGGCTCAGGCTTTAGCTTTGCACTTACTTTATTTGTAGGGCTCATACCTACCATAATCTTTAGCCCAGTAGCTGGCTATATGTCAGATAGATTTGATAAAAAGAAAATAGTAGTATCTATGGACTTTGCAAATGGAATGATGTTTTTGATATTATTTCTGCTTACATTAAAATTTGAACTAAATCAGCCTATGATATACATCAGTACATTTATGACTACAGTATTTACAACATTTTTCGGGATAGCATTTGAAGCGGCAAAACCAAACCTAGTAGCTGACGAAAAGCTCATGTCCATTAATTCACTTAGCAAAGTAATAGACTCAACTGCGCTCATACTTGCCCCTGTACTAGGAGGACTTATATTTGCATTTACAGACATTAAGACCTTTATCCTCATAAATGCAGTCTGCTTTATTTTTTCAGCAGGGATAGAAACCATGATAGATTTTAACTACAATATAAAATCTACAGCAGAAATTAATGACGATGGAGGATTCGTTGAAGATATAAAGGATGGGCTGACTTATATAAGAAAAAGCTCAGAAATAGTCAAAATGATAAATGTGCTAGTAATACTAAATTTCTTTATAAGCTTTTCCGTGACAGTACCACTTCCATATATAATAAATAACCTGCTAAACCTAAGCTCAAACCAGTACGGCATCATCCAAGGCGCCTTTCCAGTAGGCATGATACTAGGCGCAGTAGTAGTAGGTAAAATCATAGAAAAAATCGACTACATGAAGCTCCTTATATTTTCAAGCATTACGCTTTCTGTAGCAATCGCACTTCTAGGTCTTCCAGTTGTCCTAGCTGATGCAAGTAGCCTAGCATATATGATATACTATATAAGTATAATGGTAATATTTGGGATAGCCATCTCATTTATAGACGTACCAATACTTTGGCTCATGCAAAAATCTATCCCAGACAACCTAAGAGGTAAGGTGCTAAGCATCAGTATGAGCATAGTAAAACTCATAGCACCTCTTGGACTGGTAATATCAGGAATGATAATAAATTCTGTTCCTGTATATATCATGACATTTGCAGGTGGAGGCATCCTCATGCTGTCAAACCTAATGATACTAAATCAAAAAAATAAACCTGCATAAACTTGATATAATAATAAGAAATACTAAAAATCAAGGAGTAAAAATGAATATAAAAATAATCTCAGTAGGCAAGCTAAAAGAAAAATACCTAAAGCTAGGGATAGAGGAATTCACAAAAAGACTTTCAAAATACTGCTCCCTAGAAATCATAGAGGTGGATGACGAGAAAGCTCCAGAAAACCTCAGCGACAAAGAAATGATTATGATAAAGGATAAAGAGGGCGATAAAATCCTATCTAAAATAAAGGATAATACCTACGTCATAGCCCTAGCAATAGACGGCAAAATGCTCTCATCAGAAGACCTAGCAGAAAAACTAGAAGACCTAGCTATCACCGGCAAAAGCAACATAGCTTTTGTAATCGGTGGATCTCTAGGTCTATCTGACGCTGTACTAAAAAGAGCAGACTATAAGCTATCATTTTCAAAAATGACATTTCCACACCAGATGATGAAACTAATACTTCTAGAGCAGGTTTATAGGGCGTATAGGATTATTAAGGGGGAACCGTATCATAAATAACTGAGGTTTTTTGTTGATGTGACATGTATGAGGGTCTGATCTTACATTGTTGATGAATATTGGAAAAAAATGATTTTGTACGAACGTCTGCTCAGGGTATAATTGATTTATTAATTAAGTATGATATTAAAAAGTAAAGGAACGATGAGTTTGAGTATAATAGATTTACATGTATCTACAGAAAACAGTTTTAATGAGATTAATGGAAATAATAGAAGTATTGAACTTAAAGAGAAGTATGAGCAATACTATACACCTACAAATATTGCGAACTACATGGCAGCAATGTTTAAGCCAAAAAAGAAAAAGAGTATAACTATGCTTGATCCTGGAGTAGGTATGGGAAGTTTGACCATTGCATTTGTTAGGAATGTGTTGGAATGGGATAATCATCCTGTCGAGATTAAAGCTTTGCTTTATGAAATTGATGAAACTGTAAAATTTAGACTTGAGGAAAATCTATCTGAATTAAAAGAGTACTGTTTAAGTCATGGAGTTACCTTTCAGTGGGAGTTAAAATTTACTGATTTTATTAGTGACAGTGTTGAGAAAATATTGAGAGGAGATATTGATATTTTCGACTATGTTATTTTAAATCCACCTTACCGCAAAATGGTTTCAGGTTCAAAAGAAGATGATGAATTGCGTGGGATTGGAATTCAATCTGCTAATTATTATGCTGCATTTGTTTCACTTTCAAAAAGGTACTTAAAGCAACATGGAGAATACGTGGCGATTACTCCGAGAAGTTTCTGTAATGGAGTATATTTCCTTCCATACAGAAAAGATATGGAGTTAGATACAAGATATTTGGATTTTCATTTATTTGATTCTAGAACATCACCGTTTAGTAAGGATCAAGTTTTACAGGAGACAATAATATACCATGGAATTAAGGAAATTTGGGATAGCAATAAATATGTAAACGTGCTACACAGCACTGACAGCAGTTTTTCAGACACTTCAAAACAACTTTTGAAACTTGAAGAAATTGTGTATCCTTCTGATGCAAACAGAGTGATTCGTATTCTTCGAAATGGTGATGAAAAGCAAATTTCTGATAGGATAAATGCATTGCCATGTACTTTGAAAGATATTGGGTTAGATGTGTCTACAGGACCAATTGTTGGCTTCCGAGAAAAATCAGAAAATATAAGTAAAGATGTGGTTGAGAATTCATATCCCTATCTTTATTCAAAACATATTAAAAATGGTGCAATAGTCTGGCCTCTAAATGATGCGAAGAATAATAGTATTATTGGAGATGATAGTAACTTGAAACGGTTGAGAAACCGTGGGAACTATGTATTAGTAAAAAGAATGTCATCAAAAGAAGAGAGAAGAAGGATTATTTGCGGAGTCCTTAAAGCTAGTGATTATAATTATGAGTATTTCGGTTTTGACAATAAGACCAACTACTATCATAGAAATAAGAGTGGATTCGAACTTGAAGTGACAAAAGGTTTATGTGTATTTCTTTCAGCTTCATTAGTAGATATATATTTCCGAACTTTTAGTGGACATACACAGGTTAACGCAAGTGATTTAAAAAGCTTAAGATATCCAACTATAAACGATTTGAAGGAACTATCAAGTGCTTATGATGATGAAAGTGACAATCAAGACAGCATTGATAGGAAAGTAGAAGAAATCATAAAAAAATATCACAACCAAGATTAACATGGTTGTGATATTTTTAATTGCTAAAGGTTATTCGATATACATGTGTCGTTCTGGACTTTCCTTGATCCAAACATATGAGCCGACAGCCAAATTATCTTCAGATTTTTGACGTGAGTACATTTTCTTCCATGTTGGATATGTTGTAGTTGCTCCTCCAAATTGAAGGTTAGATCTGTAACAGATTGCTTTTAGACCTCTCATTTTATGTTCGTCAACTTCACCATCTGATGTAACAGCTTCTATAAACCATAGTTTTTTTTCATTCGGATTTACTAGAATAGCATCGGGCCAAACATCATCTAAATGTCCAAATGAGATTCCGTAAAAATTAAGTTTTTCCCTTTCTGTGACTGTAATACGATCACCATCTGAGTCATCAACATAGACTGGAATGTAATCTGGTAAAAAATGATTTGCATAGATTGTAATTGATTGTTGAATTAATTTTTTGTGTGCATTATCTGTTGAGTTTTGTGCTGCCAACCGAACAGCATGTGCTTGAATCTCCAACCTTTTATTTGTTGATTCAATTGAAATCCATTGGTTAAGTATATTGTCAAATTGTGGGGAATTTGCTGATTTTAGCAATGATATAAAGCTATCAGTAAGCCTGTAACACGAATTAGGTGATTTTGCCACAAGATGACCTGATAAAAATTGACCATTTTTTAGAGTGAGAAGATTGACTGCACCAATGTCTACTAGTGGTTTTATCCAATAGTCTCTGCCTTCACGATCCAGTCTATTTCCACCTCTTAGTAATATCCCAACAAAACCTCCAATATGTGCAACAGATGCACCATCACATATTCTAAAGCCATTAGCATTGGCATACAAAGATGGAATTTCATCATTCAATAAACACCAAACTACATCTCTGATATCAGCTGTATACCTATTTATACTAGTTAGAACTCGTGTGACCATATCAAGCGTAATTCCATGATAATTATTCTTTAGTTGGTATCCATCAACTCGTAATCTAACAAAATAATCGTCAACCTTTTCTTTTCCTTTAAATAAGTTCATGTTTCACCTCTATAAAATTGAAATTTAAGTTTCAAATAATGGTATTTCCTTTTTCTAGCATAGCAAGAGTTGGAGAAATTTTCAAGCAATACGGGTTTTCTAAGTAATATTGAAGAAATTGAGGGATATAATGGTAAATGGAAAATTATAGTTTGAAATATTTAATTATTGCGAGGTGTTCTTTATGGAAAATGGGCAAAAGACTTTAAATGATCTATTTGATGGAAAGAAAATATTCAAGATACCAGAGTACCAACGTGCATATGCTTGGGGTGAAAAACAACTATTTGATTTCATGGATGACTTTAGAAATCAGAAGCTGGGAAAAGACTACTTCTTTGGCACAATATTATTTCAAGAGAATGGAAAACAGGGTCCATATGAGATAATTGAAGTAGTGGATGGGCAGCAACGGATTACTACATTAGTCATTTTTCTAAACACACTCTTTGACTTATATACTGATGTTGATGATGAAACCAAAGAAATGTACTATGAAACATTTATAAAATATAAGTCAGAGTACAAGTTGAAGGTGTTGCAAGATGATAATGATTTCTTTGAAACTTATGTTTTAGGTGACCACGAAGTGCATACTGGATTGATAACAACACCTTCTCAGAAGAAATTGTTGTATTCGAAGGAATTCTTCTATGAAGAGCTGTCAAAGTATTCTCAAGAAGAGCTCAAAGAAATACTCTCCAAAGTGGAGTCTACCAAAATTCTTACATATTCTGTAATGGACAAGGCAGAAGCAACGCTAATTTTTGAGACAACAAATGATCGTGGTAAGCAACTTACGAACTTAGAAAAGACAAAAAGCTTCATGATGTATAAGACATATATTGCCGCAGATGATCCTGAGTTCATGTTGTCGAAGATTCAGTCAAGATTCAGTGAGATATACAAATCCTATACAGTAATTGAAGATATGATAGATGAGAATTCCATTCTGCAATACAATTTCATTGCTTTTGAAGATTGGAAAGTAACTCAAAAGGTAAAAGGTTATCAACGTTATATGGAGCAAATGAAAGAGAATGTTAACGAACTGATCATTGAAAGTCATCATGACGCATTCGATTATATTGATAAATACACGATGAATCTGAGAGAATCTTATGCTATTATGAAAGCTCTTTTGACATCAGACATTCCTGAGTTTCATGATCTCTTAATACTTGGAAATATGGCAAACTTCTACCCACTATTGATCAAAACATATAAGTTCGATAGATCACCTGATTTATCAAAGTTTAGAGAGGTATGTGAGCTATTAGAGAAGTATAGTTTTAGGGTATATAGCATCTTAAACAGTCGATCAAATGCTGGTCAATCGAAGTTATATGGATTGGCAAAAGATTTCAATGGAGATTACTCATTGTTAAAGGATGAGCTCAAATCTGCAATATACACTTATAGTTCTAACGCTGATTTCATATCATATTTGACTTGGGGTGACTTTTTCGACTATAGCTCCAATATTAAGAATTACTTCTACTGGAAGTACGAAAACCATCTTAGAGATGTTGAACAGCCTGTAGCATCTCCAATACCAGCAAGTGTATTCAGATCAAAAGATAGAAGAAAGAAGTTCTCCATTGAGCATATTATGCCTCAGAATCCTAAAGCGAGTTCAAAAATTGCCACTGGTGATTTGAGTTTTGGAATAATGGATGATGAGTTTGAAGAAAAGTACTTGCATTCGATTGGTAATTTGACTATTGATCCAATGTCTGCAAATGCAAGTAAGGGAAATGCGGATATTGAAACAAAGAATAATTTGTATTTCAAAAGATCCCCATTCAAAACGCAAAATGAGTTAGATAATTTTATTGTAAATGATCAATGGGGCAAAGAAGCAATAATCAAGAGGCAAGAAAAGCTAGTCGAGTTTGCTAAAATTAGATGGTGTAGCTTTGATGCAATATAAATTATAACGTAACGATAGGTTTATTGAATAGTTGAGAAAGCTCTCAATCCACAAATGGATTGGGAGTTTTTATATTTTCAAGATCTGTAATGATAACCGCTTAAAGCATATATCATAAATTAGATTATTCATAAGGAGGCGATAGAGTGAAGAAAATTGTCAATGTAAGTCAGGTGGATGAAATGATTATTCAACCGCTGCTTAATGAAAATCTAAAGCATTACATGAACATTCTAGACAGTGAATGGGGCATAGACCGTGAATATGAGATTTATGGCGGTTATGCGGTGGTTGTTGAATCACCACTGGATTTTGATGAGTTGGAAAAAATGTATCTTGATGTGACTACGGATATAGCCGAAATCGTTCATCGCATTGTTGAGGAGAATGGTGAAGAAAATCTTTTGTGTTTGTACATTATGAATGCTGACTTCGGAATATTATGTGTAATCCCGAAAGAAAATAGCTCATAGTCATGTTGTTGAGCAGATTACCGATGTAGTTGAGTAGATAAGAAGAATGAGGAGTGACAGTTATTTGGAAGAGAAACATAGGAACAGAGAAAAACAACGATGTGCAAGAAAACGTGTTGAAATAGTCAGTCTCAAGATGGTCAGGGAATCGACATTTTTGTATGATCCCAGACGCATTTCTTGTCCTGCTGATGGTCTTATGATGGCAAAAATGTTTCTTGAGGATAAAGATCGGGAAGAATTTATTGTCATTACACTGGATACAAAGAATCAACCGACATCTGTAAATGTATGCAGTAAAGGAAGCCTTAACGCAAGTTTGGTGCATCCTAGGGAAGTGTTTAAAACCGCAGTCATATCAAATGCGGCTACTGTACTACTGGCTCATAATCATCCTTCGGGAAACCCAGAGCCGTCAAAAGAAGATATTAAAATTACAAAGAGGCTAAACGAAGCAGGAAAGATACTTGGCATAAAGGTTTTGGATCATTTGATAATCGGTAGTGACAGCTATTACAGTTTCAAAGAACAGGAAAAAATATAAGAGAGGTGGGAACATATGAAACTAGAAAAAGCTACAATAAAAACAGAAGCATGTTTCTCGGATAATAAACAGCACAGATTCTACATGAAGAAAGTCTGGGATTCAAAGAAATCATCGGCACTTGTATTGATGTTGTCGGCAGGATCGTGCAATGGGCTTACGATGGACTATTCCAGTTTGTTCACTGTAAATAATCTTGTGAGACTTGATTACGGTTCAGTAGAGATTATGAATCTGTTTACTGAGATTAATACACCTGTAAAATCGGCAGCATTAAAGGACACCAAGATGATCAATTCAAATAATAATATGATTCTTGAGAAAGCCAAGTCGGTTGATACGATCGTATTTGCTTGGGGAAGGGCAGGGAATACATCTAAGATAGTGCAAGAACGAATCAATCAGGTTGTTGAGCTTCTATCTGAATATAAGCAGAAAACTTGCATTTTGTGTGATGAAGATTCACGGAAATATTTCCATCCACTTGCCCCTAAAGTGCGTAGCATCTGGAATTTACAACCAATAGAGTAGACCTCAATCCAAATTAGATGGATTGGGGTTTTATTAATTTTTGAGATGAGGAGAGAACGAATGTGGAAGAAAATCGCTTTACAGGTCATCGTTATATTACTAGAGGTTTTGATAGCCGTGTGTCAATTGAAATCCAAACCAAGCTATGGTCAATGATAGAAGAATTGATGAAAAAAGATATTGGAAGCGACTGCACGTTATAAACGTACAAAGTGGAAATGAGTGATTGCAGTGCGTTTAGAGTTGCACGTTATTACCGAGCACGCAATTAACGTGATTATTCCTATAATTAACAGTAGATGCAGGAGGTGACAATAAAGTTGACTATAGGAGAGCGAATCAGGCAATTAAGAAGGATTAAAGATGTCACGCAAAGAGAACTCGCTGAAAGTGTGAACTTTTCTCATTCATATATTGGAGACCTTGAAAGGAATAGAACAAATCCGTCTATAAAGGCGTTGGAGATAATAGCTGAATATTTCAATGTTGACACATCCTATCTGATAGGTTCTGAGTGTTGTTATATAAGATTACAACGATGTAAAACCACGATATATGGTATTGAAGTGGACGCATGTACAGATTGTCCGCTGTATAAGTCGATATTAGAGAGAAGGGATAGCAAATAGAATGAATCACAAGATTACAGAAAGGATTGAACCAATGAAAATATTTAAGAACTTAATACCAATGATGCTTGTTATATCACTAGCCCTATCTGGTTGTGGGGGAGCGACTGACAGCACGGAGACGGAAGAAAATAAAGAGACACAAGCAGAAACACCACAGGAGACGGCTGGATCGACCGATGTGACGGAAGGGCAGGAAGAAGAAGAACCTCCCGAAGAAAGTGTCTCTGCGGTGGAAGAAGGAAGCGAAGATGAAGCAATGGATTCCAATGAAATGGTAGAGAATTCTGTCATAGTCGAATCCATAAGACTGGACGAATGGGGATTATTAGAAACAATCGTCAAAAATAATTCATCTGAAAATGTTAAGATCAAGGAAACTAACATCAAAATGACTACTTTGAGTGGTGATGTAATTTTACCGTTAGATGACAGGTTAGCTCAGACCATAGAGATACCTGCAAATTCGGTGAGAATGATTGAAACTTTATTCGGTGAAGTAAATACAGGCATTGTTACTGAAATCTTGGTCTATGACATTGATAATAGAGAAGTGGCTAAACTGGAGTTTGATACAAGCATTGATGAATATTTGGCTGAAAGAAGTTCCGCTGAGGATGATGTTGTTGAGGATAGCAGTAGTAATTATGAATCTATCTCAGTGGATGCACCTTCGAACGGTATCCTGAGTGATATCGTTGACCAAGCGGAAAATCTTGTTGATCAAAATAATGAGTATGTCGTTGGAATCAAAGCTAGTGAAATACACGAGTATGAAAGTATTACATATGGTGAGGCTTTTGAGTATTTCTTCGGCAGTCCAGCATGGATCTATTTTGAAGGAGTAAATGGTGAAAAAGTCGTAGAGTTTTCTGGATATTGCACTGTTGAGGGCGTGGAAGTAAAAGCTAACCTTCAGTTTCTCATATCTTCTGATGGAAATTATTTTGAAGTTGGGGCATTGAATTTCAATGGTGTACCACAAAGTCAACTGTTAACAGGGATGCTGATAAATCAAGCGTTTGAAGAATATAAATCTAGCAACTAGAAATATTAAATTATACAAAGGTGGGAAATAGACAATGAACTGTCCAAAGTGTGGAAGACAAAATAAGAAACGCAGTAAATTCTGTAGTGATTGTGGGGAAGTGTTGAAAGAAATTAAGCAAGTCCTTGGATTGGACTGTTCTTTGGAACGATAATACCAAGTTTAATATGCTCGTTAATCACATTGAGATGGGGTTGGAAAGGGCGAACATGCAAGGTTTGCTATGGAGAAGGAATTGTTTATCTGTAGGTGTATTGAATAAGAATGATGAAAGCTGTATAAATGATAATTTATTTAAAGTGGTCAATCGACCGCTTTTTTTAATGGGAGGATGTTGAATAATGAACCGTATTGCAGTTATAGGTATGAAAATAGCAGTGGCAATTTTGAACGTTGTGATCAAGGAAGGGGATCGACCGTCACCGTCACCAAGAAAAAGGAAATAAACGGTGAAATGACTGTACATATTCGCTATAATTGGTTTGACTGGATATTATAACGAAATGGAGTTGAACTGAATGGAAGAAAAACAAAAAGAAACAATCAATCTGAATCAGATTCTAATAGAGCTGGAAGATATTTTGCACTATGAGCATAATGCGTTGTATAAACGCTTTCAGAAGATCAGACCGATTGTTGTTGACGACGCAGAAGAACTGAAAGACAAGAATGAGATACTTTTCGATATTGAGGAAAAACCATTCATCATGGGATTGATTGATGAAATGGGGTATCCGTATCTCCCTAAATTTATAAGACGTCAAACAGGAGGTATTAAGAAAGTCAAAGGCGTTACAGTAGAACTTGAAGAAGCGAGAGACTTCTATGATCGCATGATGGCATGGATTGACAAAGTAAATGATAAAGAACTAAAGAAAATGATGATTGGATCAATTGATATGATTAGCCGAAAAGACGCATGGTCGAAAACATCGGTTATAACAGACAAGATCAGGAACATTGGAGATTTGATTCACAGTCAGGAATTAACTCATGATGAATACGACAGGATACTGAATGAGATTAGTCTTGCTCTTGATGTTTACTATTCAAAGCTGGATCATTACTTCAAGAAGGAAAAAAGCAAAGATAAAAAATAGCGTATTATACCAAATGGATGCCTTAGGTGTCCATTTATTTTTTTTGCAAATATCCTTACTAACAGGCAAGTCCCCAAAAGTGGAATAATAGGGTTGTCGAAGAACAGGACGAATTGAGAAATGGGAATTCAGGAATACAAGGATAACGATTTGTCAATGTAAAGTTTTTTGAGAAGACGTTCAATTTTCAGAATCTCATCTATTTGCGATACTGGTTATAGAAACAACGCACCTTGAAAACTTAATCAAACAAATAGTTGATGAGACTCCTAGTTAAGCGAAGCATCGATGCCGTCGAAGGAGTGCTTTATCAGCAGACTATAAAGATATGAAAGGAGATGTGATTAAATGTTCCATTCAAGAGATCATCCAAAGTCTAATGACGCAATTAAACATATATAAACGTAAAGATGGATCAAAGCGGAGGCTTTGGAAAGGCTAATGATATTGAAGATGATGCTACGAGTTAGCGTATGAGGAGGAAGAAAAATGAAAACAGTTATTGAATTATGGAAAGAAAAGTACGATGGTGACAGTCATGTTTCGTTAATGATGGATTTCGATATTATCCTAGAGAGTGATGACAGTATCATTACATTCTCAACTAATGTAATAAAGACCAAGATATTAGAATGTTTGGGTTTTGAAATCAATGCGGTGAAGAGAATCAAAAATACGTACGTGTTTGAATGTAGCACGGATAGTCCTTATATATGCTCTCTAAGAGACTTGGAACAGGAAGCGTTTATAACGGAGAATTTTATAGAGTCAAAATTGCTTGACCATGAAATTCCATTAGAAAACCTCACTTTAGTTCTAAAAGTGACTCGTGTGAATAAGGATGAAGAGAAAGATGCTGAAATTTTTATGGCGGAACGTATTCTTAAACTCCATAATGCTTCTGAACAGGTTAACTTACTGGCGGACTTAAATAGTAATTATGAAGAAGCTGCTTAGTTCCCCTGTTCTCCATCAGATTGTGTTGGCATCCCCTTTTGTGGGAAGTTGAAACCAAGCTGTTTGAACACACTGTAGAAAATCCCCTTTTCCCCTCTTGGAATGAAAGTTGTCCAAAGGAGAGAAAACAAGCAATCTGTGTGAAAGTCTCTCTAAAAGATGACTTTTTCCAAAGTGGGAAGAAGGGGGAATGTTCCAGAGCAAAGCAAAACCAAGAAAAGTAGAGTTCCCCAAAGTGGGAAATCTGATGGGGGATTCCCACGGAGAATCCTCTGTCATATAAGAAAGAAGAGGTGAACTAAATGGAAGAACAAGAAGTTGCTGAACAAACCCAAGCCCCATTGCATCGTAGCATTGATGTGGATTTCATTAATGGTGGAATATACACTCTTGATAAAGAGGGTAACCCATTTTACTTGGTGCGTGAGATGAACATTGATCATGTTGAAAGCAACATATTGACTGACGATGAGAAATTAGAAATTCTATACATCCGAAATGGAAAGGTAAAATCACTTGTAATGAACCGCAGTGATTTTACTAAACATGGATTGTTAAGAATTCTTCCCAGTAAAGGGATAGACATTACAGACGCAAACGCACCTATGGTTCATGAAGTGCTATTGATGTTAGAAGAGCAGGCTGAGCATATTAACATACATGATTCAGTTGGATGGTATGACATTGACGGACAGAGAGTATTTTTGCATCATGATGCGATTGGCTATGATCAACCGTCTGAATACAGAGGCATTCATAACATTGAACCCAAAGGAACACTTGATGAGTATTTGCAGGGAATCAACGATCTGGTAATCGGCAGATATCCACTTGAATTGTCATTAGTGTTGGGTTTATCTGCGCCAATAGCGTCACGTCTTAGAAAAATAATTGGACTTGAAGTTATATTTGTCCATATCTATGGCTTCTCAACAACGGGTAAGTCAACGGCACTGATGCTTGCATTATCAACATTTGGATATCCTGGCAAGTCCAATAACGGACTCCAAAAGTCTTGGATTGCCACATACAATGCGTTAATCGGATTTCTTGCAGGTGTGCATGGAATCCCAATCGGCATGGACGAAGCATCGGTAAGGGCAAATAAGGATTACTCCAATATTATTTACACCATAGCAGAGGGAAAAGACAAAGCCAGACAGAACCAAGATGGCGTCAATAAGAATGCTGAAGAGTGGAGTGGTGTTGTCATTAGCACAGGGGAGAACTCGCTCCTATCCAGCTCAAATGCTAATCAGGGTATTCGAGTCAGAAATACTGAGATTGCAGATGTGACGTTCACAGATTCGGCTGAACATGCAGAGCAGATTAAAATATTTGCGCAGAAAAACTATGGGCATATTGGTGTTGAGTTTGTAAAGGCACTACAGCGTATTGATGACGACGAACTACTATTTGCCTTTGAAAAGTCAAAAGCTTCAGTTCTAGATATGATGCCTGTCAAAGATCAGTTTACCGATCGTATTGCTAACAAGTTTGCGGTTATCTACATGACGGTTATCCTTGCCAACAAGTATCTGAACTTAACTTTGAATAAAGAAGAGGTACTTAAGATATTGATTGAGGCAGACAGTAAGCAACATGATGATCGCAACCTTCCGTTAAAGGCTTACGAGTATATGAAGTCTGAGATTAGCAAGAACATTAATAAGTTTATCTACAAAGCAGACTTGAAGGGTTTTACGACAGCCAGAAGCTATGAGGATCAGAAAGTAATTCCACATAGCGAGGTCATCGGTAGAATTCTTACACGAGCAGGGGTCGATCGTAGAGAAGGAAAAAAACGTGATGAAGATGACAAGAAGTATGATGCGCATGAATTTGTTGAAGTTGCCATTATATCAGATGTATTCAGAAAAATGCTTAGCGATGGCGGTTTCACAAATTCAGAAATCATTCTTAGACGATGGAGAGAGCTTGGAATTATAGAAACTGATGAGAACAAGCTTACAAAGAAGCGTACCATCATACCTAAAACTAAAGGTGTACGATGCGTGATTATTAATTTTGACAACGTATTTGAGCCTGAGAAAAAGAAAAGTAAGAAAAAGATTAATGATGAAAACAAACTAAACAGAACATCAATGTTATTTGATGAGGAAGATGATGAAAAGGAGACTAAACATGCCAGTTAATAAGGAAAAAGTAAACGAATTGAAAAAGAAGAAAGCACAAACAATCAGCACTCACGAGGACAGAAAGCAGGAAAAAGAGGCTTTTGAGAATCCTCCGATAGATACGGTAGAAACCGACGCAGGAAAGTCCCTCGACGACTTTCTGTCTGGATACCGTGCAACAAAGAGCGAACATAAGTCGAAAGAAAGTTCGGAATCAGGGGTGATGTCGGTTATTTACTCTGACAATGGGAAAAGAATAACTTTTCCAGTGGACTTTTGTGAAGAATTAGGCGTGGAGGATAAGCTTCAAATAGCCATCGGGTCAGACACAATTTTAGTTGGGCAAGAACTACCTAGCAACGAAATCTACTATTCCTTAAAAAAACAGGGTCGCAAGAAAATCATTTACTCTGCAAAACTTGTTGGGGAGTTAGTCGAAGCGTTTAACCTTGATTATTCAGATGGCAGTGTATCCAAGACTTTTAGCCAAGTTGAACACAAGAGTTTTGACGAGTTAAAGGTTGCCGTTATCAAGATTCAATAAGCCATGGATATGAGTGGGGATTTGCATGTAGTAAGGAGCAAATCCCCACAGCTAAATGGAACATGTAAGTTTTAAAATAGATATTATATTTAAGTACCTAATTGCCAATGGAGGTTTACAATGGTGGAACTATTTGAGGATAAAAACAAAGAATGTGACATTCTGTTTGATCTGCTTGTAGATTTGGTGGATCGTCAGATTAAAGATGAATATATGGCTGAGGAGGTCGATGACTATGGGGATTAAGACAGACGGATTGCTTGAAAATTTCTTAAAACAATATCGTGCAGGTGTTTATATACGGGTATCGACCCATGAACAAGCTGAACATGGATTTTCTTTAGAAGGTCAAGATGAGCATACTGAAAAGTATGCTGACCTTTTCAATATGGAGATTGTCGAAAAGTATATTGACAGCGGTATTAGCGGTAAGTCAATGGAGGCTAGACCAGCTCTCCAGCGCATGATCAGAGATGTTAAAGATGGAAAATTAGACAAAATAATAACATGGAAGGTCAGTCGTATTGCTAGAAACAATAGAGACTTGCTTAACTTGTTAAAGATACTCAATGACCATGAAGTGGCGTTGATCAGTATATCTGAGGGTATTGACACATCAAGCATGATGGGCAAAATGATGCTTCAATTCTTAGGCATCATGGCTGAATTCGAGAGATATACAATCATTGAGAACGTGAAAATGGGGATGGAGCGAAGAACAAAATTGGGACTGAAAAATGGCGGACGTATGTTAGGTTATCGTTCTGTCGGTGAAGGTCGTGAAAGCAAACTTGTTATTGATGAAAGAGAAGCTGAGATAGTTAGTTTGATTTTCAAACTCTACATATCGGGGAAAGGGTACAAAGCCATTGCCAATGATCTTAACAAGAAAGGGCATAAAACAGTTAAAGGAAACAACTTTTCGATCACAGCAGTAAAAGGCATACTGGAAAACCCGACTTACATTGGGAAAATAAGATACAACCAGTATGTTGATTACGCCAATAAACGACGAAAAGGAAAGAACGACGATGTGCTTCTTGTCGATGGTGTACATGAAGCCATAATTGATGAAATCACATGGAACCAAGCAAGATACATTCAGAGTAAAAAAACAAAGAATAGCACAAAGAATACGGGTAAATATCCACTAACAGGTATTCTTAGATGTCCAGAGTGCGGTTATGGCATGGTTGCGGCAGGCACAACAAATAAGTTGAAAGATGGAACAAGCAAACGAATACGCTATTACAGTTGTGGACAGTTTCATAATAAAGGGTCAGCAGTGTGTCACGCTAATTCAGTGAGGGCAGAATATGCAGAGGCTTATGTGTTTGAGCAAGTTAGCCAGTTCTTGAATAACGATGGACTGATTAAGAAGATTGTCAAGAAGCTGAACCATGATCGTAAAGCTGGAATCGCTCCAATGTTCAAGAAACGAGACCGAATTGAGCGAGAAATTTCAAAGGCTGCTGAACGAAAGAAAAAGGATATCTTGTTGTATGAAGACGGAATATTAAGCAAACAGGATATCATGGGAAGAATAGAAGCAGTTGACTCTGAAATTGAGTCAATGATTGGAGAGTTGGACGAAGTTAAACAAGAACTGGTGTTGTTTAATCACTGCGATGTTCCAGTCGAGCAGGTTCAAAATATATTTGCGAACCTAGCTGAACTTTTGGTTAGTGCAGATGCGATTGAGCGACAAAGATTACTCAAGCTTATTGTTGACAAAATTACGGTCAAGGACAAGAAAATCGAAAATATTCACATCGAATACAATCCTATCATCCAAGGAATGATGGATGAAATGAACGAAGAAGAAGGCGAGATTTCCACTATGGAGACCTCGCCTTCTTTTTATGAGTTTAGGGCTGTGATTTAATAGAATTAATGTACTTTGGTGAAGGTATCGTATTAATATGCCTTCGCTAAATGTTCTTTCAAATAATTGAAAAACATTACCTAAAGTGATAGATTAATGTTGATTTTAATTGATATAATGGAAATAATAGGACGTTGAAACTGAGCGAGAGATTTTACAAGTGTGATTGGAGGTTTATGATGAAAGAAAAAGCAATTTTGAGTGGCAAGTTCAGTATTTACAAAATCGATAATCAAAAAATTATTGAGCGATTTGATTTAGTCAAGAAGAATAGCCGAAAAATCAACGATATTAATTACTTGTACTTTAGAATGTATACATCTGTACTTGCCAGCATTCGATCACGTGAACCCATCGAACTTGAAGAATTTTCGTTTGATGATTTCAACGGTATTTACTTCAAGACAAGAAATGAACCGGATTGGAAACCGCTTATTGAACGCATGATCTCATCTGAAAAAGAACCTGAAAAAAAGGGTATTTCTGACTTCACTATTGAGAATATTAGCGTGTCATATTTAATGTTTTACACCTACGAAGGATCAATTTATGCTTTTACAGGAGGCTACGGTAGTACTTACATAAAGAATTTCATTGAACTATACTTTGGTCTTTACTTGGTGCCCAAGTTAGTTAAGAAGTCGAATCCAGTAGTTAAGAGGATTCTTGAAAACAGTATAACTGGGAATAGGGCATCAATTCAGTTTTCAAATAGAGATGTTACAAGTTTTCTTACAGAAGAGAACATGGGCAGTATTTATAAAGAAATGAACATTGAAATTGATAGTCAGTTGGCGAAAGAGTTAGGGATAAATTTCGGAGAAACTGAAAGTGTCGATAAAAAGATAACTCTGGGGAACAAAGATTCTATTGTAATAAACAGAACTTTAGGAATCAAGGAACTCAAAAGAGTTGTTCAGAAAATCAATAAAATTGAAGTAAGAAAGGATAATTTCGTTCTTAGCTATTTTATACCAGTCAGAAAAATTGGGATTAAGGAAAGCGACCTGACAGAGGAATTGATCAGGAATCATTTAATGAATAAGGATTTCGATTCTATTGCAATTGTTGGGGATGAATATGAAAAGTACTATTTCAATTCTTCAAAATTCATAGTTGAGTTAAGTGATGGGAGCATTCTTCTTGAGAGTACTGAACCGATTACGGTGAAGGAGGTTTTTGACGCAGTAGAAAAAAATCTCAAATTCAACTTGACTAAAGTAAGGGATGTTTTAAAGAAGGCAACTATTAGTACATATGATGAGGCAAATAACGAATCACTCTTTCCGATTCCTTTAATCAAAGTTATTCAAGGTCTTATCGATTATGCTGGTAAAACCTATTACTTGTTCAACGGTACTTGGTACATATTCAATGATAAGTATGTAGAAAACCTAGGTAAGCAGTTTAAAGAGTTGAATAAAATGATAGAGCCTCAAGTAGAGTCATTGAAGGTCAAGTTTAATTTGAATTTGGATAAGAAGATGAGTGAAGATCCATACAATAGACTGTTCATCGAAGATACTAATGAGTGTTTGATTTATGCTCACACAACAAATATGAGTAATATTGAGATTGCTGATCTGATTTTTTGGGATGAAGAAAACCTCTACTTAATGCACAATAAAACAAAATTCGATGGAGCAGGGGTCAGAGATTTGACAAATCAGATTTTGACATCATCTGAGTTTTTACAAAAGATGTTTATGAATGATCGAGTCAGTTTTCTAAATGACTATTATGCGAAGTTAAAAAGGAACAGTGAAATATCTGTGTCTGAGGAAGCGTTTAGAGAACTTTTTGATAAGAAGATCCATTACATTGCGGGATTTATCTATAATTACCGAACAAATACAAGATCGACTTATGGGAAGTATCTTATCTTTGATACTAATCAGAAACTTAGTCAAAGAGGTTATGGGTTGTTAGCAATGAATATTTATGATGAATAACATGAACGGAGTGGAATTGCCATGGATGTATTTGAACAGATTTTAGGACTATATATTGAGACAGATATACACTTGCATTATGAGGAGCGTTTAGACAAACTTGAGTTATTGAGAAGAGAATTTGTTGAGAAGTTCCCAATTAAGAATTTTCGACATATGAGTATTGATGATTATGTTGTAGGGAAGAAGAATGAAACTGGAGAAGAATCTTTTTGCTACTGGTTGGAAACAAGGCTGATGGAACTCGGAAAAATTAAAGGTGGTACAACTGCCGATAAAAAGTTTGGAGTTTATTATGGGTTCACCAAGTATGATAATCAGAAGAAGTATAGAACCATTAAGAAGTGGGATGGAGAACTTGATCCAAATAAAGCTTTCGATAGAATTAAGGATGAAATTCATCGATTAATCAAAGCTGGGCAAGCTAGGAATTATGATTTGATTGATGAAAACAAGATTTCACCAATGTTCAAAGGCAAAATATTAGCTACTTATTTCCCGAAAGATTATCTGACAATTTTCTCAGATAAACACTTGGACTATTTTCTTGAAGTATTGCCTATTAAGTATGATATTTCGAAACCAATTCGTATGATTGATAAACAGAGATTGTTACTGGACTTTAAAGACACTAATCTTATAATGGCTGACTGGAGTAATGATCAGTTTAGCAAGTTCTTATATACTGTCTATAATCCACGAAATAACATTGACCAAGAAAATAGGTCTCGCAAGCTTAATGTCGAGTTTATCGATTTTGAGTATCTTGGCAAGAAGAAGGCAAAGGTAAAAACGAATGCTGGAAAGCAAGATTTTGTTGAAATAGGCAAGAAAAATCAGAAAGTTGGACTCCTTGGGGAGCGGATTGTATATAGTAATGAGGTTAAAAAACTAAAAAGGATTGGAAGGACAGATTTAGCTACTAAAGTAGATCATGTTTCATTGAAAGATGATAGCCTGGGATATGACATCTTGTCATATGACCTAGATGGAACTGAAATTCATATAGAAGTGAAATCAACAACTGCACCACCGCGCGACATTCACTTCTATATTACTGATAATGAGTTGAGGAAAACATTAGGTAGTGAAAATCATTTCATTTATCTTGTATACAGTGTAAAGACACAATCGCCTAAGATACATGTTTTAGATAAAGCTACACTTACTGAGGAGAATTTAGAGCCTTTGAACTATCGAGTGAGACTGGATGCGAAGATGAAACAAGTCTAGAAAAACCTCATTCAAAACTAGTACGGTGAACCGTATCATAAGTAAAAACATACGAATTTTGAAAGCATTGAAAATAGAGGCTTTTAGAAATAAATTCGTATGTTTGACTCGTATGTTTTAACGTTGGTACGGTTGTTTTAAATAATAATCCTAAACTTTTAATTACTTTATCTAACTCACAGACTGTTGCTGTGAGTTTAATTTTAGTTAATTTATAATTATATAAAGATTAAATATATGAAATAGCAAAGGGATTGGTAAAGATTTTTTGTAAATATTACAGATGTATTTTAATGTGTTATTTACGTTTTGATGTAAAACGATTTACAAAATCAAACGCAAGTGCTATACTTAAAGTGGAGGAATAGAAACATGGAAATAAAATTACGTCTTAAAGAACTAGGTATCAAACTTTTGGAATTCGCAAAAGAATTAGATATCTCAAGGCCAACTCTAGACAATTATATTGCACTATACGAAAAAGGTGAAAATTTACCTTCTGAAAAATATCAAATCATCTTTGAAAGTCTGTTTGATGATGAAATTGAAACCAAAGAAGAATTTCAAGATGTATTAGACCGTTATCATCACCTAATACAACGAGATAAAATTTTAGGTGTTAAAGATTTAAGTGTTGAAAGAACAGATTTATTAAGCGATTTAATAGGCTTGATAACAAAGGATATTGAATCAGAAGACTATTGCAAAGATATATATGCATTTATCAATATGCTTGTGCGTAGTTACAAAGAGGTTCCAACGTATAGACGATTTTCGGATTATTTCCTTTATCTTAATGGGAAAAAGGATATTAACGATATTGTTGAAGAAGATAAAGCTTTTTATGGTAACTTTTATGATTTGATGAAAAAGGATACTGAAGATAGGTTGGTTGATGATTCTGGATTGTTTGATTTGTTCGAAAAAAGAGTTAATGAGATACTAATTAAGCAAAATGAACAAGAAGAAGATTTAACTGAGAAAGTAATGAAAGAAAAGTTTGATGAATTGGTAAGAAAAGCTATAAAGGACAAAATTAAGCAAGGTTATGATGTAAAAGACATTGACCCAGAAACATTGTTTGATTCAATTGATTTATCGAAAATCTAAATAGTGTTTTAGTAATAAAAACCATCGAAAAACACTATATGTTGTGTTTTGTAATATTAGATACACAATATGTTGACAAAGTGTTCGGGTTCATGTATCTTAATAGTAGGTAAGTCTGATGACTTAATATAAGAAGAAAAAGAAAAAAGCCCTTAACTGTTGGTAGCAGTTAGGACTTCCACAAGCCTGTTAGCTTGATTTCTCGCAACTTCATTCTAACAGAAACGTTAATTATACGCAACCTGAAACGTTTGTTCGGTTGTGGCTAGTTATTTGTGATATTCTTTGACTTCTGCCTAAATTTAAAACAAGGGGGAAGTTTTTTTATGAGTGGATTTGTCTGAATTTTGAATAATCTTTAAGTTGTCTATCAACAAACCTGGCTAAAGCCATGAATATACGTGGCTAAACCATCAACTACTGATTATTCAAAGGAGAATAAAATTATGAACAATAACAAGAAAACAAGTAACACAGTAAGTTCTTTAGCATCAAGCGTTTTAAAGGACAAAGATTCTTCAAATATTCAAAAGACATTAGCTGGTTCAGCATTATCTCAAGCTAATACAAAGAACCAAACAGGAAGTAAGATGGAAGATTTAGCTTCTAAGGTTCTTAAAAGTGATAAGTATAACGATACCACGAAGACATTAGCTGGCAGTATTTTAAGCCAGTCTAATAAGAAGAGGTAACCAATGCATAATTACGAAGTGAAAGGTCACCCGAAAGTAAAGGTGATAATTTTTATAACAATTTTCGCAGTTATGCTTTCTACATGGTTGAATCTATCGATTGATTTATTTGAGAAGATGATGGGCAGGCCTGTTTCAGTTACAGTTTCTACTGTAGCTGTTGCAGGTGCTTTATATTTTATATTTTCAAAATATGTTTGGAAGTGGGAACTGTTCAGAATAATATTTAAATATCCAGACTTCAATGGAAAATATTCAATTGTTGGTATGTCATTTAAAAATACAACTAATGAAAATTTTGAATGGGAAGGTATTTTATCGATTAAACAAGATTGGGATAAAATACTTATATCAATGAAGTCGAAAAATTCATCTTCTGAGTCAATTAGTGTAAATGGTTCTGTAGTGTATCATCCTATGAAGGGATATAAGTTGATATATTCATATGAGAATACACCTAATAATAATGTTGATGAACTTCATAAACATAACGGAACATGTGAATTCAGTTTTGAAGAGAATCTAATAAATGCAACTGGTAATTACTATAATGATGGCAAGAACCGTGAAAATTTTGGTAGTATGGAACTAAGGAGGATTAATGAGTAAAAATTATTCGAGTAGACTATCAGAACTTAGAAGTAGAAAAAATGATATACAGATTCTTCAAGAATGCTATGGATATAAAGGGTTTTCTTTAGATAGCTATAACCAATTTATTAAAATGGCTTCTGAGACAAATGATGTTCAAAACTATTTTATTGAAGCAATGGCTTCAGTGGATGAAATATACACCAAAAACACTTATAAAGAAGCTGAAAGAGTTAAGAATCAACTTGATAAAATTAAAACTGCATCACTTAACTTTGAATATGAGTATCAGGGTTCAGTTTCTAATAATACTCATATCAAAGCCCATAGTGACATTGATGTATTAGTTATCATTGATAAATTTGTTACTTTGCAGCATCCATTAGTACCAGCAAATCCTTATAAAGGTAATCCAATTAATGACTTGTTGGAGTTGAGGTATACAAGTGAAAAGCATTTGATATCTGCTTTTCCACAAGCAGACGTTGACTGTAGCGGTGCTAAAGCTATAGGCTTATCAGGTGGTTCTTTAAGAAGAAAAGTCGATGTAGTTCCATCAAACTGGTATGATACAGTTGAATATGATAGAACTAAACAAATGCATTACAGAGGTATTTATGTCTTAGACAAATATAAAAAAGAAAGAATACTAAACACTCCTTTTTATCATAACTATCTATTAGATGTTAAAGATATAAATACAGCTGGAAATTTTAAAAGAGTCGTAAGACTTTTGAAAACCTTAAAAGCTGATTCTGATAATGACATCAAACTTAGTAGCTACGACATTGTTGCAATTGCTTATCATATGGAAACATCTAAATATGTTACAGGTGATAAGTATATCCGTCTTTTAAAGAATGTTTACAGTTATTTAAACGATTTGGCTTCAATGTCTTCAGAACTAAGAAATAGTATTGATGTTCCAGATAAAAGTCGTAAGATTTTTAATGAATCTGGTAAATATATTGGCTTAATATTATTAAAAGACGAAATTGAAGAATTATTAAAATCATTAGTTTCGTCATATGGTTTAAGCGATTATTCAATTGAATATAAATCTATAGCGGTTTAGTAATTTGAGGGTTGCATTGCAATCCTCTTTTGTATCTAAACAAGATATTTAAAATGGTGTGATAGTTGTTAATATGTTGAACAGAATTTCTAGCCAATAGCCAAGAGGGACGGTTCTTTTTGATTTTTTCAAATATGGTAAAACAATAAGATACATTGGTACTCTTAACTCTTCTATAAGTGATTTAGGAATCAGGCATCTTCATTTTGATAAAGAGAGTATTTATATTTTCTGTGGTTATAATATAATTATCTAAATGAATAATGTTCAAATATAGGAAAAAAGTGTTCATAATAATTATAATGTTCTTTTGGATAAAAGGAGAGAAGCTTATGTATACTATTAAACCACTAAGTCCAGAGCTAGCAACAACATTCACTGAATATCTTGAAAATCTTGATTTTGGAGAGCCTCATTGGTCTAGTTGCTTTTGTAGATTTTACCATACAGACTTCTCTGCTGAGCAATGGAGTAAAAGAACTGGAGCACAAAATCGTCTTGAAGCAATAGAGCAAATAAAGGCTGGCAAGATGAAAGGCTACCTAGCTTTTGATGGAGAGAAATGTATTGGATGGTGTAATGCAAACAACGCAAGTGAGTACATAAGGCTTCATCAGTATATAGAAAATATGATAAAAGGCAAGAAAATAGGCTGTGTTATTTGTTTTGTGATTCATCAAGAGTATAGGAATCAAGGGGTTGCGAGACTTTTACTTAAGCAAGCTGTAGATGACTTTAAATCACAAGGATTTGAGGCAGTTTTAGCGCTTCCAGTAGAGGCTAGTGATGAACCAGAAAAGTTATATAGAGGTACTGTAAATATGTACAAAGAGCTGGGGTTTAAAGAGATAGAAAGACATGATACTGTGAGCGTGATGTGGCTGGAATTTTAGGAATTTCTAATAAGTCATATGAGTGAAAATTAGAGCACAAAGTGAGGTAAAAATGAGAGATAAAGCTTATGTTCCGCCATATACACTAACGGATAAGACTGTAAATTTAGTTTCTGCAATTACAGAAATTATAACTCAAATTAACATAAGTGATAGTATGAATAACAATCCAAGACTTAGAAGGGACAATCGTATACGTACGATTCATGCTTCATTGGCCATTGAAAATAATTCCTTATCTTTGGATCAGGTTACAGACATCATAAATGGGAAGCGAATTCTAGGAGCTCCAGATGAAATATGCGAAGTAAAGAATGCTTATGAGGCATATAAGCAGTTACTGGAAATGAATCCATATTCAGTTAAAGATATGTTATTAGCTCATAAAATTTTGATGAATGAATTAACAAAAGAAGCAGGAACATTTCGAAGTGGTGGGGTAGGTATATTTGCTGGAGAACAATTGGTTCATATGGCTCCACCTGCAAATCAAGTACCAAATCTTATAAAAGAGTTAGTAGATTGGGCAAAAAAAGCTGAGGTGCATCCTTTAGTAAAGAGTTGTGTATTTCATTATGAATTTGAATTTATTCATCCATTTGCAGATGGTAATGGTCGAATGGGACGAATGTGGCAGACGTTATTGTTGTATAAATGGAAGTCGCTATTTGGTTGGTTACCAATAGAAACATTAATAAAGGAAAGGCAAGATGAGTATTACAAAGTACTTGGAGAATGTGACCATAGTGCTGACTCAGGAAGATTTATTGAATTTTTATTACAAGCTATATATGATGCTTTATGTGAAATTGTAGACACCGAACAAGTTGGGGAACAAGTTACCGAACAAGTTGAAAAGCTATTAGAAATTATAGGGGATAAAGAGTATTCTACAAAAGAACTTATGGAATCACTTGAGTTAAAGCATAGACCTACATTTAGAGATAATTATCTATTACCTGCGTTAGAATTAGGTTATATTGAGATGACTATACCAGATAAGCCTAGGAGCAGTAAACAAAGATATAGGAAAGTTAGGAGCAATAAGTTTAAATAGTTTAATTAAAAATTTAAAAGCCTATATAAGATTAACACTTATATAGGCTTTTTGTATGAAGAAGTTTTGAACTTATTTAATAATGCTCACCACTTTCATAGTATTTTTCTTTATCAAGATGATAAAAAATAACGTCTACACTGCTATATCCAGCAGAATTTACATGCTGTGTTATTAGTTTTGCAGCCGTATCTTGGGCAGCTTGCCCTCTATCAAACCAATAAACCTCTACTGTAGGATGTCCATCTACAAATTCTCCATCTAAGATGAATTTAGATTGAGATAGCTCTATGCTAAAGTAATCTCTAGGGCACTCTAGAAGCTTTTCAAGGTCGTCTATTAGGATTTTGCTAAAAGCACAGGCTTTATTTTCATCGATTGATTTAAGTATTAATGCTGGCATAATTTTCACTCCTTACTCATTTTCTAGTAGTTTATTATAGCAGTTATAAAACTTAAAATAAATATCACTAGGGAAAATAGAGAGTATTAATGTACAATTATAAGTAGCATAAAGTTTAGTAGAGCTAAAAAGTGAGGTAAGGATATGGACTTACAAAATATTTTAAAAACCTATTTTGGCTATGACGAGTTTAGAAATGGTCAAGACAAATTGATAGAAAGTATAATCGAAGGAAGAGATGCTCTAGGGATTATGCCCACTGGTGGAGGAAAATCTATCTGCTATCAGCTTCCTGCTATAGCACTTGATGGAATTACTATAGTTATATCTCCGCTTATATCTCTTATGAAGGATCAAGTGGATTCATTAAATGAACTAGGGATAAATGCGGCATTTATAAATAGCACTCTTGATAACGGCGAGTTTTTGCAGATATTAGAAGGTATACGAGCTAATAGCTACAAGATAGTTTATGTTGCGCCTGAAAGATTAAATACTGATTCTTTTATAAATCTAGTTAAAGATATAAGGATATCTCTTGTGGCAGTTGATGAGGCTCACTGTATCAGTCAGTGGGGGCATGATTTTAGGCCGAGCTATCTTGAAATTCCTAGGTTTATTAATTCTTTAAAGCAAAGACCAGCAGTAGCAGCATTTACGGCGACTGCAACCAAAGAAATCATTAAGGAAATTAAGCGTCTTATAGGGCTGAGAAATCCTATAGAGGTCACTACTGGTTTTGATAGACCAAATCTCTATTATCAGGTGCTAAAAGTCAGCAATAAATCTAAATTTTTAATTGAGTATCTAAATGAAAATTTTAAAACTGAGTCTGGGATAGTTTACTGCGCCACGAGAAAGTCAGTTGAGTCACTGGTTAAGATTTTAAATGATAAGGGGTTTTCGGCAGTGGGGTATCATGGAGGAATGAACTCAGAGGAACGTCAAAATAATCAAGACGAGTTTATACTTGGAAATAAAAGACTTATAGTTGCAACCAATGCTTTTGGTATGGGAATAGATAAGCCAGATGTTAGATTTGTAATCCACTACAACATGCCTAAAAATATGGAAGCCTATTACCAAGAGGCAGGAAGAGCAGGACGTGACGGAGAAAAAAGCGATTGTATTTTACTGTATTCTGCTTCAGATATAGTAAAGCAAAAGCTCATGATTCAAAACGATGATATAGACCCTAAAAGGCAAGAGATGCTGTACAAAAATTTGCAGTACCTAGTTAATTACTGCAATACAAATGAATGTCTTAGAAATCAAATACTAAATTATTTTGATGAGGATTCTGCAAATGGTAAGTGCAAAAACTGCAGTAACTGTATAGATAGCTCGGAAATGATAGATATTACTCTAGAAGCTCAGAAAATACTTTCTTGCATATACAGGGTGAACCAAAGATATGGAGCCAACATGGTGATACAGGTGCTTAGAGGGTCAAAAAATAAAAAGGTATTAGAAGCTAGACTAGATAATGTATCCACCTATGGAATAATGAAAGAGTACAGTGATAGTGCTATCAGTGAGATAATCATGACACTGGTATCAAGTGGATATATTCATATGACTCATGATAAATACCCAGTGTTAAAATTAACCAGCAAATCTGCAGATGTACTGAGCGGAAAAACTAAGCTTCATCATAAAAAACATTTATTGCAAAAGAAAGATGAAAAAGAGAAAGCTAGTAAATCTGTAAAAGGTGGAAATATAGATTTTGATATAGAGCTATTTGAAAAGCTAAAGCAATATAGATATAAGATAGCCCAAGAAAAAGGGCTACCTCCATATGTTATTTTTCACGATATAGCGTTAAAAGAAATGGCGGCCTATCTGCCAGTGAATAAAGAGTCCTTTTTAGAAATAAAGGGCGTAGGTGAGAAGAAGTATGAAAATTATGGTGAAGGATTTATTGATATAATTAAGGGATATTAAGTTGAAAATTTTTGATAATGAGGATAGTATATGAAAAAGCTAATTAACCTTGCAAACTTTACTCAGACTATAGATAAATTTAACGAAGGAAAAGAAAGCATAGAGGATTTCTTAAAGCAGCATAATATAGATGCAGTAGAGCTTATGCTTTATGAAGAAGATATAAAAGTAAGCAAAGAGATAGTTCATGGACTTCATCTTAGAACCTGGTCATACTGGATGGATTTTTGGAAGGGAAATCATGAAGCCTTGCTCCATAATCTTATTTCAAAAGAAAATATACATGAGTTATATAATGGATCGAGTTCAAAAGCTCTTGTGGATTGGTACAAAAAAGAGTTCGAAATTGCTAAATCACTTAATGTAAGGTATATGGTGATGCATATAGCAGATATGGATATTCATGATATTTACACAGGGGATTATAGGCATACTGATGAAGAGATTGTAAGCTGTGCTGTTGATTTAATTAATCAGGCTTTTACGAAAGGCAGCGACATATTACTTCTTTTTGAGAATATGTGGGGACCTGGGATTAGGTTTGATAAACCAGATTTGATGAGACAAATTTATGAAAAGGTAAACTATAAAAACAAAGGATTTTTATTTGATTTATCTCACTTTGCTTTATCACAGGGCGATGTTTTTTCCTTGGATGAGCTTAAATCATCTATTAATACAGCGCTTAAACAAATGGGAGAGCTAAGAAAATATATTTATGGAATGCATGTATCGGCATGCAGTTTAGGAAATAGCGTAGAAAAAATGAGGGAAGGCTTTGACTATAAATCTCCACTACTATCGAGCTCCTTAGAAGACAGATACATTCATAATTTGACTACAGTAGGTAAGCTTGATATGCATAGACCTTTTGAGGATGAACTATTAAAGGACATCATAGATATTATTTCACCTGAATTTATAGTGTATGAATTTTTGTATCAGTCTAAAGATACGTTATCTGACTGGATTAAGACTCAAAATTCCTATTTATAAAAAAATACTCATCTTCTAAATTATGATTTAGATTGAATAATATGTTTGAGAATCTTTGAAAATATGAACATGAGTATCAATCCAGAAATAACTTGAATGTCTACTGTATCGGGATTAATAAGGGTATTTTTTATAAATATAAAGTATGGTATAAAGACTAGAATTAAAACTAAGAGTATTTTTGAGGTTAAATTAATTAATTTAGAAATTCTCATTAGTCAAAATCTCCTTTATACAAATAAGAGTAAAGCTTATAGCGAAAAATCAATAAAACTCACTGATTTCTCGCTATAAGCCTTCTATTCAATTAAGTTTAGAAAGATAATTAATTTGAAAGAGATTTCTCTCTGAAGTTTTTAAACTCAGTTTTTAGAGTTTCAACATTAGCTTGAGGATTTAAGCTTTTTTGCCATGAGATATAATATGATAATATTTCATCTTCATATTTTTCCCAATCCTCTTGACTGATTTTCAAGTATACACTCATACCTACTTGTGATTGCTGTTCCGGTGTAGCTTCTTCCACACTTTTTGTTTCAATAATTTTGATGACTTCATCAGATAAAGCTACTCCTGCATCAGCGTTTTTCCTTGCTCCTTGAACACCTATGAAAACGCCACCAGCTACAAGAAGCAATGATAAAAATAAAACTAAAAAGCCTTTTTTAGGATTTCCTTTTTTAAAGTAAAGGTACCCAAATAACATCCAAATTGCTACGATAAATCCTACTGTGCCGATTACGGCTAATACAGTGCCGAAATTTTCCATATGATGCTCCTCAATTAATGTGTCATTTTCGTTTCATTCTAACATAATAAACTATTTACTTCAAATATATAGCTTCAAAAAAGTATTTGTGTGTATAGAGATAGAGAACATCATATAATAAATTGTTAGTAAATTGTTAATTATTTGATAATAGAATAAGGTATTATTATTTTAGCGTTAAAAAATATAATAATCAGGGGGTATTTACATGGAAGAGATAGTGAAGTTTTTTAATTTTAAGGGAAGGATTAATAGAGGGCCGTATTTTATGTATAGTTTATTATTAGGGTCTATAAATTTGGGGTTATCTATGCTTGAATTTTATGACAATTTAGTACTTTTGTATATTATGGAAGTTATAAGTATTATTTTGTTGATAGCTAATCTATCACTTACTGCTAAACGTTTTCATGATCTTGATCGCCCAGGCTGGCACATATTATTAGGGATAATACCAATCTATAATGTTTATTTATGTTTTATATTATTGTTTAAAAAAGGGACAGATGGAGAAAATCAATATGGAAGTAATCCAATTGTTTTAAATGCAGCATAGATTTTTTAAAGGAGAGTTAAATGAACTGGAAAAATCACGATTCTTATATAGAATTATATCCACCAAAGGAATTTGATTTTAAGCAGTGTCTAGATTTTTTGGCTAGGAATGTTCAAGAAATGTTGCACAAAATCAAAGATGGATATTTGATTAAACTTTTAAAAATAGATGAGGAAATGATTTTATGTAAGATAGAGGCTGAGCATACGGTTATAAAGGTTGAATTTCTATCAGGGAAGCCTTCATATGAAGGAAGAGAAGCGATTGCGAAGTATATCTGGGAATGGTTTGATTTAGACCAGAATTTAGAAGAGTTTTATAATATAGCTAGTGAGGACAAACTATTAAGCCCACTGGTTAAAAGATATTATGGGCTTCGAATTGTTGGAATGCCTGATTTGTTTGAATCTCTAGTGTGGGCAATTATAGGCCAGCAAATTAATCTAAACTTTGCCTATACTCTTAAAAAGCGTTTTGTAAAGGCTTTTGGAGAAAGTATAATTTTTGAAAATGAAACTTACTGGGTTTTCCCATCATATGATAAAATAGCTCAAATTGAAGTCGAGGAGTTAAGAAACCATCAGTTTACAACTCGAAAAGCAGAATATATTATTGGAATAGCAAAAGCTATGACAACCAATGAAATTTCAAAAGAAGCCTTACTCAATCAGCATGACTTTGAGAAAATAAAGCAATCACTAATGGTATTGAGAGGGGTAGGCGCATGGTCAGCAGATTATGTACTTATGAAATGTTTCCATGACAATTCTTCATATCCTGTAGGAGATGTAGGTCTTCAAAATGCATTTAAAAGCAATTTAGGATTAGATAGAAAGCCTACAGCTGAGGAAATGTATGAATATGCTAAAGCTTGGAAAGGGTGGGAGGCTTATGCTACCTTTTATCTATGGAGGTCGTTAAGTGATAAAACCACTTAAATGTAATTATAAAAAGTACAAAAGGAATTTTAAAATACCTATCTCGCTTTATTTTATTTTCTTTGCGATACTGACTTTCTTTTTAGGAACTATACTTGAAGCTAGGTCAGATTTATTAGAGAAATATTATTCACTTGGAATAAATAAATGGACAATTCAAGGCATAAGTAGCCTAACAGGACTTTTGCCTTTTTCGCTAGGGGAAATAATATATGTCTCTCATCTTATAGCTTTGCCGATTATAGCTTTTCTATTAATTTGGAAATTATTTAAAGGAGATTTCTTTAATTTTTTAGGAAAGCTTTTGATATATGTTTCATCAGTATATATTTTATTTATGTTTTTATGGGGTTTTAATTATAGCAGAATTTCTATAGCTGAGATGATGAATTTAGAAGTATCAATGTACTCTAAGACGGATTTGTATTATTTGAGCTTAGATTTAACAGAGAAAGCTAATGAGCTTAGTAATTTGGCAAAGAAAAGTGAAGCTAAAAATGTAAATGTTTCACGTGAATATTTAGATATATTTTCAAGGGCAAATGATGGGTTTGAAGTTGTAGGAACAGATATTAAAGCCCTTTCAGGAGGCTATGGTAAGCCAAAATCAATAGCACTTTCACGCCCTATGCTATACACAAATATAACTGGTATGTATTTTCCTTTTACGGCTGAAGCAAATGTGAATACTCAGATACCAATGCTACTACTGCCAGCTACTACTCTTCATGAGATGGCTCACCAAAGAGGGATAGCTCCAGAAGATGAGGCGAATTTTACAGCATATTTTGTAGGGATACATCATCCGGATTACGATTTTCAGTATTCATCTACAGTGCTAGCACTGATTCACACCATGAATGCTCTTTCTAAAGAAGATTATGAAATGGCTAAACAAGTACAGGTTTTATACTCAGAAAATCTCAGAAAAGATTTAGAAGATTACTCTAGGTTCTGGGAAAAGTATGAGGGGACAACCTCAGAAGTAGCTGAAAAAGTAAATGACACTTATTTAAAAAGCAATAGACAAGTAGATGGAGTAAAGAGCTATGGAAGAATGGTGGATTTATTATTGGCTTATCATAAACAAGTAAATTAGAATAAATTTCGGGAGAGAGAATTTATGCAGCAGTATGATAATAAAGAACAATTAATCGCAGAAATACTAAAGAGAGCCAAGCTTTTCATAGATGAATTTGATGGTATATCTGATGATGATAAACACAAAATGATAGAAGGTATAGATAAAACTCCCATGCAGATGATTGCTTATCAACTAGGCTGGATGAATTTAATCATGAGCTGGGATAAAGATGAAAAAGAAGGAATCGAAGTGGTTACTCCATCTCCAGAATATAAATGGAATAAACTCGGAGGACTATACGAGAGCTTTTATGATACATATAAATCATATTCTTTGAATGAATTAAAGGAGTTATTTATATGCTCTGTTAATGAGATTGTGGATTGGATTAAAGGCTTTTCAAATGAAGAACTATTTAATCAAGATGTAAGAAAGTGGGCTTCATCCACACCATCAAAATGGCCAATTTGGAAGTGGATTCACGTCAATACAGTTGCGCCTTTTAAGAGTTTCAGAACAAAAATTAGAAAATGGAAAAAAGCAGCTTTAAAAATAGGTTTGTAAAACGGAGGTAGTAGGTTTTGACAAATATAGATTATAGAGAACTAAAAATTTCTGACATAGATATCCAGCTGTTTTCAGGTTTTGATAGATATCAAGATGTTAAAAAGTGTTGGCGTAAAGAAGATGGGAAATGGGTTTTAAAAGACATTGCTTTCGTGGAGCAATGGAGCATTGACGAATATGAATTTTTAGTTAAATGCCTGCAAAACACTGTAAAGCAAGGGGGAGCGGTATTTGGAGCTTTTGATGGGGATATGCTTGCAGGATTTGCTTCTTTAGAAAATGATTTTTGGGGAAGCGGGGGTCAGTATCTTCAGCTTTCCAGTATTCATATATCTTCTAATCAGAGAGGAAAGGGAGTAGGGAAAAAACTATTTTCTATAATTTGTGAGAAGGCTAAAGAACGTGGAGCTAAGAAGCTATATATATCTGCACATTCATCTGAGGAGACTCAGGCATTTTATAAAGCACTGGGATGCATCGAAGCGAAAGAATATAATGAAGATTTAGTCGAAAAAGAACCATGTGATTGTCAGCTAGAGTTTAGTTTGATTTAGAAATATAGAATTTTCAATTATATATAGGTCACTTTATCTTACTGGGATATTGTGTCACAACAAATAAAGACATCTGTTAAATCAGATAGTCTTTTTTGTTGACAGTTTTTTGTAAAAAGAGTAATATTAATTCTATAGACCGATGGTCGATAAGGAGAAAAATTATGAAAACTGTTAAAGATGCTGAGCTTAGAAGACAAGAAATTCTAATGACAGCAAGGGAATTATTTATAAAAAAAGGATATGACAAAACCTCAGTCAATGATATTTTAAAGGTTGTAGATATAGCTAAAGGTACTTTTTACTATTATTTTTCTTCAAAAGAAGAGGTGCTTGAAGCTATCATTATAGATATAGTTGAAGAAGGTGCCACAAAAGCAAGAAGAATTTTAAATGAACAGTCGATACCTTTACTAAATCGCATAATGATGGCTATGATGGCACAAAAACCAGATTTTGAAGGCTCAGAAGAAATCAAAGAAGAGCTTCATAAGGTTGAGAATGTAAAGCTTCATAGGATATATCTAAGAGAGATGATTAAGAAAATGACTCCTATTTTAGAACCTCTTATGCTAGAAGGGATAGATCAGGGGATTTTTAGCATAGAATATCCTACAGAGTGTATAGAATCTATTTTGCTCCTAGGCCATATGATGTTTGATGACAGTGATGTATTTGAATGGACTAGTGACGAGTTTCCAAAGAAAATCCAAGCTTTTTTAAGCAATATGGAAAGACTTTTGGGAACGAAAAAAGGTGAGCTTGAAATATTAATACAAATGTTTGGACAGCTATAGCAGATGGAAAAGCATTTGTTTTTTTTAATCATCAATAGACCGTCGGTCGAGAAGGAAGGGAATATTATGTATGAATGTACACCTATGAATAATAACTTTGATTCAGGATATAAAAAATTCAAATTACTAATTTTAGGACAAACTATCTCTAGCATAGGAAGTGGGATGACTGCTTTTGGCCTAGCTATTTATATTCTTAAGCTCACAGGCTCTGTGACGACTACAGGGATATTTAGTATATGTGCTTTTTTACCATCTATTTTACTAGCTCCTGTGGGAGGAGTGCTGGCTGACAGATATGATAGAAGATGGATGATGATTTTAGGAGAGTTGCTATCTGCAGTAGGGTTAAGCATATGTATGCTTGCAGTAATGAAAAAAGCTGATTTAGTTTGGATACTTATTGGAATAGGTATTAGCTCTATATTTACAGCACTTACTGAACCAGCATTTAAAGCAACTGTGACTGATTTATTGCCAGAAGAAAAGTATTCAAAAGCAAGTGGAATGATGCAGCTTGCCAATAGTGCAAAGCTTATAATTTCTCCTATGGTTGCAGGCTTATTGCTTCGTATAGTTAATGTCAGCGTTCTTATAGGAATAGATATTATGACTTTTTTTACAACTGCTATTATTATTGTATTTGTGAAAAGAGGTATGACAAATAAAGTTTCATCAGATACAAAAGATACAAAATTAAATCTAGGAAGTGAATTTAAACTAGGCATCAAAGCTATAGGAGATAAAAAGGGAGTCAAAGAACTTATTTTAATTATGACGATATCGACATTTTGTCTTGGATTTATTCAGATACTGAGTAAGCCGCTTATTCTTTCTTTTGCAAGTGAAATAGAGCTAGGGATTATAACTACAGTAATAGCATTTGGAATGATAGCAGGAAGTATAGCTGTAGTATGGATGAAGGAAATTAAATCTTATGTGAACTTACTTTCAGTTGGGCTAGTTGGATGTGGGATATTTTATTTTCTTGTAGGAGTAAGAGAGAATATGGTTTTAATAGCGGGATTTGGGTTTATGATGTTTGCTTTTATGCCAGCTGTTCAAATAGGAGCAGAGGTTCTGATAAGAAAAAATATACCAAATAAGCTACAGGGAAGAGTCTTCGGATTTACAGGCATGATTTCTCAGCTAGGATATATTGTAGCTTTTGCTTTATCTGGCATGCTTTCTGATTTTATATTTGAACCATTTATGAAGGGAAATTCTGCTTTTGCTATGGCTTTAGGCAGAGTGATTGGAATAGGAGAAGGAAGAGGAATCGCACTTATGATTATAATTGTGGGGGTAGAACTTGCGATGCTTGGAGTAGTAGTAGGTAGATTAAACAATGTAAGAGCTTTAGAAAGGGGGAGCTATCATGAAGCTGTTATTTAACTTGGTTGTAAATGATATAAGAAAAAACAGGATTATATCGAGTATATTATTTGCTTTCTTAATGATATCTGCTGTACTTCTAACTGGAGGACTAAGAATAGGTGTGACTAGCATAACCTCTATTAATGCTCTTAGCACGGTGGCTCAGATACCTGATTATATTCAGATGCATAAGGGAGCTTATGACGAGAAGGCAATTGATGATTTTGTAAAAAATCATGATTATATTGAGGCTTTTCAAGTTACAAAGATGCTCAACATTAAAAACTCAGAGCTATATCATAATGGAAAATCCTTTGAAAATAGTCTTATGGATAATAGCTTTGTGGCTCAAAATGAAAGCTTTGATTATTTGCTTGATATGAATAATGAAATTGCGATTATAGATAAAGGAGAAATAGGCATCCCTATATACTATTCTCAGGAGCTAGGGGTAGAGCTAGGAGACAGTATCAGAGTAGAGAAAGGAAGCTATGCAAAAGATTTTAAAGTATCTACAATAATTCGTGATGCTCAAATGAACTCAGCGCTTACATCATCTAAAAGATTGTTAATAAATGAGGCTGATATTTTAGAGCTAAGTAGTAATCTAGGTGAATGGGAGTATTGCTTTGAATTTTTGCTAGAGGAAGGCTCTATAGCTTCTTTAGAAACGGATTATATAGGGGCAAAGCTCCCATCAAATGGAGTTGGAATTTCAGGCAGTTTAATTACTATGCTCAATACTTTTTCTCATGGAATCATTATTATAATTATAATGGCAATAAGTATGCTTCTAATAGGGATAGCTTTTTTATGTCTTTCATATATAATTAGGGCTACGCTAGCTGAGCAAAGCAGTATCATAGGGGAGATGAGAGCTATTGGATTTACTAAAAAAGAAATCAAAAAACTATATCAGTTAAAATATGTAATCATAGCTATAGTTGCGGGAATCATAGGCTACTTAGGTGGGAATTTATTAGGAGATTATCTTTCAGAATCTGTAATTTTGTATTATGGAAGAGCAAAAGGAAATATAGAGCTTATTAAATGGGGAATTCCAGTTATAGGAGTGCTGATTCAGTTAGTAATAGTAACAATAGGCTGTACAGTCATAATCAGTAGGAACCTTAGGAAAACTGTGCTACAGATGCTAAAAGGTGAAGATGATGTAAAAAGAGAAGGACATTATAAGCTGCCAGCTAATGGCTTTAAATATCCTAATATTAGCATAGCTTTTGGAGAGCTAAAATGTAAGTATAGGCAATATATAGTTGTATTTTTAGTTTTTATTTTCTCATCATTTTTGATACTACTTCCTATGAATATGAAAAACACAATAAATCATCCTTCCTTTATGAGCTATATGGGTGTAGGCGAAAGTGATTTAAGAATTGATATCCAGTACACAGGCGATTTAGAAGCAAAAAAAGAACTACTAGAAGCTCATCTAAATAACGATGCTGATATTGAAAAATATGCTATATATCAGTATGGAAGTGCGCAGGTTTTAAATAATGATGGCAAATGGGATAATATAAGAATAGAAAGTGGTAATCAGGCTAAGTTTCCACTTGATTATCTAGAAGGGAAAGCTCCAGTTAATGATAACGAAATAGCCTTGTCATATCTTAATGCAAAAGAGCTAAATAAAAATATAGGTGAGAATCTGACATTAAATTATATGAATAAAGAAGTAGAGTTTATAGTTAGTGGGATATATCAAGACATCACCTATGGTGGAAAAACAGCAAAGGCAAAACTTGAATTTAATGAAAAGGATTTAGATGCTTATATTGTATATGTAAATCTAAAAGAAGAAATAGATATAGAAAAAAAGGCAAGTGAGCTAAGAGAGATTTTAACTGACAGCAAAGTCACTCCAGTTAGAGAGTTTATAGCTCAGACACTAGGAGGGATATCAGATACTATGGGTATAGTTGAGGTAGCGACTGTCATCATATCACTGTTTCTAAGCGTGCTAATTACAGCTATGATATTGAAATTAATAATGGCAAAAGAGCAGAACGCTATAGCTATAAAAAAAGCTATAGGTTTTTCTAATGATGACTTAAGAATCCAGCTAGGAATTAGAATCTTGGCTATTCAGATATTTGGAATAGGAGTAGGAACCATACTTGCAAATAATTTTGGTGAAGCTATATTTGGACTTATGCTGTCTGGTTTTGGAGCATCAAAGATAAAATTTCTAATTAACCCTATAAAGGCATATTTATTTTGTCCAGGGATTCAAATTTTAGCGGTTTTAATTATAGTGACAGTTATAAGCAAGGGTGTAAGTAAGTACCATATTAGAAATCAAATAATAGAATAGGGGAAATCAAATGATAAAGGTTAAAAATATAAGCAAGTCATATAAAGATGCTGTAGTTCTTAACAATGTGAGTTTAGAGATTAATAAGGGAGATTTTACTGCTGTTATGGGACCATCTGGCTCAGGGAAGTCTACTCTTCTTTATAGCATTAGCTCCATGGATAATCCTGATGAAGGAGAAGTTGTATTTGAGGGTATAGATGTTTATAAGCTTAGCGAATCCGAGCTATCAAAATTTCGACTTAATAAAATGGGTTTTGTATTTCAAAATTCTCAGCTGCTAAAGAACCTCTCTATTTTTGATAATATAATTTTGCCAGGCATGGTTGCTAAAAGAGAATCTATTGAGGTAGTACGAGCAAGAGCCACAGAGCTAATGAGCAAAATGGGGATAGAGGATATAAAGGACAGGGACATAAGAGAGGTTTCTGGTGGACAGCTTCAAAGAGCAGCTATTTGCAGAGCCATGATAAATAGTCCTGAGATTTTGTTTATGGATGAGCCTACAGGAGCCTTAAACTCAGAGGCAGCAAGTCAAGTAATGGAAATACTAAAAAAGCTCAATCAAGAAGGTATAAGCATTATGCTAGTCACTCATGATGCAAAAATGGCATTAATGGCTAAAAAGGTTATCTATATAAAAGATGGAAAGTTAGCTGGAGAAATCAAGCTAAGCAATGAAAAAGAAGCACTAGCAGAGATTGACTTGTGGCTAAAAACTATTTGATAAAGGAGAGTTTTTTATGAGTAAAAATAATATCAATGCTATGAGCATATCAAAAGTATATCCTCTGTATGTGGAAAAAGCAGAGCGAAAAGGAAGAACAAAGGAAGAGGTCGATGAAATCATATGTTGGCTTACAGGTTATAGTAAAGAAAAGCTAGAACTGCAGCTGGAAAAGGGAGTTGCTTTTGAAACATTTTTTATAGAAGCTCCTGAAATGAATCCGTCAAGAGAGCTTATCAAAGGAGTCGTATGTGGAGTGAGAGTAGAAGATATTAAAGAGCCCATAATGAGAGAGATAAGATATCTAGATAAGCTAATAGATGAGCTAGCAAAAGGTAAGGCTATGGACAAGATTCTTAGGAAAGCAGAAGAAATCTAAACAAGAGCAGAATTAAATTAATAATCATTATAATGAAGGCAATTATACATAATCCAAACGAAAAAGGCTTAACCTTATCAAAATGGAATAAAATGGGGAAATAACCATATAATTGATTGCATGCTAAGCCTTCAATACAAATACTAGCTTTGCGATAGCCAAATAAATTAGGAGTATGTAATTAATTTAAACGCATATTATGACTCTATTTCATCAACTGCAATATACACGTCCATGTATGAGGTTCCATTTACAAAATATTCTTTTTCAAAGCAGGAAATGATTTTTTTATCTTCTTTATGAGGAATTTTATTTATATGCATATGAGTCATGAGAACCTTGTATGCATTTGGAATCAATCTAAATGGTGCTATCATTGGGTCTTTGATAGTTATGACTATGTATTTTTGCTTATCTTGATTTACTATATCCATAAAATCAGCAGTTTCTGTAACATTATCGGGTAGTATGAGTGCGGCAACGTAACCATGCATATTAAACACATTTATTTGTTCTTGTGATAATACTGGGAAGTCCCAGCCAATAATTTCTGGATTTTGAATTTTTAGCATTTTTGCCCATTTTTTTACATGATCAAGTGCATCATCTTCAGGTTCTGTACTAACAACTGCATATCTAATATATCTAAAAGGTTCAACATATTCCATTCTTATGTCTGAATAAGCTTCGTCACTTACATTCATATCATTTCGTATTAATTCATCCATACTGCAAGAAAATAATTTGCATATCTCTATAACTTTATCCATCTCAGGGTACATGACATCTAGTTCCCATTTTGATACTGTTTGTCTGCTCACACCAAGTTTTTCTGCCAATTCTTCTTGCGTCATTTTATTTCTCATTTTTCTTAAAAATTGAATATTTTGTCCGAAACTCATAATTATCCCCCTCAATATTTCAATCTTTTGCTAAGAACAGATTACATCAAAAATAAAAAAAATTCCATAAACTGTATGTTTCTTTTTAGCTAAATAAAGCAACTTTAAATTGCGTAGTTTAAGAATTCATTAGCCTAAACATTTATAACTATTCGATATTCAAATAGCTATAAACAGGTTATGATGATGTTAAATTAGGATTTTGACATAAAAAATTAACTATTTTTGGAAATCATTATGTTAAATTTAGTTTGAGAGTGTATTAGGGAAAAATTGAAAATTAGGGGATAATTATGGAAAAGAATAAAATAAATATAGAAAACATTCCTGCTATTATTTGGGGAGATTCATCAGACAAAGTATATCTTTATGTTCATGGACAAGGCGGAAGTAAAGATGAAGCAGAGCAATTTGCGAAAATCGCCAATAAGTTTTCATATCAGGTTTTAAGTATAGATTTACCAGAACATGGGGAGCGCATAGAAGAGGTTGATTCATTTAATCCTTGGGATGTTTTGCCTGAGTTAGATTTAGTTATAGGATATATGAAATTGAACTGGGAGCACATATCATTATTTGCTAACAGCATAGGTGCGTGGTTTAGTATGCAAGGGATGAATAATGAAATTCTAGAAAGAGCTATTTTTGTATCTCCTATCATCGATATGGAAAATCTTATTTCCAACATGATGAAATACGAAAATATATCACAAAATGAGCTTAAAGAAAAGCTGAATATTACTACTTCATCTGGACAGATTCTCTCGTGGAGATATTTTAAGTATGCAGCGGAAAATCCAATATCAAAATGGGATATCCCAACCTGTATTTTATTTGCAAAAGAGGACATATTCACAGGCAATGAATTAATGAAAGCATTTGCCACAAAGTTCAATTGCAACCTTACAGTAATAGAACAAGCGGAGCACTGGTTTCATACTCCATCTCAGCTAGAAGTCCTGCATTCATGGATAGAGCAGTGCCTGGGTGATTCATTGGACAATAAAATAATTAGCTATGAAATAATTCATTTGCCAAAAGAGCAGTGGAAAGACACTATAATTCCAATAAAATATACTACAAATGATTACTATGATGTAATTATTACGGACCTAGATAAAGGATTTAGAATAGATATAGAAAAGAAAAAATTAGATAATGCTATAGCTCACACTCCTGAAGAATATAATTTTCCAGATAGACTCTACAAAGGCTACTGGGATGATGAGTTTGCTTGGGGGATAGTTGAGCAAGGGGAACTAATTGCGGCTATAGAAACAGCTCCTGAAAAATGGAGTAATAGGCTTAGAATCACAGAACTATGGGTATCCCCAGAGCATCAAAAAAAAGGTATAGGTCATGAGCTTATAGAGCTGGCAAAAGAGAGATTAAAAAGAGAGCGCAGAAGAGCTTTAATACTTGAAACGCAGTCTTGCAATGCAAATGCTATAGATTTTTATATTCATGAAGGATTTTCGATTATGGGAATGGATACTTGTTGCTATTCAAATGATGATATTGATAGAAAAGAAGTAAGGCTTGAATTTGCTTGGTTTCCTAAAAAGAATACAACAAGAAATTTCCGAAATTAAAGAAAATGAAATTTCCGGGACAATGGGATTAAATTACGAAGGAGGATGACGATGAAGGAACTATATATCAAGCAAAAGGTATTTAGCATAGGAGAAAAATTCACAGTAACGGATGAGAATCAAAACGATGTTTATTATGTAGAGGGAAGCTTTTTTCAAATTCCTAAAACATTTTCTATAATGAATGAAAATAGAGGCGAAGTTGCTCTTATTACTAAAAAGGTTTTTAGTTTTTTACCTAAATTCTTTGTAGAGGTTCAAGGAAAAGAGATCCTTACTATCACTAAAGAGCTCTCATTTTTTAAAGCGAGATACACAATAGATGCTGAGGGTATAGAAGTGCAAGGAAATTGGTGGGATATGGATTTTGAAGTCTATAAGCAAGGCCAGCTTGTAGGTCAGGTTAATAAAGAGTGGTTTACTTGGGGTGACACCTATAAGGTTCAAATCTTTGATGAGGCTATGGAAACCATAGTAATTGCAGTTGTAGTAGCTATAGATTGTGTAAAATCAGATGAAGCTGCAGCGTCTAGTGCAGCAACGTAGATATATATTAAATGGATAAAGTTAGACCCTCCATTATATCACCATACTTTCGCTTTATGGTATATTTAGTTCATGGAGGTGAGGGTGATGAGGGTTTATAAGACTGGTGAAATCGCAAGAATAATAGGCATACATTCAAATACAGTAAGGTTATATGAAGAGCTAGAGCTTATTCCAGTTGTGAAAAGACAGCCAAATGGTTACCGTGTATTTACGGATTTTCATATTGATCAATTTAAGCTTGCTCGCCTCGCTTTTCAAATAGAAGTCTTGCAAAATGGACTCAGGCAGAAAATAATTCAGATGCTAAAGATATCTGCCAAGGGAGATTTTGATACGGCACTTAGCATTACAAATGAATACTTGGAGCTTGTCAGTATAGAGCGAAGAAACGCTGAAGAAGCTATTGAGATAGTAAAGCAGATTTTATCAGACAAAGCGGATGAGAATACGAGGTTTTTTAAACGAAAAGAGGTTTCTAATTATCTAGGTATTTCTATGGATACTCTTAGAAACTGGGAAATGAACGGGTTACTGACGATAAAGCGTAAACAAAATGGATATAGGGTGTATACTGATAAAGATATAAGATATTTGAAAATAATTCGGTCTCTTAGATGTGCAAACTATTCCTTAGCTTCAATTCTTCGTATGCTAGGTCAGTTATCTAAAAATCCTGATATAGATATCAAGGAGGTACTTGATACTCCAAAAGAGACTGAAGATATTATAACCGTATGTGATAATCTTATTACTTCTTTGTCACATGCAGAAAATAACGCTAGTAAGATGATTGCTATGCTTCAAAATATGAAAGCCTCAAATTATGAGTTTTGATTTTTTGAAACTCTCCACTTTACCACCAAGGTTTTTCTTGGTGGTATTCTTTTTGTAGAGAATAAGGAGGTAGTCATATGAAGGAAGTAATCAAAGTAGAGCAGCTTACAAAATCCTACGGCAATTTTATTGCAGTAGATAATGTGAGCTTATCAGTAAGTAGAGGAATGGTTTTTGGATTGCTAGGAGCAAATGGAGCAGGAAAAAGCACCACTATTGAATGCATTTTAGGCACAAAAAATCCAGATAGTGGACAGGTTTCTATTTTGGAACTTAATCCAAAAGCAGATCGCAAGAGCTTGTTTGAAAAGGTTGGGGTTCAGTTTCAAGAAATGAATTATCAAGAACAAATTAAAGTATCTGAGCTATGTGAAGTTACAGCATCTTTATATCAGAATCCTTTAAATTATATTGAGCTACTTATGGAGTTTGGTATTGGTGATAAGCATAAAAGCCTTGTAAAGGATTTATCTGGAGGACAAAGACAGCGTTTATTTATAGTGCTTGCTCTTATTCCCAACCCTGAAGTAGTTTTTTTAGATGAGCTGACAACAGGACTTGATGCAAAGGCTCGCAGAGATGTTTGGAAGACTCTTATGAGGCTAAAGGAAAAAGGTTTAACTATATTACTCACTTCACATTTTATGGATGAGGTGGAGGCGTTGTGTGATAGAATTTGCATTTTAAAAAAAGGAAGGATTGTGTTTGAAGGGACAGTGCTAGAAGCGGTAACTAGTAGTCCCTGCGATAAATTTGAAGATGCTTATCTTTGGTATACAGATGAGGAGGAAGAAGCTAATGAAAACCTTTAGTACAATGCTAAAAACAGAGCTAAAGCTGTCTCTTAGAGGGATGGATATGTTTATATTTGCTATTTGTGCTCCGCTGGTGGTGCTTATTATTCTCGGAGTTATTTATGGAAATAAGCCAGCATTTGAAGGGGCAGGGTATTCTTTTTTAGAGCAGTCATTTGGAGCACTAGCTACGATTTCTATTTGTGCAGGGGGTGTCATGGGATTGCCACTGGTTATATCAGAGTATAGAGGGAAAAACATACTAAAAAGATATAAGGTAACTCCTGTTAGTCCAGCTATGATTTTATTAGTTCAAGTAACTATATATTTTTTATATGCAGTTTTATCTTTATTTCTTTTATATTTTGTTGCAAAACTCTTCTTTGGATATCAATTTCGTGGAGATATAGGGACTTTTATAGGAGCATACATTTTAGTGATGGTATCTATGTTTAGTATAGGAATGATGGTAGGAGGAATTGCACCAAATACGAAAATGGCAGGAATAATAGCGAGCATATTATATTTTCCTATGCTCATTTTTTCAGGAGCGACACTTCCGTATGAAGTTATGCCTAATGCACTTCAAAAAACAGTAGATATACTTCCTCTTACACAGGGAATAAAATTGCTAAAAGCCTCATCTTTAGGCCTAGGGGTTGACAGCAAAGTCATAGTGGTTCCAGCTATTATAATGACAGGGATAGCAGTTGTTTCAGTGGCTGTAGCTATTAGATTTTTTAAATGGGAGTAAAATGCAAGTTCATAAAAGCTAAATTAATGATAAACTTTGGTTTATTATAGGTATAATAAACGGCATTCCATATAAATGAGTAAAATATTAAATAAATTACCCATATTCATTTGACGTGAGTAATTATTACACATATACTTAGAATAGGAGTAAAATATAGTATATATTACACACGAGGAGATTCTTATGAATAAAAAATTAGAAAAATTACCCCCAAGGTGGAATAATAAGCTAGTGAATATTGAAACTGTAGAAATTATGAGGGAAGTTGCAAAAGCGAATCGTCGAATAGCTGAGCTAAAAGGTTATTCAGAAATAGTACCAAATAAAAATATACTTATCAATGCCATCACTATAAATGAAGCTAAAGAAAGCTCAGAAATTGAAAATATTATAACTACACATGATGAGCTTTTTCAATCGCTTTCAAATAAAAATTACTCTAGTAGCTCTGCAAAAGAAGTTTTAAACTATAAAGATGCATTGTGGAGAGGAATTACTCTAATCAGAGAGAATGGTATATTAACAACAAACATGATTGTAGAAATTCAATCAATAATAGAGGAAAATAATGCTGGAATCAGAACACAGGGTGGAACTGTTTTAATGAACGATAAGACTGGAGAAATAATCTATAGACCACCAGGAACAGAAGAAGAACTTAGAGAATTATTATGGAATTTAGAGCAGTTTATAAATATTGATGACGATATAGATCCACTGATTAAGCTTGCAGTTATCCATTATCAGTTTGAAAGCATCCACCCATTTTATGATGGTAATGGAAGAACTGGAAGAATCATAAACGAACTTTATCTTGTAATGAAGGATTTGTTGGATTCACCAATATTGTATCTTAGCAAATATGTCCTTGAAACAAAGAGCGAGTATTATAGGCTACTCAATGAAATTCATACACAAGGAAACTGGGAAGACTGGATTATATATATACTGAAAGGTATCCAAAATACCTCAGACCGCTCACTAAGGATACTCAAAGAACTAAATAAACTAATTGAAGAAACATCAATTGAAATAAAAGAAAAGTTACCTAAAATTCATTCAAAAGAATTAGTAAATCTCATTTTTACAGAATTTTATACACGGATTTCTAGCGTAGAAAATGAACTGAATGTAACAAGAAAAACAGCATCAAACTACTTAAACGAACTAGCTGAAACGAATATTCTTACAGTAGAAGTGAGGGGAAAAGACAAAATATTTATTAATAGGCGCCTTATTGAATTGATGAAAAGATTATAAATAATAAAAATTATTGCCCTTAAAATATAAATTATCTGAGAAATGGAGGCTTCATATGAAAGTGGCTTTGTTATCTTGTACAAGTAGAAAAAAGAATTATCCATGTAGAGTAAGTGAGATGTATTCAGAGAGTTCACGATTTAGGCTTTCCTATCAATATGCAAAAAAAACTTCTGACAAGATATATATTTTATCAGCTAAATATGGATTAATTTCTGAGTATGAAGTAATAAAACCATATAATGAAGCATTAAAAGATAAATCCTCTAAAGAAAGACTGTTGTGGTCTAATAATGTAATTTTATCTATGAAAAATGAATTTTTGTTAGACAGTGATGAGTTTACGATTATAGCTGGAAAAATATATTATGAAAATCTGATTCCATATTTTTCTAAATATAAGATACCACTTAAATCTGAAAGAATTGGAAACTGGATTCCAAAATTAAATTTAATGATTGAAAACAACCAATATGCAGAAGAAGATAATTACTGTAAAGAAATTCATGAACTATTTAATAATGCTAACAGATTATATCACTATGATATAACTCAAATACCATTTGAAAACGGGATTTATGTTATGTTTGAACGTGGTGAGAAGTATGGATATTTTGATAGAATTGTAAGAATAGGGACACATAAATCTGATGGAAGATTAAAAAATAGACTCAAAGATCATTTTCAAAAAGAGAATAAAGATGGCAGTATATTTAGAAAAAATATAGGGCTAGCTTTACTTCATAAAAATAAAAATCCCTATGAATATATATGGTCTTTAGATGAATCTAAAGCAGATACTAGAACTAAATTTTTAGATGCTATTAATAGTGAAAATAAATTATCTATAGAAAAAGAAGTAACTAACTATCTTCACAACAATATTTCATTTGTCTGTTTTGAAGTAGAGACTAAGGAAAAACGCTTGAGAATTGAAGAAGGTTTAATTTCACTATTAAATAACACTAACGATTTTTATAGTTCTGATTCATGGCTTGGTAAACATAGTCCAAAGTTAGAAATCGCTCAGAGTGGTTTATGGAATACTCAGGGACTAAACGCAAGACAGTTATCAAACTCTGAGATAAGCGATTTAAAAAATATGATTGATGGTGAATTTGATAAATCATTAAATAATGTACCAGTTATTATAGATAAAACAAATGAAACTACGAAAAATAACAATCTAAAAACCAGTTTAAATAACAATGCTTCTAAAGGTTTAACTTTAAGTATTGTGTCTTATATAAAAGATATAATGGCACAAAGCAAAATAAAAGGATATAAATACATTGATATAATTTCAGGTGACATCCATAAAGAAATGAAGTTGGTTAATAAAATGCCATCAGTGTGTAGTGCAATGTACAAACTGAGGACAGATAAAGATATGATTTTAAACACAACTCCAAGTGGAAAAAGCTCTACAATAAAGATTCGTTACTATTTGTAAAAATGTTAATGAAATAGACCTGCATATGCAGGTCTATTTAGTATAAGCAAAAGTAGGGATGGAAGTTCTCTTATGAAGAGCTGCCTTTTCTAGCTTTTTAATTTTTTCTACAGTTTCTTGATTATCAAGCTCAAGATTTCTTATATATTTATGAACATCCTCATATTTTAATCCAAGTCTTTCCTCATCGGATTTTCCAGAAAGTCCATCAGTTGGAGTTTTGTGAACTAAGTCATATGGGAGTTCTTCTAAGGTATCTCCTACTTCCACTACTTCTACGCTTGTAAGGTTTGCTATAGGGTTAAAATCTACTCCACCGTCCCCATATTTAGTAAAATATCCTAGTGTTAGTTCGCTCAAGTTTCCTGTGCCACATACTCGGCAGTGGTGGGATTGTCCCCATGCATAAAGAGTCATCATACGGATACGAGGAGCTATATTTATCTTTGCATCTACTGATATTTCATCTCCAGTTGATTCAAGTACCGCTAGCTCAGCGTCATATACTGGTTTTATATTTATTACTCTTGAGTTTATACCTAAAGCTTCACATACCTTATGACTATCAGCTATATCTATCTGATCTCCATTTGGCATTAGAATTCCATAGACATTTTCTTTACCGTAAGCTCTAGCGCAAAGAGCTGCAACCACGCTGCTATCTTTACCTCCTGATATGCCTAGTACTACTTTAGTTAAGCCAGTTGATTCTTTGTAGTCTTTTAACCATTTTATTATTTCGTCTCTCACCTTAACAGCATCAAATTCATAGTTCATTATGTTCATCCCTTCAAGTAAATTTTTTAAAATCTATTTTCATGCAAGGTATTTCTAACATCATATATTGAGATTTCATTGTAGACTTTACCATTTTTGAACACGCTCTGCAATAAATTACCTTCATTTGGAAGAGTAGCTCTAGTGTAGCCATCTGTTACAGCTATATCCCCATTTTCATCATAGTGGACATAACACATACCTTTTTGAGATTTTTTGAAGTTTCCTGTGTCGGTTACAGGGTTTTTAAATACTTCTATTGGTTTGCCATCTACTTCAACATAGGTTGCTTTTATTGCTATTCCGTAAGTGTCTCTAGTAAATGGTTTGATTTGTCCATTTTCTTCTGCACATTGCATGGAAAAACTTCCAGCGCCAAGAGCTACATTATTGGCAGCAAAGCCCTTGTCCATAAGTCCTTTATAGATGAGCTCAGCTCTTTCAGGAGTGATGCTGTCACCATAGATTACTCTTATTGTATTATTTAGAACCTTGTAGCCTTTTGAATTTATATATCCTCCAAATTCGTCCCATAGAGCCTCTACCGTTCCTTTCATAGCAGAAGATCTATTAAACTCTGAGCTATTATCAGTACCACAAATTATATCAACGGGATTTCCGCTGTCTCCCCTTACAAATAGAGCTCCATTTCTAGTTTGGATGAGGGTTTTTATATCTTCGCGGCTCAAAATATTTTCTATCATGTTCCAGTAATCATAGCTATCTGAGACCATTGATACGTTTTCAGTTGGATATATTTCACTAAGAAGTCGCTTTACAAAGGTAGCCTCATCGTTATCAACTGCAAAATTACTGCACATAACGCTATGCTCAGTGGATATCATACTTGCGCCTAAACTAGCATTTTCGAGAGTTCCATTGTAGTAGTCCTCGAGATAAAGGATGGCAGGAATAGTAGCAGTCTTAGCAAAAGAAGTAAGGAAAGCTGAGCTTGCGAGTACTGCACCTTCTTGTCCCTGAGCACCTCTAAAGCCAAATTCAGATATTGCTGCATATCTAGGAGCAGTATCATCAGCTGTTTTTTCAAAGTACTCATTTACAATTTGTCTATATTTATAGGCTTGATTGGCAATTGTCATAGGATACCATAGCTGACAGCTCATTATGCTTTCTATAAACTGCACTACCCATTCGAAGCCTGGCTTTGTACTAGTTATTTCAATACATGGAACTTTAATTGGGCATTTAGTTCCTTCTTTTAAAGCTTTGATTTCTATAGGAAGATATCCAAGCGAGTGAAGCTCTGCAATCTTAGTAGGTTCACAGTAACTATGGCTTAGGGTGTGCTTTATAACTCTTTCGTATTCCTTGAGTATAGTATCTAGAGGCACATTAAAAAAAGTATCATTGAATCTTTCAATTAAATAGTCCTTTATAAATCCTTGTATTCCAAATACTATAAGGCTATGTTCCTCTCTTAATCTAGACATTCTTGGGGTAAAGTAAGAGGCTATAAAATTCATTCCCTTTGGATACTGCTCAGCATGTGCTTGTTTATAAAAATCGCTTATCAAGGTCATTTGATGTTTTCTCATAACAAAACCTCCAAGTTCTAAAATATATCAATAACCAAAAGCTTAGGATGGCTTTGGCTTCTAAGGATACTATTTGTAGTAAAAACTTTTTCTATATCTGAAGAATCAAGTAGCTCACCTTGAAAAATAGTATTTTCAGTATGAGTTACAAATAGATAGATTTTATCTACTCCTTCAGATTTAAGAGCTGAGCTGGCATGCTTAAAGGTATTGCCAAAGCTACAAAGGTCATCTATTATAAGGGATGATTTATCTTTTAAATCTATATCCTCAGCTATAATACTATATTCCTTAATCTTGCCTCTGTTTGACAGGTCTCTCTTTTTTTGACCGTATATCACCTTATGTTTTTTACAGAGCTTTAGATATTTTTTTGTATATTTTTCTTTGGCCCCTTTATCAGGAAACATGATAAAGTCTATGTCAATTTTAGGAAGTATTTCGTCTAATATTATGTCTTCAATATTTAATTCTTCTAGATTGTTGATTAAATCCGAGCTAGCTTTGGAATGGGGATCAGCTAGGAGAATTTTTTCAAAGCTCATATTATTTAGAATATCTGCAAAGTATCTCAAACTAAATATTTGGTCATTTATTTCTCTATCCATTCGGCTATATGGAAGATAGGGCATAAGCAAAAGTTTTTTTTGCTCTGGAGCATGAATATTTAGGTAGCTATGAGCCATTGCTAGATTAGCTATATCCTTATTGCTTTCAAAAAGCAAGGTGATGGTATTTATATCAGTGTTTAATTTAGGCTTTTTATAGACTGCTTCTTTATTTCGAAATTCCTCATCTCCAAATATTTCCCCATTGATTTTTAGCATATGGCACCTCTAATTATATTATTTTCATTTGCATAGACTCCATAACATGGATAGCTTCATCGTGAAGATTATCGTCAAAGGATGCGCATAGCTGTGAATTTATAGTTATAAGAGCTTCTGGAAGCACAGCTTTGCAGATTACTGCATTTGAAATTACGCACATATTTGTAACCACACCGCAGATTTCTATTTCAGTTTCTTCATCAGAGTAAGGACAAAGGATTTCGATTAATCCCAATCCTCCAAAGGTAGGTTTTTTGATATAGATTGGATTTTCAATTACCTTACCTGTTTCTCCATATAGCTTCCAACCTTCGCTTTCTTCTATACAGTGCTCCACTGGTAGATTTTTTCCTTCTTGGGTTTCAAGATAATTAGGCTGATGAGTATCCATAGTAAATAGAATTATTTCGTTGTCTTCTTTAGCTTTTTTTAGTCGCTGGGCTATTTTTATGTCTAGAGCTACTGCTTTTTCAAATCCTAATGTTCCATCCACAAAATCTTTTTGAAAATCAACCACTAAAAGTATTTTTTTCATAATATTAGCCTCCCCTAAAATTTAGAATGTTTGTTATCAAATCTATAGAGCTGAGCTGGTCTATACGCCGAGCCATCGTCTTTCATCATGTCAGCAGGCTTGATTTTGTCACTTATTTTTCGCCTGAAAGCTTGTATAGTCCTTCCAAGGATACATTCATAAACCATTTGAAGCTCTTTTACAGTAAAAAATTCTGGAACTAAGTTAAAAGCTAGGTCAGTGTATTCTATTTTGTTTTGAAGTCTGTTTAGAGCATCTATAATCATCTGCTTATGGTCAAAGGCAAGGTCTTTAACTATTAAGTGACCATCTTCAGAGATTAGACTTACATCGACTATCTCATCAGCTTTTCTAATAGGCTCTATGGAAAACCAAGAAGCAGATGAGCTGTCTGTTTTTTGAGAGATTTGTATATTAATGTCGCTTTTTTTTACAAGAGCAAGGTAGGCTACACTCACAACTCTTCCTCTTTCATCTCTATTTGTATCTCCATAGGTATATAGCTGCTCCATATATAAGTTTTTGATTCCAGTCTTTGCATAGAGCTTTTCTCTAGCGCAATCATCGAGGTTTTTATCATAGTCTACAAAGCCTCCAGGAAGTGACCAAAATTCATTATAGGGCTCTTCATATCTCTTTATTAATAAAATTTGTAAGGTTTTTTCGGGTACTTTTCTTTTGTCATCTTCAGGTTTATCAGTCGCTGTCAAAATAACGATGTCATTTGCCAGACTTAGTTTTTTATAATCTTTAAATTCCATCTCGTCCTCCTTCTTACTTAATGACAATTTGTACTTAAGTAAGTTTAAAAAATATACTTAGTTACACTTTGTGTCTAAGTATATTTTGATTATATATCATGTGATATCAAAAAGCAATAGTTTTATAGCAAAATTATTATAGCAATTCCGAGTACTATCCTGTACCAGCCAAAAGCTTTAAAATCATGCTTTTTGATAAAGCTCATAAGGAATTTGATAACTGCCACAGATACTATAAAGGCTACAGCCATTCCTAAAATTAGAATAAAAAGTTCTGAGGCTGTGAAAACAAAACCGAATTTTAAGATTTTAAGTGCACTAAGCCCAAACATTACTGGTACAGCTAGAAAAAAAGTAAATTCTGCTGCAGCTACTCTAGATACTCCAATGATGAGTGCTCCAATAATAGTAGCACCTGATCGAGATGTGCCAGGTATTATAGATAGAACTTGAAATAGTCCTATAAGCCAAGCGGTTTTGTAAGTGATTTCGTTTAGATTAGTGATACTAGGAATGCGCATTTTATTCCAATTTTCTACTATAATAAACCCAATGCCATAAATAATCAAGGTTGTAGCTATAACAATTGGTGTATGAAAATTTGCTTCTATATAATCATCAAAAAGAAGCGTAATAACTGCTCCAGGGATGCAGGCAACTACTACCTTAAACCAAAGTGAAAATATTTCTTTCTTAATGATAGGCTGAGATTCATCTTTAAATTGAAAAGGAAACATCTTTTTCCAAAAACTGGTAAGTACAGCTAAAATAGCTCCGAGCTGAATAATTACAAAGAACATTTCCTTGAATGAATCGCTGGCGTTTAGTTGTAAAAATTCGTCCACGATAAGCATATGTCCAGTGCTACTGATGGGTAGCCACTCAGTTATACCCTCTACTATCCCTAAAAAAATAACTTTTAAAATTTCTGCAATCTCTAATGTCATTAATTATATCCTCCTCGTAAATAAAATTTTTAACTTGAATCAAGCAACAAATTTAGTATGAAGAAAATATGAGAAAAAAACAAGAAACATATGGTAACAATCGCAAGAATATGGGATGACACTAATAGTGTCATCAAGGAAATTGAATAATAAGATAGACTATTGTATGATTTTATATATATAATTTAATTAATAAGATTTAGAAATGGGGGAGGAAAATGATCCAATATTTTAATTGCAAGGATGTAGATGATGAGAGTATATATAAGGCATTTCAGATAGGGTTTTCTGACTATATGATACCTCTGCAAACTACAAAGGAAGGATTTTTTGAAAGGTTTTTCGGACCTGAAGGTAATAAAAAAGAAGAATCCTATATAGCTTTTGATGCTCAAAAACCTGTAGGCTTAATCTTAGGTGGAATTAAAGACTACGAAGGCCTTAAAACTATGAGATGCGGAACCATGTGTATAGATCCAGAATATAGAGGCAAGGGGATAAGCAAAGAATTATTTAAATTACATAAAGACAAAGCTAAGAAAGAAAATTGTAAGCAACTATTCCTTGAGGTTATAAATGGAAACGAAAGAGCAGTAAATTTTTATACTTCGATAGGATATCAGAAGCTATATTTTTTGAAATATTTTAGCTGTATTGTGAATGAAATAAAATCAGAAGCTAAAGATATGTCAAAAAAGCTTATTAAGAGAGTAGGATATGATGAAATTTTAGCTCTTGAAGCACATATTAGGGATATCCATATAAATTGGCAGAATGGTTTTGATTATATAAAGCAGATAAATGATGTAGTTCATTATGGAATATATGAAGAAAATAAGCTACTAGGAGCAGCAAGTATTCATAATAAGGGAAAAATATTTTTTATTTATATAAAACCAGAATATAGAAATTGTGGACTTGCAACTTCTGTGCTGGATAAAGCTTTATATGATTTGAACCTTACTCAATTTAATATAAGTCTACCAAATAATGCAAATCTGGAAGGCTTCATAAGAAAATATGGATTTACTCAGGATGATATAACTCAATATGAGATGTATCAGCCATTATAATTTCAAGAATATTTAGGAAAAGGTTTTCCGAAATTCAGAATATTTTGATATAATAGACTTAAGTTAACTATGACTTTAGAAAGGGGTATGATTATGAAACTCCCTATTATAGGAATATCAGGGACTATGATGAAGGATAATAATGATATGTTTGAAGGCTATGAAAAATCATACGTTATGGATGATTATGTTCAGGCAGTGCTAAGGGCAGGAGCTGTTCCTATAGTTCTTCCAATTATAGACTCGAGCGAAAAAGTAAACGAATATGCAAAGCTGATTGATGGCTTAATCTTAACAGGAGGGCATGATGTAAATCCTCTTATCTATGGAGAAGAGCCTGATGTAAAAGTTACGGAGATTCTTCCAAAGAGAGATTTTCTAGATTATGAGCTTATTAAGTATACTACTGAGCTTGATAAGCCTATACTAGCTATATGTAGAGGAATGCAGATTTTAAATACATATCATGGAGGGACTCTATATCAAGATAACTCATACTGCAAAACTTTTCATATAAAGCATATGCAAGTACATAATCCAGATGTAGCTACTCACACTATAAAAATAGAGCCAAACAGTGTTCTTGAAAGTGTGCTTGGAAACCATGCAGTTGTAAACTCATTCCATCATCAGTCAGTAAAAGGTTTAGCAGAGGGCTTCAGAATAACAGCAGAATCTAAAGATGGAATAGTAGAAGCTATAGAAAGAAACTCGGAGCAGTGGTGCGTAGGGGTGCAGTTTCATCCAGAAATCTTATCTCACAAGGATGAGAAAATGCAGGCGTTATTTAATGTATTTATAGGAGCGACAAGGAAGTAAATTAGCTATGATATACTTAAGAAATTTTAGTTTTCCAAGTGAAGACAGAGAGTACAACTTTATTTTAGATGAAAAAAGAACTTGTTTTGACACCTTTTATCCCTTTAAAATACTATCGAAAAATGATTTTACTGAAATTGATTTTGAGCCAGTTACTATCTTATATGGAGGTAATGGCTCAGGAAAATCTACAGCTCTAAATGTAATCGCAGAGAAAATAGAAGCATCAAGGGATACGATTTTTAATAAAAGCAATTTTTTTAAAGATTATGTGGATATGTGTGATATGGATGAAGTAAAAGTAGCAGAAATAAAAAGAATCATAACCAGTGATGATGTTTTTGACTATATTCTCAATCTTAGAAATCTAAATGAGGGAATAGACAATAAACGAGAAAATCTTTTTGGAGATTATCTCGATGCAAAATATTCTGATTTTAAGATGAAATCCCTAGAAGATTATGAAGAACTCAAAAAAGTTAATAGTGCAAGAAGTAAAACGATGTCTAAATTTATAAGAAAAAATCTTATGTCAAATGTACGGCTATACTCAAACGGAGAGAGCGCTTATAGATATTTCATAGAAAAAATAACTGAAAATGGCCTGTATATTTTAGACGAGCCAGAAAACAGCCTTTCACCTAAAAGACAAATTGAGCTAATGAGCTTTATTGAAGACTCAGCTAGATTTTTTGGGTGTCAATTTATTATTTCTACGCACTCTCCGTTCTTGCTAGCCATTAAAGGTGCAAAAATTTATGACCTAGATGAAAGTCCTGTAAGTGTAAAGCCTTGGACTAGTCTTGAAAATGTTAGAACCTATTATGATTTTTTCAAAAGCCATGATTCTGAGTTTTAGTCTACTTTTTTCTATATTTACAGAAATAATGTGGGTATTTGTGATTGATATTTTCTTCATCTGCTCGTACAGATATCATTTTCCAGTTTTGAGGGTCGATTTCTGGGAAGTGAGTATCTGCTATTTTTGTGTCATTTGTTTTGATTATTGTAAGATATATTTCATGAGAATAATCCAAAAAGCTTTTGTACACAGATTCGCCTCCACAGATAAAAACTTTTTTGTCAGGGTTATTTTTTGCAAGAGCTAAGACTTCTTCTATGTTTTTTAATTTAGGGACTCCATAGTCAATGTCTTTTCTGCTTAATACAAAATTATCTCTTCCTATTAAAGGTTTATGAGGAAGCTTAATATAAGTGGAAGAACCGAAAATAACTATATTGTTATATGTGATTTCTTTAAAATAATTTAAATCTTCTTTAATATCATAAAGTAAATTCCCTTGATACCCTATTGCGCTGTCATAGTCTCTCATGGCAGCGATTATTATAATGTTGTTCATAAAAATAGTCTCCTTTAGATTGCTAACTCAAATTTCGGATTGGGTTTAATAGGGTTATAGTCTATTAAATCAAAATCATTAATTGTAAAATTATAAAAATCTGTTTTTTGAGAATTGAGGATTAAACTTGGGTGACTTATTTCTTTGCCCACATCTCTTTTTAGTAGGGAAATTACATCATCTATATGTCTATCATAGATGTGTGCGTTGTGTACATAGTGGCATAATTTGCCAGGAGATAAACCTACATGTCTTGCAACCATCATCAGTAAAGCTGTATACTGAATTTTATTAATGCAGTTTGCAACAGCTACATCACTAGAACGCTGTATAAGTGTAACATCAAGGAAATCTCCTCTAACTGACCAATGTGTTTCCATGGCGCAAGGATAAAGCCCATCGGTTTCAAGAAAATCCTCATATTGATATAGGTTGATAATATGCCTTCTGCCATAAGGAATTTCTTTTAAAGATTTTAGTAATTTATTTACTAAATCATATTTTTTTACAGTAGCTCCATATCTCTGCCCTATCGTCCCATCGCCTATATTCCATTCATCCCACCAGTGAATATCATATTTTTCCTTCAGTACATTAAGTGAGCTCGTTTGATCTTGATATATCCATAAGATTTCTTTTACAGCTGATTTCCACGAGATAGGCCTATAAGTTATTAATGGAAATTCTCCTTTACTTATATCATATTCCTCAAACACTTGAGTAACGAACAAGGTATGAGAAGGAGTGTTATCTTTATATACTGGTCTTACTTTTTCACCATCAGTTGAAGTTCCTTCATTAATTATCCTAGTACACAAATCTTTAAAATATAGATCAGCTTTTGTCATTTATTTCCTCCTAAAATTTTATGTAAATTTAATATACCCAAAATATAGTGACATATACTTTGTTGCGGTTTTTTATTTGATATTGTATAATTAAATCATAATTACGAAATTCGATATCGAATAACAATATAAATTTTTAAGGATGGTGATGTTATGAAGAAACTTCACGAAAATGTTAATTCACATAAAAATGTAAAGTGGAGCAGTTTTTTAAAGGATGTTTTCATTTGCTCGCTAGGAGCATATGGTGGACCGGAAGCTCATTATGGAGTCTTTACAGACCAGATGGTGATTAAGAAGAAATATTTAACTGAGGAAGAGCTAGTTGAACTTATAGCTCTTACTGGAATTCTTCCAGGACCTAGTAGCACTCAGACTCTTGTAGCCATAGGGCACAAAGTTGGAGGACCAAAACTAGCATTTCTTACTATGCTGGTGTGGTCACTGCCTGTGCTAGTTATTATGACTATTCTTTCTTTTTTGAGTCAATTACTTGGTACATTTCATCTATCTCAGGACGGACTTAGATATATAGGGCCGATGGCGGTAGGATTTATTATAGTTGCGGCTTATCGCATAGGTCGTAAGGTAGTAAAGGATAAAATTACACTGATGCTTCTTTTGTTTGGGGCGATTACGACTTATTTTATAAGAGCTCCATGGATCTATCCTCTAGTGCTTCTTATAGGAGGTGGGGTTAGTATTGTTACTTCAAATGAAAAAAATCTTTGGAACCATGTGAAGCTTGCTCCGCCGTGGAAATATCTGATAGCATTTGCAATTTTTGCAGTAGGAGGAATAGTTCTTACTCTTACTACGGACAGTAAGCTAGTTCATTTATTTGAGAGCTTTTACAGATATGGATACCTAGTTATTGGAGGTGGCCAAGTGGTAGTTCCTCTAATGTATAGTGAGCTAGTTGAAGTAAATCAGTATATGACTAACCAAGAGTTTTTAACGGGGTTTGGACTAGTTCAAGGACTTCCGGGGCCGATGTTTAGCTTTAGTGCTTATGCAGGAGGTATGGCAGCTAGAGGGCAAAGCACTCTTTATCAAATTTTAGGAGCAGCGGCAGGAGGTGTAGGTATATTTCTTCCTGGACTGCTTCTTATATATTTCATCTATCCTATATGGGAGAATCTAAAGCAGATAAAAGGAATAAAAATGTCTCTAAAAGGAATAACAGCAGTTGCAGGAGGTTTAATTTCAGTAGCTGCAGTTATTTTAATGCAAAAGAGCGGATTTGCTTTTGATAATGTTATAATTATGCTTATAACTGCTTTATTATTATTTACCAAAAAAGTTCCTGCTCCATTTATAGTAGTATTTACTCTTTTGGCAGGATTTTTAATTTAAGATTTAAAGGGAGAGCTCTACTCATGAAGAAACTATATATTAATGGGAAGATTTATGTAGATAAAGAGCATTTTGAAGAATCAATGCTCATTTCTGATGGAATAATAGTAGCACTTGGTACAAATGAAGAGCTTATGAAGCATGAAGTAGATGAGGTGGTTGACTTACTTGGAAAGACTATGCTACCTGGGCTTAACGATAGCCATCTTCATCTTACCATGATGGGAGATTATATGAATACCTGTAATCTTACATCAGCAAAATCCATTGATGAAGTAGTTGGACTTGGGAAAAAATTTTTAGCTGAGCATCCAGATACAAAAGTGCTTATTGGCAAGGGCTGGAATCAGAACTCTTTTCAAGACGGGGAAAGAAGGTTTATAAATAGGCATGATTTAGATAGAATATCTACTGATATTCCCATAGTTTTTGATAGAGTTTGCATTCATGTTAGTGTAGGAAACACAAAGGCTTTAGAAATTTTAAATATAGATGAAACTACAAAAATAGAGGGTGGAGAAATTCAGCTAGGAGCTGATGGTAAGCCAAACGGAATTTTTAATGAAGGGGCAGTTAAATTAATTCAGTCTGTAATTCCTTCTAAATCTGCTGAGGATATTTCAAGAGATTTCATAAGGGCAATGGATTATGCAGTAAGCGTTGGTCTTACTTCAGTACAGTCATGCGATGTAATGTCAAAGGATTTTGAGAAAGTATTTAATGCGATTGATAATATAGTTAAGGAGAATAAGCTAAAACTTAGATATTCTCATCAATTTAACTTTCAAGATATAGAGGATTTTAAAGCTTACTTAAGAAGTGAGCATTTATATGGAGTTTATGATGAAAAAATGTATTCTAAAGGAGCACTTAAGCTTTTTAAAGATGGCTCGCTAGGAGCACGAACAGCTCTTATGAGCACGGGATATAATGATGCTCCAGATGAAACTGGTGTAGATGCACTTGACGATGATAAGCTTTATGAACTTTGCAAGCTAGCTCATGAAAACAACATCAGAGTACTTATTCATGCTATAGGAGACAAAGCAATTCAAAGCGTCATAGATGTGTATGAAAAGCTCATAGATGACAAAGAGAACACCTTAAGACATGGAATAGTACACAATCAAATAACTACAAAAGCTCAACTTGAAAAAATAGCTGAGCTTGGACTTACTGTGATGTATCAGCCTATATTTCTACTATCTGATATAGCCATAATTAACGATAGAGTAGGAGATGAGCTAGAAAAAACCTCCTATGCTTTTAATAGCTTATATCAGATGGGAGCACCTGTGAGTTTAAGCACTGATGCCCCAGTAGAAGACTGCAATCCATTTGAAAATATCTATGTAGCAGTTAACAGAATGCGTTTTGATTTTACTCCAAGGGAAGGATATTTCAAAGAGGAATGCATGTCAGTGGGTGATGCTATAGATGCATACACCATAAAAAGTGCTTACCTAGAAGGCAAGGAAGACTTTAAAGGCAGACTGAAACCAGGATTTGTAGCTGATATGGTGATACTTGACAGGGATATATTTACCATAGATAAAACGGAAATTAAAGATATAAAGGTAGTTGAAACTATTGTAGGTGGAAATACCGTTTATAAATCTTCCTGTGCAAAATAATGATATGTCATAATAAAACCAAAAGCAGAAGGTAAAGAGATAAGTAATAGGCTAAGCAAAACGGGATAACCTGTGCTGCTTAGCTTTCCATTTACAAGAAAAAAAGTGGCAACCCATGGATACAAGGCTCCTAAATCCTGATTTGAAATAGCAGCGCTTCCCATTACTATAACTGATGCACAGATTACTGGTGCTACAAAGGCTTTTGTTTTTTGAGCTAAATATGCAAATGGAGATATAGTTAAAAATATCAAAAAATTTCCATATAGAAACTTACAAAGCCATAAAATACCTATATTTATACCAAAACCGTCAAGACCAATTAAAAGATGATATATAAAGGACAAGATGAAAATCCCCATCCAAGTCACAAGTGTAAGTAAGATAATCCAAAAAAACAAAACTAAAAACTTGGCACTTATAAAATCAAATCTAGAAACAGGTACTGGCAATATTGTTTTTAGAGTTTGTTCAGAGTATTCTCGGCTAAACAGATATGCAGATATTGAAATATAGATGATGAAATTCGTTAGGAGCATTACATACAGTAAACTACTATCATAGATATCCGCTAAGGTAAATATTTTTTCAGGATGCTCAAAATGAGTTTGAAGAGATTCTACAAACATGAGCAATGGAGTTGCCAGGACTCCTAAGACACTAAGAAATACAATTTTTGACCGTTTCAACTTTAAGATTTCACAAAAGATTAGATTAAGCAATGCCCTTACCTCCTATTAGGTTTGAAAAATAATTTTCCAAACTTTCTTCATAAGAATGAACCTGTGTAACTAGTAAGCCGCTTTCTACAAAAGCCTTATTTATTTCACCAGTATCATGAGTACAGTCAGCTATCATTATAGTATTTTCAACTATATCGAGGTTTTTAATGTGATATCGTTCTTGTAAAAATTTTGAGGCTAGTTTTGTATTTGATACTGCAAATTCAGTATATTTGCGTTTGCATTTATTAAGCTTAGCCATCTCAAGCTCTTTTATGAGCTTACCCTCATGCATTACTCCAATTATGTCTGCTATTTGTTCTATTTCATTTAACACATGACTAGATATTAGTATAGTAGTGTCATTTTTTTTACTTAATTCAGATAAAAATGAACGAATTTCTAAAATTCCTATAGGGTCAAGTCCGTTAATTGGCTCATCTAATATAAGTAGCTTTGGTTCATGCATTATGGCTGCAGCTATTATTCCCAATCTTTGCTTCATACCCAAGGAATACTGAGCAAAGGGCTTAGTTTTTTCTTTGTCTAGACCCACGATTTCCAAACTTCTCATTATATGAGATGATTTTCTCTCTCCTCTTAGGAGATTTAAAATGCGTAAATTTTCATAAGCAGTTAGATTCGTATAAAAGCTAGGAGTCTCAATAATAGAGCCAATGTTTTTATAAACTGAAGCATTGTTTTTAACATTTTTCTCGCCAAATAAACTAAAGCTTCCAGATGTGGGTTTTACCATTTGAATCAGCATTTTCATAGCAGTGGTTTTACCTGCACCATTCCTGCCAAGAAGACCATAGATTTTACCTTTTGGAACATTTAAATTAATACTATTTACAACATCACACCCTTTGTATTTTTTTGTAAGATTATAGGTTTCGATAATATTTTCCATAAACTCTCCTTTTTCTATATTTAATAATTTCTACGAGCTAATTCCAATTATTAGGCAATTAGAGAAATATTCAAGAAACGAACAGTGACAGCTTCAAAAAATATCATGACACTATCAGTGTCATGATTGATAAATAAAGGTTTTAGAGGTAGTATTAATATATGACTAAAAATGGAATTTTTTGAAAAATATAAAATAGATTACATATATAGCGAGCACGCATGAGCCAAGGAGGAGAAAAGCATGGACACGAACTATAAAGATTTGAGGCTTAAAGAATACAATGAATTTATATCAGTAGTTGAAAGGCTTGGATTTATGACTTTATCAAACAACTGCATAGGGTTTCCAAATCTTGAAAGCATGACAGAAGAGGACCAATGGCATACAGAGTTGCCTTTTGATCCTTGGCGATGGAGAGTGAATATAGAAAAGGATAAGAAGGCTGCGTACGGGAAGTTATTTGATAAAAAACCAGGATATATATCTTTAGAATGGTATCCCAAATTTTTTGCAGCTAGAAGAAAAAGAAGAAGCTTTATGGATATGTATGAAGATGGACTTATGAGTATTTATGCCAAGCAAATCTATGAACTTTTTAATGAAGACAGCATATTGGCAGTTCATGAAATAAAGGCTATGGCTGGCTTTACCAAAGAATTGAATTCCAAGCATGAGTCTGCAATGATGGAATTGCAGATGGGGATGTTTATAACGGTTAATGGAACCAAGCAGAAAATAAGTGCAAAGGGAGAGCCGTACGGATGGCCATCAACTGCATATTCTAAAGTGGAAACATGGGCAAAAGAAATTGTAATTCTATCTGATAATATAAATGCTGAGGATGCTAAAAAAGAAATTTTACTAAGAATTGAAGAAATAGTCCCTGATGCACAGCAAAAGAAAGTAAATCGATTCTTAGGGATTTAAGACGAGGAGAAGTATATTGTTATGAATAAAATATATGAAACTGAGAATCTGTTTTTAAAGGGACTTGATAAATCATCAGCTAGACAAGTATTGGATTACTATATGAGAAACAAAGCTTTTCTTGAAGAGTTGGAAATAATTAGAAATGAAGAATTTTATACTTTAAATTTTCAAGAAAAACTGTTGGAAGAAGAGGCAAGATACATAGAAAACAAAAATCTTGTGAAGCTATGGTTATTTAAAAAAGATGATGATGAAAAGGTTATAGGGTCAATTGCGTTTAATAATATAGTAAGGGGTGCATTTTTATCTTGCCATTTAGGGTATAAGCTAGATGCAAATGAGATAAATAAAGGGTACATGACGCAGGCTCTTAATAAAGGAATTGATATAGTATTTAATGAACTTGGACTCCATAGAATAGAAGCTAATATAATGCCTAAGAATAAGAGGTCGCTTAGAGTAGTAGAAAAACTAGGTTTTTACAACGAAGGCATAGCATATAAGTACCTTAAAATAAACAACAGATGGGAAGACCATATACATATGGTACTAAGAAATGAGAGATTGGAGACATAACCTATGAACACTAAAAAAGATATAGTTAAGGTTGCAAAACCTAAATTAATGAGATTCATGGAAGAGATAAACAGTGAAGCTATAGATATTGAAGATGAATATGAAATGAACAATATATCATTTTCAGATTGTGAAATAAGGACAAAGACAGCTGACAAACTTAAGGTTGATGGAGTGATTTTTAGTAAAATGGATTTTAAGGATATTTTTCTTAAGTCTTTAGAGCTTACTGATGTAAGGTTTGAGAATTGTGATTTATCAAATGCTGATTTTAGCGGAGCAGTGATTCACAGAGCAGAGTTTATAAACTGTAAGCTTATGGGACTTAATCTTAATGAAGCCTCACTAAATCATTTAACTATAAATCAGTGTAATTGCAAATTTATACTTATGAATTATGTAAAAATGAAAAATATAATTATCTCGGATTGTATATTTGAAAGTAGCTATATTCAAGAGAGCAAGCTAGATAAAGTTGAATTTAGAAACTGCAATTTTAAACAAAGTCAATTATCAGGGACCAGTTTGTCAGGGGTAGATTTAAGCGATTCTGAGTTTGAAGGTGCGGGATTTAGAGCAGAAGACCTTAAAGGAGCAATTGTATCAGCTACTCAAGCTGTCGATTTTTCGAAAATATTTGGATTGAAAGTGAAGGGTTAGATGAAGATAAAATTAATTCAGCCAGCAATGCTACCTAGACCTATGGATACTAAGCTTAAAACTAGAATGGCTCCTTCTCTAGCTTTGCTTACTCTTGCGAATCTAACTCCTAAGGAGCATGAAGTAATTATTGAAAATGAAAATGTAGAAAGTATAAATTTTGATGAGAAAGTTGATTTAGTAGCTATAACTGTAACTGTGGATGTTATGAATAGGGCTATAGAGATAGCAAAAGAATTTAGAAAGCGTAGCGTGAAGGTGGTTGCAGGAGGAATACATATCACAGCAGATCCAAAAGGTGCATATGGATATTTTGATGCAATTTGTGTAGGAATGGCTGAAAGAATATGGCAGAGGATTTTATTTGACGCTCAAAACGATTCATTAAATAAAATATATAATGATATGCTGAGCATCAGTGGACAAGAGATTGTATCTCCTGATTACGATATTATTGATAACAGTAAGTATTTATATACGAATATAATAAGTACAAGTAGAGGTTGTCCTTTTGAATGTGATTTTTGCTATAATAGTTCTCAAAGTGTACATAAGGCTTATATTAATAGACCAATAGAGGATGTTATAAGAGAAATTAAGACTCTTAGGACAAGGCATATAATGTTTATAGATGATAATTTCATAGGAAATCCATCTTGGACAAAGAAATTTTTAGCACAAATAAAGCCACTGGGTCTCAAATACAATGCAGCAGTAACCTCTAATATAGTAGATATGCCAGATATTTTAGATGACCTAAAGGAATCAGGATGTCAGAGCTTATTCATTGGGTTTGAAAGTATAAATGACAAGGCTATAGATAGTGTTAATAAGGTGCAAAATAGTGTAGGTAAATATGAAAGATTGGTTGAGGAGCTTCACAAAAGAGGAATAATGATAAATGCTAGTTTTGTTTTTGGGCTGGATGAAGATGATAGCTCAGTATTTGAAAAGACATTGGATTGGATAGTCAAAAATAAAATAGAAACAGTTACTTCGCATATTCTGACTCCGTATCCAGGAACTAGGCTTTATGAAAATTTGCATAAGCAAGGTAGAATAACAGATTTTGATCTTTCAAAATATAATACAGCAAATGTAGTATATAGACCTAAGAATATGACACAAGAGGAACTATATGAGGGATATCTTTGGATTTATAAAGAAGTATATTCATTTAAAAATATAATTAAAAGATTGCCTAACTCAAAAAAGCAGTGGATCCCGTATCTAGCTTTTAATCTACTGTACAGAAGGTTTGGCAAGCTAACAGAAAAAATTTGTGAAATTATTTCGTTTAGAAGAGTAGGGAGCATAACGAGATGGTTTTCATATAATATAAAATAGGAGGTCAAGAATGATTAATTATTTTGTTATACTGATGCTACTGATTTTACTTGCAAAGCAGATTACATTTATTAGAAAGATTCAAATAAGGACCAAAAAGAGCACGTTTGAAATTGGTGTTTTTTCTGTAGCTTTACTAGCTTTAGCAGTACTTACAATATTTTTTGCCAAGGGCTATATGCATTACTTAATAGCTCTTACAGCGGCTTCTTTTTTGCTCATAAATTGGATGAAGCAGGGACTAGCAAGCTCTGGACTGCTGATAGTTTCTAGAGGAAAAGAAGAATACGCATGGAGAGAAATATCAAGTGCAAAAATAAAAACTAGCGATAAAATAAATATAGATTTTTTTAATACTTCTGGCAGAAGAATAGCTTCTCATAGCTATGACATGAAATATTATAAAGACTTGATGAAGCTGTTACGATACAACAAGGTTAAGGTAGATGTGATAAAATCGGTTTAAATATCAGACTGGTCTAGAGTAACTTTAAAAATAGTAAACTATAAAATTAACTAATCTTATTTTAAAGCAGGAGCTGGTAACATTATGAACTATAAAGAGATTAACCCCATAGATTTAAATGAGAGCACGTTTCGCCTTATAGGTCATGACTGGATGCTCGTAACGGCTGCTCATAATAGCAGGGTGAATACAATGACAGCATCTTGGGGTGGATTTGGAGTGCTTTTTAATAAAAATGTAGCTTATATTTTTGTAAGACCTCAAAGATTTACAAAAGAATTTGTAGATGGTTCAGATAGATTTTCTCTTACCTTTTTTGACAAAAGCTTTAAAAAAGAGCTTTCATATCTAGGAACTGCTTCGGGTAAAGATGAGGACAAGATAAATAAAGCTGCACTAACTACTCTTTATTTGGGCGAAACTCCATATTTCGAAGAGGCAAGACTTACTATAATTTGTAAAAAGCTATATGCTCAGGACATGACGCGTGAAAGCTTTATAGATGTAGATATGAGAAAAAAACACTATCCTGAAGAAGATTATCATACTTTATATATAGCTGAGATAGAAAAAATACTATTAAAAGATTAATATCTTGTTCTTAAACCGTACCTTTGGGTGCGGTTTTTTGTTTTATATCATTTACAAAAAAACAAATTAATACTATAATAGCTAGTATTGATAATCAATATCATATTATAAATATAATTAATTAGAAGATGGAGGGAGATATGTCAAGGCTATACACAGAGGGAATCAATATAGGCTATGATGATAATTTGATTGTTAAGAATTTAAGTATTGAGATTCCAGATAAAAAAATAACTACAATTATTGGCTCAAACGGATGCGGAAAATCTACATTGCTAAAAGCCATTACTAGAATAATTTCTCATAAGTCAGGAACTGTTGTTTTAGACGGCAAGGATATTTTAAAGGAAAATACTAGAGAGCTTGCCAAGAAAATGGCCATCCTTCCTCAAACGCCTGAAGCCACTATAGGACTCACAGTAGGAGAGCTTGTGTCCTATGGAAGATTTCCATATCAAAATGGGCTTGGCAGATTGACAAAAAAGGATTTTGAAGTAATAGACTGGGCACTTGAGGTTACGGGAACAAAGCAGTATAAATTTCGTACGATAGATGCTCTATCGGGAGGTCAAAGGCAAAGAGTCTGGATAGCAATGGCACTGGCTCAAGAAACAGATATAATTTTTCTCGATGAACCTACGACTTACTTGGATATGGCTCACCAGTTAGAAGTGCTTGAGCTTTTAAAGAAGCTAAACTTAGAGCAAGAAAGAACTATAGTCATGGTTCTTCATGATATCAATCAAGCTGCCAGATTTGCAGACTACATAATTGCATTAAAAGATGGTCAAATAGTAAAAGCAGGGGACTGTGAAGAAGTGATTACTAAAGAGGTGCTTAAAAAGGTTTATAATATCAGCGCTGAGATTGGAAGAGATTCATTTACAAATAAACCTATATGCATTACATATAATTTACTAAAAGGAGAGACAGAAGATGAAGAAATTATTGATACCTATGATACTGGTATTTGCGTTAATTTTTAGTGCATGCACAGCAGAGCAGCCTAGTGAGGGAGCAAGGGCGAAGACGATTACATACCAATCTGAAAATGGTCCTATTGAGGTACCAGCAGAGCCTGAAAGAGTAGTTGTAATAAATGGAGCAGTATCAGGAGCGGTTATGGCCATGGGAGTAAATATAGTGGGAGTTGATAGCTGGTCCAAGGATAATCCGCAATATGCCAAATATATTGAAAATGCTGAAGTTATAACTGATGAAAGTCTAGAGCAAATCATAGAGCTAGAGCCAGATTTGATTATTGCCGCATCTACAGATAAGAATTTAGACAAATTTAAGAGCATTGCACCTACTGTTTCATATACATATGGTAAGGTAGATTACCTAACTCAAATTCTAGAAATTGGAAAACTACTTAACAAAGAAGACAAGGCTAAAGCGTGGATAGAGGATTTCAAGGCAAGAGCTCAAAAAGCTGGAGAAGAGGTTAAGGCTAAGATAGGTGAAGATGCAACCATCTCTGTGATTGAAAGCTTCGAAAAAGAGCTTTATGTATTTGGCGATAGCTGGGGCAGAGGAACAGAGATAATCTATCAGGAGATGAAGCTAGCCATGCCTGAAAAAGTCAAGGAAATGGCTCTTAAGGATGGTTATTACTCACTATCACTAGAAGTGCTTCCTGAGTTTGCAGGAGACTATCTAGTTATAAGTAAAAATTTTGATGCAGAAAATGCATTTCAGCAGACAGAAACTTATAAAAATATTCCTGCTGTAAAAAATGGAAATGTCATAGAGGTTAGTGCAAAAGAATTTTATTTTAATGACCCAATTACCTTAGACTATCAGTTAGAGGTCTTAACTAAGGCTTTGCTTTCTAAATAATATTATTACTCAGCAAGAGGAATTCTAATTTGAGGAATTCCTTTTGTCGGTTTTATAAATAGGAAAGGGAGGCTAAAATGGTTGAAAAAGAACAGAATATGAATTTCGCTTTTAAGCTTATTACGGCGCTTTTTATTTTGATAGGAATGTTTACAGCCTCTATGGTTTTTGGAGCAGCAGATATTTCACTAGAAGAGCTATCAAAAGCACTTTTTACTAGGCAGGTCACTGACAAAATATTAATTATAAGAGAGATAAGACTTCCAAGAGAGATAGCTGCAATTTTTGTAGGCTCAGCTCTTGCGGTGTCAGGAGCTATAATGCAAGGAATTACTAAAAATCCTCTAGCTGATCCAGGACTTCTCGGACTTTCTGCTGGAGCAAATGCAGCACTTGCCTTTACTATAGCTTTTGTTCCTAGAGCAAATTATTTTGTCATCCTTATAGCGTGTATTATTGGCGCGGCTATGGGAGTTTTTATGGTTTTTGGAATTAGCTTTATGAAAAGAGGAGGTTTTTCTGCATTTAGAATAGTTCTAGCAGGAGCAGCTGTATCGACATTTTTATTTGCTGTAGCTCAGGGAATAGGCATATATTTCAAAATTTCAAAAGATGTTTCTATGTGGACTTCAGGGGCTATGATTGGGACTACATGGACTCAGCTTAAAGTAATCATTCCATTTATAACAGCTGGAATAGTTACGGCGATGTTTTTAGCTAGGCAGCTTACGATACTTAGCCTGAGTGAAGAGGTTGCTCTTGGATTAGGGCAAAACACTACTAAGGTTAAGATGATTTTGTTTGTAGTAATTGTTTTGCTTGCTGGCTCATCAGTGGCATTAGTGGGGAATATGGCTTTTGTTGGACTCATGGTTCCTCACATGGTCAGATTCATTGTAGGCAGTGACTACAGGTATATAATTCCCATGTCAGCTGTAGCTGGAGCCATACTGATGCTCTTTGCAGACACTCTTGGGAGGACTATAAATGCTCCATATGAAACCTCTGTATCGGCTATTATTGCAATTATTGGGTTGCCCTTCTTTTTATTTATTGTAAGTAAAGGGGGTAAGGCATTTTCATGATTGAACCAAATATAATAAAAAAACAACAGTGCACACTGGCTATTTTGTTAATACTTACAGTAGCTACAGCTATTACTGGAATGGCAATGGGCTACGGAGCCTTGTCTTTTGATAGACTTATTCCTACCTTGATTGGACAGGGAAGCTTCAAAGAAAGCTTTATACTTTTTTCAGTTAGACTTCCTAGAATAGTTATAACTTTATTAGCAGGTATGGCTCTGGCTTTATCGGGGTGCATACTTCAGAGCATAACTAGAAATGATTTAGCAGATCCTGGTATCATAGGAATCAACTCTGGAGCAGGAGTTGGAATAGCCATTTATTTCTTGTTTTTTCCTATTAATACGACTTCTTTTATATACATATTGCCTTTGGTGGCTTTTTGCAGTGCACTTCTTACTGTGCTTATAATCTATATATTTTCATATAAAAAAAATGAAGGAATTCAAACTACAAGATTTGTATTGGTTGGAGTAGGTCTATCTATGGCTCTGTCGGGCCTTATGGTTGTTATTATTTCATCTACAGAGCAAATCAAGGTAGAGTTTATTGCAAAATGGCTATCAGGTAATATTTGGGGTGCAGACTGGCCCTTTGTCTTAGCGATATTACCATGGTTAGTTGTGCTTATTCCATTTACTCTATACAAAGCAAACAGATTAAATATTTTGAGATTAAGCGAGCAGGTGGCTATTGGAGTAGGGATATCAGTAGAAAAGGAACGACTTTTGATGCTACTTGCTTCAGTTGCGCTTGCTGCATCAGCAGTTTCTGTGACAGGAGGAATATCTTTTATAGGACTCATGGCTCCACACATTGCAAGAAGCTTAGTGGGACCTAGAAATCAGCTTTATACTCCTATTGCTCTTGTGCTTGGAGGCTGGATGCTTTTATTTGCAGACACTATTGGAAGAAATATAGTTCAGCCTGAAGGCATATCAGCAGGGATAATGGTTTCTCTTATAGGAGCACCATATTTTATTTATCTACTTGCAAAAAAATAATTTTATATTTGTTGACAGATGTTTTTCCTAGAGATACTATGAAAAAAACTGATAGCTAAAACTAAGCTTGCTCATAGTCGTGGGTATAGATTCTAGGGGGGAATATCTAATGAAAAAGCATTCGGATGTAGATTTCAGACCTTTATTTAAACTAACTGAATATCTTATTATTATAATGCTACTGATTATTCCTATTCAAATAATAGTATTTAGCATTGCGCCTCCTCCAGATAGTGTCGTGGGATTTTTTGAATTATTTAGAGAGAATGCTTTTTTAGGTTTATTAAGCTTAGATTTCCTTTACTTAATTAATAATACAATTATGATAGTGCTGTATCTGTCACTTTTTATTGCCTTATATAAAGAAAAACCAGTTACTTCTCTGATTGCATTTGTTATAGGCCTAACGGGAGTTGTTTGCTACTATGGTTCAAACCCATCATTTGAGATGATGACTCTAAGCAAAAAATTCTTTGAAGCGAGAATGAGTGACCAAATTATATATATTGCTGCAGGAGAAGCATTGTTGGCTGGATATTCAGGGACTTCATTTAATGTATATTATGTACTTAATACTATATGTCTTTTGCTATTTGCTTACATATTAATAAAGAGCCCAATATTCAAAAAATCTGTAGGATACTGGGCTCTTGCTTCAGGTTTCTTTATGATTATTCCATCATCTGCTGGAATGATAGGTCTAATATTTTCACTACTTTCTTTAATTCCGTGGGTTGTATTTATAGGGCTACTTAGACTAGAATTTAAAAATAAATTTAGTCTCTAATCCAAGAAAATGAATACTGAACATTTTCTGGAAGCTCTATTGCAGGAGCATTGCTAATTTCAAAATGGCCATTGATATTTTTATCTTTTACAGAAAAATCAAAATGAGCAGCTGCAATTCCCATATCAACTCTTTGTATATCATAGCTGAATCTATCACTATATCCAGGCTCTTTATATTCAAAGAAATGCCAGTTACCATCTTTAAGAACTATTCTCCAAGGCTGTTTATTTGATGCAGATGGTCCTAGGCGAACCATTTCAAGAGCAAAAGCCATGTCTTTTGCTTCTTCTTTAGTAATAGGAGAGCTGAAGTTTTCATTAAAAAATAGCTCAGACCACTCTTTACGCTGATCGGCTTGAATCATTTTTCTCATCTCTATTTCCATTTCATGCTTGTGGTCAGATGGATATCCGTATGGAGTTATTATTGGGAATATATCTCCTTCTTTTACTTTCATTGCCTCAGCAAAGCCAGCGCGGTCGAATGTACCTCCTAGCCAGCAGGTTCCTAGTCCAAGATGAGCTAGATATAGCACTAAGGCTTCAAATTCATATCCAAGAGCCTCAAGAGCTTGCCCTTCAAGAGTAATAGTAGTACCTATATATTGCTTTGCACCTTTTATAACGCCATAAGTACCAAGTTTCTCTTCGTTTTTCATACCCTTACTGTCTAAATAATGAAAATTTATCTTACTGCCAAAAGGGTTATCTAGAGAATCTATAAATGATTTTATAAGCTCTAGCTTTTCTGTTTCTATTTCCCTTTCCTGATAATTTCTAACACTGTATCTTTTAGTAACTGCTTCTTCAATTGAAAAATTAATATTCATAATTATGATGCTCCCTTCGATTGATAAATTACAAATTAAATTACATACAATCATATTGTACACAATTTAATTTGCATTGACAAGAATAATATATTTTTTCTATGTTATTTATACCTATAAACTAAAATAATTAAAACTTTTGTAATGATTATTGCGTCTATTAGATATAGAATTAAATTACAAAGGAAAGGATAAGTCATGATGACTAGCAATATATATAAGCATATATAGCGTAAAGATAGGAGACGGATATGAGACAAAAGATAACGAATTCTTTTAAGAAAATAACTAGTTTATGGATTTTAGCTTTAGTATTAGTAGCTTTTTTACCTTATTCTCAAGCATATGCACAGACAAAGGTATTAACTAGAGGAAATCCAAATTTGCCATATATGAGCCTTACTTTTGATGATGGAGGTTCAGAGGAAAATGTAAAATCTGTTTTAGAGACTTTAGATAAATATGAAGTCCATGCAAGTTTTTTCTTTCTGGGAGGCTTTATAGAGCAAAATCCAGAGCTTATGAAGGTGATTGCAGATAAAGGTCATGATGTAGGAAACCACAGCTATTCTCATCCTTATTTTACAAAGGTTTCTTATAACAAAATTATTAGCGAGCTCTCAAGCAGTGCTAATGCTTTTAAAAAAGCTACAGGCTATGATATGAAGCCCTATGTGAGACCCCCTTATGGAGCTAAAAATAATACTGTACTAAATGCTATATCTGATGCAGGCTATACTCATACTGTTCTTTGGAATGTGGATACAAATGATTGGAAGAATAAATCCTCAGATGAAATAGCAAGTCATGTACTAAAAAATTCAGGAAATGGCAATATAGTGCTGATGCACACTATACCAAATTCGAACTCAGCAAAAGCCCTTCCTAAAATAATAGAAGGTTTGCAAAGCAGTGGCTATAAGCTAGTGAGTATATCTGAATTACTAGAAGCTTCACCATATATAGCTCCAAAGCTAGGGGTAGATGAAATTTCAGAAGTAGAGTTTTTAAACAATCTTCTTTATACAAAAACAGGAAGCTTTTTAAGTACAGCTGAGGAGATTAAAAAATCAGCTATTGAATGGGGCCTAATAGAAGGTACTTCAAATATAAGCTTTAGTAAAGCATACACAAAGGAAGAAATGATAGCTATGATTAAGAAACTCTATCCTTTGAAATCTGATATAGACAAGAAATTTGCTAATGTTGAATTTAAAAAGTCTAATCTAGAACAAATAATTAAGCTTTTAAAAGAGTAAAGTTGACATGAGTAGCTAATAAAAGCTATAATCAAAGCGAAAAATAATTTAATGAAAGGCAAGGTAAATATAGCGATGAAGTAGACACCACTTTTTATAATTACACTAAAATACTTGTTGAAACTCCCATTTAGGGATTAATTGACATGCATTTTATCAAATTATGAGTGGATAGTGTCTATAGCTAAAGTTATCTTGCTGATATAGTAGGTCTGTTTTTAATATACAAATTTTTAGGTGGAATATTTTGTAATTCACTATATATTTTGTATTTTAAAGCGGTTATTATATTTAGAATGCTATCCTCTCTTTCAACCAAGGGAGGATTTTTTATGCTGTTAATTGAGTTAAAAGATATAAAAAAATATTATGGAATTAGATTAATCTTGGATATACCTGAGCTTAAGCTATATTCTGGAGAATGTATAGGAATATTAGGCTCCAATGGTTCTGGCAAGACTACGCTTTTAGATTTGATGGCAAAAAAACTAGAGCCTGATGAAGGAACTGTAAATTTGTATGATAAATCAGGGTATATTTTTCAGCTTAAGCATCCTTTAGAAAAAGCCATAAGCCCAAAATGGGCGTCAAAATTATCAATACCAGATAAATGGTCAGATACTATGAGTGGAGGAGAAAAAACTAAATTCAAGATTGCACTTGAACTAGAAAAAAATTATCCGCTTATGTTTGCGGATGAGCCTACAACTAATGTTGATATAGAAAGCATTTCAGTTATTGAAGAGATGTTTAAAGCATATAAGGGAACTTTAATTGTAATATCACATGACAGAAATTTTTTGGACAAGCTTTGCACTCAGATTATAGAGGTGGAAGACAGTAAAGTTAAAATTTATAAGGGAAACTATTCTGATTATAAAGCACAAAAGGAGCATCAAAAGCTTCGAGCAGAGTTTGAACATGAAGAGTATATCAAGGAGAAAAAAAGGCTAGAGTCAGTAATGAGTCAGACAAAGCAAAAATCTCTTAGTATCAAAAAAGCACCTAAAAGAATGGGTAATTCCGAAGCTAGGCTACACAAAATGGGAGGGCAAAAGCAAAAAGCTAAGCTCGATAAGATTGCAAAAAGCGTTAAGACTAGGATAGAGCATCTAGAAATCAAGGAAAAACCCAAAACTCAGTCGAAAATACATTTTGATATACAAGGCTCAGAAAAATCTCACAGTAAAATCTTGATAGAAGCTAAAAAGCTCAATAAATCCTTTGCAGGTAGAGTGATTTTTAAAGATGCTGAGTTTGCAATAGAAAATGGAACTAAAACAGCAATAGTAGGAGCAAATGGCTCAGGAAAAACCACTCTTATTAACATGATATTAGAAAGAGATGAGCAAATAAAAGTGTCTAAAACTGCTAAAATCGGTTATTTTAATCAAGAGCTTAAAATTTTAAAGCCTGAGTTAAGTATAATAGAAAACGTCATGGAAAATAGCATCTATAAGGAGGATTTTGCAAGACTGTTACTAGCAAGACTACTATTTAGAGGAGAATCAGTATATAAAAAAGCCAAGGTACTAAGTGGCGGAGAGCTAGTCAAGGTGTCATTTGCGAAAATACTGCTAGAGGATATCAACATGCTCATTTTGGATGAGCCTACAAATTATTTGGATATAAGTAGCCTAGAAGTTATAGAAGAAGCATTAATAGATTACGATAAAGCTCTTTTATTCGTATCTCATGATAGGAAATTTATCAGCTCAGTAGCAAATCAAATAATAGCTATAGAAGATAAGAAGCTGAAGCTTTATAGAGGTGGTTATGAGGAGTATTTATATCCTATAAATAAAGTAAGTAATAAAGAAAAAACTAAAGTAGAAGAAGAAATAATATTGAAGAATCGTATGGCAGAGGTTATAGGAAGATTATCAACTCAGATAAGCATAGAAGATAAAGCAAGGTTAGATTTAGAATATAATGAAATTTTAAATAAGCTTAGAGCACTTGGGTAAGGATAATCAAGCAATTATTATATTAAAATGGATAATTTGGGTATAAATTATAGAAATATAATTTTAGTAGGAGAGGATAGCCATGAGTGATTATTCTAAATGGGAAAAAGCAAAAGCATCTAAAGATTTAAAGGAATTAACAGATATACAGTATCAGGTAACCCAAAAAGAAGCTACAGAAAGACCTTTTTCTAATGAATTTTGGGATTTTAATGAGGATGGGATTTATGTGGATATAATATCTGGTGAGCCATTATTTTCATCAAAGGATAAATTTGACGCAGGCTGTGGATGGCCTAGCTTTACAAAGCCTATAGATGAACATTTTATAATCAGCAAAAAAGATTTTAAGCTTCTTATTCCACGAACTGAAGTAAGAAGCAGATATGCAGACTCTCATTTAGGACATGTATTTCCAGATGGGCCTCCTCCTACTGGACTCAGATACTGCATAAATTCAGCATCTCTTAAATTCATACCTAAAGCAGATATGATAAAAGAAGGGTATGAGGATTATATAGATAAATAGAAGGCTTTAATAAAAACACTATTATGATATTTTATATAAAAATTATTCTTAATAGTGTTTTTTTAATTAAAAATGTGGTAAAATAATTTTACGAAAGTAATAGGGCGAATTTAATCTTTGATATTTTAGGAGGAATATTATGAATAAAAAAATGAAACAACTATTAAGTCTTGCAGTTGTAGCGGCTACTGCATCTACATTTACATTAGCTTCATATGCAGAGGAAGTAGTGTCAGAACAACCAGCTACAGAAATAACTGAGCCAGCACCTGTGACAGATTTTTCTGCATCAGTTACTTTAACTGCATTAGAGGATGAATACACTTTTGTGTTGGATGAAAAAGGTGTTATAAAGCTTATTGAGGGAACAGACAAAGAGCTAGCAGCTTCAGTTTTGGAGCAGGGAAAAACTATAAATGAATCTATAGAGCTAATTCTTTCAAGCTACGAAGAAAAACCAGAATATAATATAAGTATTGCATCTACAGATGAAGAACTTGGTAAAACTTTAAATGAAGAGTTAAAGGATTTGGTTGAAGGGGAGATTGAAACAGAAATCAAGAAGCAACCAGAATTTATACAAAAGAGATTTGAGATGGCAAAACAGCTAGGAATCACACCTGGTAAAATGAATCTTCTTGAAAAACTAGCAGCAAGTACTGACAAAGAAGTTAATTATGAGGAGCTAGCTAATAAATCAGTAAAAGAAATTATGGCTGAAGTGAAAGCAAACAAAAAGCCTGTAGTTGAGACAGAATTAAAAGTTGAAGCAACTAAGCAAGCTGAAGTTGAGAAAAAAGCTGATGACGTAAAAAAAGAAAAGCCACAGACAGAAAAAAAATCAGAGAAATCAAATGGCAAGGGCAAAGGGAAAAACTAATTCAGATATTTGTAAAGATATCGACTATATGATACTATATTATTCGTTGATTACTAAATAACGATTAATGAAGGAGTAAATAGTCTATGTTACCAAATTGCCCAAAATGTAATTCTAGCTACACCTATGAAATGGATAATATGTTTGTATGTCCTGAATGTGCTCATGAATGGAGTGCTTTAGACTCTACTGATGGCGATGTATCAGTAAGCGTTAAGGATGCAAACGGAAATGAATTAAAAGATGGAGATTCTATCACTATAATAAAGGATTTGAAGGTTAAAGGAAGCTCAGCTCCTTTAAAGCAAGGTACTAAAGTGAAAAACATAAGGCTCATAGATGATGGAATTCACAATATAGATTGTAAAATAGATGGATTTGGAGCTATGAAGCTAAAATCAGAGTTTGTTAAAAAACTCTAGACTTAAATAAAATTAAAATAATAAAAAATAAAATAATATTTAATAAAAAACTAGCTATTCGCGAATAGCTAGTTTTTTTATTGCTTAAATCAAATTTAATTAATTGAGCTCATAGAACTATTTTAATTTTTATAAAGAAAGACTATTTTACTAAAATACAGATTTTATTGTTAATTCTAGACTTAATATTATTTTATTTCTTGCTTATTTTCTTTTAAAAGGATAATTTATAAGTTAACAATGATTTAAGGGAGGGAAAGTTATTTTGAGAAAAAAGAAAAGTATTAATTTATTTGTTTCTATTTTGCTTTTATGTTTTTTACTTTCTATTACAACTAGATTTAGTTATGCAAATTACGACACATTCATAGGTGAAATTCAGGTCTTTCCATATGGATTTGCTCCAGTAGGATGGGAACTCTGCAATGGGGAAACGTTACAGGTAAGTCAGTATCAACCATTATTTTCTTTGGTTGGAAGTAAATTTGGAGGAAACGGTGCAACAACATTTGCTCTTCCAGATTTAAGAGGAATGGAACCTAATCCAGGGGTAAAATATTATATAGCAACGGAAGGAATTTATCCTGTGCCAGATGGGGGGGTGGGAAATGACATGTTCATAGGTCAAATAGTAATGTTTCCATTTCCACAAGATACTAGTGGTTTTATGAGATGCGATGGAAGAATGTTTCAAATAAACCAGTATAATGCATTATACAGTTTGATTGGTACTAATTACGGTGGTGATGGAGTTAACAATTTCAAAATACCAGATATGAGAAAAATGAATCCTAATAATGATGTATGGTACTTCATTAATATGAACGGTATTTACCCACCAAGAAACTAAGGAGGAAGTTAATTTATGAAAAATAATTTAAGATGTAGTGTAATAATTTTAATATTGCTAATTAGTTTTTTTACTCAAGGGGTTACATATAAAAGCTATGCATCAGAAGTTTACATGGGAGAAATTCATTTATTCTCTTTTGATTTTGCTCCAAGAGGATGGGCTAAGTGTGAAGGACAGTTAATACCAATACAACAAAATGCTGCTTTATATTCATTAATAGGAACAACTTTTGGTGGAAATGGTACAACAAATTTTGCGCTTCCTGATTTAAGAACAGCAGCTGTGCAATTCGAGAATTCACCACAGCCAATGTGTTACTATATTGCACTTCAAGGGCTATATCCTACTAGACCATAATAGCGTAATTAAAAATTGTTTCAAAGGGAGGCATAAATTTGAGATGTTTATCTAAAATAAATATATATTATAAGTTTTTGTTTGTTTTTACTTTGGTATTTATTGGAAATGTTTATTTTTGTAGTTCTACATATGCAAGCTCAAATATTGTTCAAGGTAAGACAGTTTCGGTTAAACAAATCATTGATCCATCAAGTTCTGTTGATGTGAGCTATATGTTGCCATATGAACCTAGTAGAGCTGTAGATGGTGATAAAACTAATCCAACAAGTAGATGGCAAACAAGGCAAGGAGTAGGAGAAACCTATCTACAGGTTAACTTAGGAGGTATCTATAGCATTGATAGATGGGTAGTTTATCATCAAGGCTACTTATGGAATGCTCAGCCAAATGATTTTTATAACTTAAAGGCGTATAGGCTTCAAAAAAGTAATGATGGAGTAAATTTTGTAGATGTAGATATTGTAAATAATAATTTTTCCAACAAGACAGATAAAATGGTTCAAAAGTTCACTGCAAAGTATCTAAGAGTTTACATAAATCAAGGATGTGGATATACAGCAGATAACTCTTGGAATAGTATTTTGGAATTCGAAGCCTACGGTGAGCTAGCTTCACTGCCAAACCTTACAACTTCAAATGCTACTGAAGTAGGAACAGGAAAAGCTATTTTACATGGGGAAGTAGTTTCTGATGGAAAGTCAAACATTACAGAAAGAGGATTTGTCTATTCTACAGTTGATAATCCGGCAATTGGGTCAGCTAATGTAAACGCACTTGTTTGCGAAGGAACAACCGGAAACCTTTCAAAAGAAATTTCAACAGGGCTTCTACCTAATACGACATATTATTTTAGGTCTTATGCTAAGAATGAGCTAGGTATAGGGTATGGAGAGGTAAAAACATTTACAACTTTGGGTTCAAGTTTGAATATTATTTCAGATAATATTAATGAAATGAATTTGAACGGTGCAGAAATAATAGTAAATTTAGATGGAGAAACATTTAAAGACAATATACTTGATGTATCAAATTTCTCGATAATTAATATGCCTGTAGGTATGAGTATTACAAATATAAACTATAAGAGTGATACAAATGTCGGGATTATTATAGGATATGATGGAACTGATTTTGACTCTGATATTAATAATCTTAAGGTTACAATAGATAGCTCAGAGCTTACAAATGATGTGGATATGACGTCGACTAATGAGTTCGCTTTGATTGCAGTAAATGATGATGAAAGTATTGAATTAAGTAATAGCATTCAGATAGTGGAAGGGCAAGAAGATGGAAAATCAATTAAAGTGGATATTGTCGGAGGGACATTTGCACCAGTGCTTAATTTAGCAAACTGGAGTATCAGTAAACTTCCTACGGGAGTATCAGTTGAAAGTATTGTAAGAGATACTAATAAATCTGTAAGCTTAATTCTTACAGGGAATACAACTGAAGATTATGATACAGATATAACAGATATAGAAATAACTTGTGATGAAACTCAGTTTGTAGATGCTAATAATAGCCAAAGCTTGACTTCTAATTCAGGAGTAGTGTTTACAGCAATAGTTGAGGGAAATCCTCCAATTGGAGAGTTGGTTTTCGACATGTCTATCCCTATTCCTAATGCTACAGTAGATACTAATTATCAAGGATATATTTTTTCTGTTACTGGAGGAACACAACCGTTAGAGTTTAGTATTACAAGTGGAGCATTGCCACAAGGCATGACACTTTTAAGTGCGGGGGTAATATCAGGAACGCCTGAATTATCAGGGACATTTAATTTTACAGTTAATGTAACTGATAGTGGAACCCCTACATTAAGTAAAAACCAAACATTTAATATAGAAGTTATGGAAAAACAAATAATAGAGGTTGTAGATATTGAAGTAAAATCTCAACCTAGGTTAGTTTATACAGAAGGAGATAAATTAGATTTAAGAAATTTAATTGTCATTTTAATTAAAAGTGATTTATCCTCTGTTGATGTAGGCTATTCTGATTTTCAAGCAAATAACATTATTTGTGATATAAATCATGGAGAAATTCTTGAGTTAAATGATGATAACAAATCTATATTGGTTTCTCATACAGTTAGTTCAAAGAGCGTAGAGACTCAAAATATCTCTGTATCTGAGAAAATTGAGCCACTAATTCTTGATGATACAGTAACTTTACCTGAGGGTACTGTAGGAAAAAAATATATAGGTTATGGATTTGTGGCTACTGGTGGAAAAGGAATTAAAGAATTTACATTAGAGTCTGGAAATTTACCATCAGGAATAACATTGTCAGATGATGGCACTCTATCAGGAGTTCCTACTGAAGCAGGATTAAAGTCGTTTACAATATCGGTTACAGATAGCGATTTGCCACCTACTACAACTAGTGGAGCATTTAGTATAATAATTAATGAAGCTCCAATTATAAATCCAATTACAGTTATAAACATAGAAGTTAAAAGACAACCTAAACTTATTTATACAGAAGGAGATTCATTGAACCTAGATGGATTAACTGTAACTTTGTATAAAAGTGATGGAAGCACACAAGATATAAATTATGGTATGTTTTATTCTTTTGGAATAGAAACAAACATGGATAATAATTCGAAATTAACAATAAATGATAATGCGAGTGTTATCAGAGTAAAGCATATAGACAGTAAACTTATATGTTATACGCAGAGCCTAACAATAAACAAATTACCACCTTCAAATAATGGCAATAACGATAATTCTAGTAACACAAAGAACCAAGAAGCTAGAGAAAAAACTCAAGTAAAAAAAGACACTCAAGAAAAAAATATTATTAAAATCGATAATATTAAGGATTCTATAGAAAAACAATTAAATAACGGGTCTAATGAGCTAGATATATCTACGGCCTTAGCAGAATTTAGTTTTGATAAAGCTACGATGGATTGGTTGTCAACTGAAGGGAAAAAGAATCTAGAATTATCAGTGGCAATGGTTGATAGGGATACGTTATCGCCTGATTTAATAGCTATTGTTGGAGACAGACCAGTTTATGATTTTGAGCTTTTAGTGGACAATGAATCAGCATCAAAGTTTGGAGGAAATGTTAGAGTTTCTATTCCATACACTTTAAAGCCGGGAGAAGATAGCCGAGGTATTGTTGTTTATTACATTAACAATAATGGAGAGTTAGAAGTAATAAGAAATTGTTACTTCGACGAAAAAAATAACATTGTTACGTTTATAACCGATCATTTCTCTAAGTATATGATTGGATATAATAAGGTGAGTTTTAATGATATAAATGGAGATTCGTGGTATAAAAATGCAGTAAATTTTGTTTCAGCAAGAGGGATATTACCTAAAAATATAAATGGTTCTTATGAACCCAATGCAAATATTAATAGGGCTGAATTTCTTGCTATGCTTATGAAAGCCTATGATATAGAGCCAGACTATACTTTAATCGGAAATTTCTCTGATTCAATTGAAAATACATATTCTGAATATATTTTAGCGGCAAAAAAGCTAAAAATAACTGTAGGGGTAGGAAATAATAAATTTGAACCTGAAAGAGAAATATCAAGAGAAGAAATGTTTACACTTTTATACAATACATTAGATAACCTAGGTAAACTTCCTAAAGAAAAAATTGATAGAGAGATTTCAGAATTTGACGATTATGCACAAATTTCACCATGGGCACATAATACAATGAACCATTTTATAAAAGCGGGAATTATTAATGGAACCGACAATAATAAGCTTCTACCGAAGGACAAAACTAGTAGAGCTCAAATGGCACAAATCATATACAATTTAATTTCAAGTAAATAATAATCCTAAAACAGCAGATTTGATAAAATTCTGCTGTTTTTTTATATGAATAATAAAGTCTACGGAGCATGGATTGTCCCCGTAGACTTTGCATAGTAAGATAATTATGAGGTGAAGCAAATGGATATGAATAGAAAACAACAACTTATGGAAGATTATAAAAATAGACATCCAGAGATGGGAATAATAGCTTTTAAGTGTGGAGAAACAGGTGAGATTTTTTTAGGAATATCTAAAGATACTAAAGCAGACTATAATAGCAATAGATTTAAACTGTTGACTCAAACTCATCCTAACAAGAGAATGAAAGAGCTTTGGAAGAAATATGGAGAAAGTAATTTTGAGTTTAGTGTAGTTAAAATTCTAAAGTATGAAGATCCGCAAAAGGACTATACTGATAAGCTTGAAGCTATGCTAGAGGAATGTTTAGATAGTATTGAAAACAGTAGTATAATTTGGAAATGATGAAAAGGAAGTGAAGAGATGGATTGCAAGAAAGTTGGACAATTGATATTAAAGCTTAGAAATGAAAAAGGACTGACGCAAAAGCAAGTAGCAGATAGCTTAAATATAAGTAATAAAACAGTTTCTAAATGGGAATGTGGAATGGGGTGCCCAGATGTGACTCTTTGGACAGAGCTATCAGAAGTGCTTGGAGCAGATATTCTTAAGCTTTTAGAGGGAGAACTCAAGCCTAATAAGCCTGATATAGGAAAAATTGAAAAAGTAAAATTTTATGTTTGCCCTAGCTGCAATAATATTTTAATAAGTACTGGAGAAGCTACAATTTCTTGCTGTGGAAGGAAATTAGCGATGCTAAAACCTGTCCCACAACAAGAGGAGCATGAAGTAACAATTCAAGAAATTGATATGCAGCATTTTATAAGTATAGATCACCCAATGACTAAGGAGCATTATATTTTATTTATTGCATATGTTCAAAATGAAAGAGTGCTCCTTCATAGACTATATCCTGAGCAAAATGCAGAAATTAATCTTCCTATGATGAGAAGTAGAGGAAATCTCTACATCTACTGTACAGAGCATGGACTAATGAAATATCCATTTAAAGCAAAGAGATAAAAACAAAGACTTTATTCATGGGCGCTAGTCTTCCTTGAATAAAGTCTTTTAAATTATCGGTGAATAAAACAAGGTTTCCAGATAGAATTAACAATTTACATTGATTTAATGAATGTAATCCTTATTTTTTATATGGCTGAGCATATGACTGCTCGATTACTTTGTTTTTCTTCATCTGGCTATCCCAGTATAGCTGAATTAGCTTATTTGGAAGTAGAGTAAAAGCAAGCTTAAGAGATTTTGTCAGATGCACAGGCTTGATTAATTCGTCCAGTATATCAGATGACAGGTAACCATTTTTGGCAAAATATGAGCCAAGCTCATTAAAAGCAGAATAAAGTTTTGCGTTTGCTTTTTCTGGAGTAAGCCTAAGTCCCTCCATCCCTCCTTTGATTCCACATCCACTATATATCCAGCTGTTGTGAATACAAATCGTTTCAAGTGCTGCTCTGCAATAAAAAGATTGATAGCCTTCCTTGAAACCAGATTGAACAAAAAATCCAACTTTAGGAGATGGGATATTTTTATTATCAGAAGCGCTAGATTCTACAGCATCTATAAAATTCTTTACTATTCCAGGCATGCTATGTACATATAAAGGCATAATAAACATATGATAATCCACATCATAAAACTTAGATGCAATTTCTTCATGCTTGGAGATTTGGCTTAGGTTATAAACCTCAATTTGTTCTTCAAGTATACCCTCTATTAGTAATCCTTTTTTGAACTGCTCAACTAAAAGCAATGTATTAGAAGCTGTGCCTCTTGGAGAACCATTGTATATAGCAATTTTACTTGAATTAGATATAGGAGATGACATATTTTTCATCTTTTCAGGGATAATCGGACTCATTCTAGTCATTGTATCTTTTGAATTTATTATGGCATTTGAATTTAGCTGGTGCATCATTCCTTTAGCTCTAAAATGTTCATTGCATCTAAAGAAATAGCCCTCTAAACAATTGATTTCTCTTTGCGTAATCTCTTTTTCATTTGGAGCAAGGCTGTAGGCATAATGCATTTGAGGCATAGAAGCATAGCGTTCATAATGCATCATTTCATTGTTTACTATTTTTATGTGAGGATGAAATAATGGAATTAGCCTATCCATAAATGTTTTTGAGTTTCCAGATAGGAATCCATTTTTTACTTCATGAGAAAACACACAGATATCAGTATTTATTATAGAAAAGTAGCATTCACTTAGCTTATCTCTATGAACGCATCTTCCAGGAGTCTTTACCCAGCAATTCCAGCAACCTATACAGTTTTTAATATCATACTCTGACAAATCATATATTTCAAAAATAGCCTCAGGGTAGGAAGCTTTATAATTCGATTCTAATTGAGCTTTGATTTGATTGTTAGGATTTAAGTGAAGAATGGTTATATTTTTTATTTGCTTCATATTAGTCTCCTCAGTTATTTTTAAAGCCCATAAGAGCTTTGATTTTAGAACAGTTATCTTTGGATGTTAGCAGTTCTAAAAGATAAAAGGTAACCTCAAAAGAAGCAGAGGGGTTATAGCCAGTTATTATGTTTCCATCCACAACCATAGATTGATCTGGTATTACATTTACTCCAAAATCAGAAAGCTGTTTTTGTCTTGTACTTTGACCTAGTCCATAGGTTGTGGCATTTTTATCTTTTAAAATTCCACTTTTTGCAATAGGGAGGGCTCCTACACAGATTGAAGCTATGATTTTATTTGATTCATGAAATTTATTAATAAGATTAAGAAAATCTTCATGAAAAGCATCATCATAATAGCCTTTTTCTTCAAATCCACCGGGTATTGCAAGAGCATCAAATTCATCTACATTGATTTCACTGATGAGTAGTTCTCTTTTTACAGCAAAACCTACAGTAGATTTTATTTCTTCATGCAGTCCAGTAGTTAAAAGCTCAGTATTTAAATCACCTTCTAGCTTGTTCCAGCCTATAACATCAGCAAACACGCTAGCTTCAAAAGCTTCAAAGCCATTGGCTAAAAGCAGTAACACCTTTTTCATATCAGGCTCCCAACCTTTTTATTTAAATTTTAATGTAAATACAACAAGGTTTTTGATTTAATTTGCAATTTTATCCATAACAAATGGGGTTTTATACATTATACATTATACATTATCTTAGTTAGATAGAGCTACGATTATAAAGTTGAAATTGGAATAATTAGGAAATGAAAATTTATGTTGATATTGAGATAAATTTGGTATAAATAATAAAATATAAGATTTTATATTGAATCCTATATTAATTATTGATACTAGATTATATATATTGCTATATTTGGAAAAATTAGGAAAAATATTGAAAGGTGGAACTACTATGTCAATTTATGACATTAAGCTTAGAACTATTGATTTTGAAGAAATAACTATGGATGCCTTTAAAGGAAAAGTACTTCTTATAGTAAATACAGCAAGCAACTGAGGCTTCACACCTCAATATGAAGAGCTGGAAGCTCTTTATCAGAAGCTAGGTAATGAACATTTTGAAATTTTAGGTTTTCCGTGCAACCAGTTTGGAAATCAGGAGCCAGGAGATACTGCTCAGATAAAAAGCTTTTGTTCGTTTAATTTTGGGGTTACCTTTCCTATGTTTGATAAAGTAGACGTAAAAGGACCCAATGCTCATCCTTTATTTGTTCACCTTACCAATGCTAAAAAAGGACTAGTTGGTAAGGACATAAAGTGGAACTTTACAAAGTTTATTGTGGATTCCAAGGGAAATGTTGTAGATAGGATAGCTTCAGCCACTTCGCCACTTAAGTTAGAAGAGAAAATAAAACAGCTTATAGATGAAGCTAGTTAATTTCAAATATATTATTTAAATTTTGAAAGTATACATTATCTATTTTTTTGTATTTATCTAAAATAATCTGACCTTTTTGAACTGACGAGTATATTATTTCATTATTTTTTCTTATAGCTACATTTACTGAAAAATCAAATGAAGTATCACTTTTTTTCTTTATAGTAATACCATTTACATTCATATCAAGATTATTATCATTTAGAAATTGCCAAAGAGAGATAGGATCACGATTGCTTTTTAAACTATCAATACATTTCTTTGTGCAAAAGTTTTCCATGTAATCATATTTTTCATTTAACAAAATAGAAAGTTCTTGAAAGTCTTTTGAAGAGTTAATTTCTTCAAAAAAATCAGTGTTAGATTTATATTCAAAAGAATACACATATTTTAGGAAACCCTCTATATGGGTTTCTTTTTGCTTACATCCAAAACTAAACAAAAAAAATAATAATACAATTAATAGGAAAAATATTTTATAATAGTTTAATTTTGTTTTCATTAATTCTATCCCAAATGCAAAATCTAAATTAGTACGATTCATGTCATTCGTCTCCTTATCTTGCCGTATATAAAATTTAAATATAAATAGTTCAAGCAAAATTTTCTGAATGTATAAAATCTCTACCAAACATTAAGTTACTTCTAATTATTTCTTTTTGTAGATGAGATTAAATATAGAAAACACTAAAGCTGATATTATGAGGATAAATAATTGAAAGTAAAGTGTTCTCTTAATTATAGTAAGCAAAACTGGTTGTATTGATATATTGATTAATCCTATAAGAAACATAAGAATAATAAGTGTCGTTACTACTGAGCTAATTATAAGTATATTCTTTTTTAGTTTAGATAATTTTTTTAACATTTCTTATCTATTCCTCCAGTACTAGTAGTTGCTATGATAGTTAAAAGACTGGTCCCAAAGTGTCATTATAGAAGATGTTTTCACAGATATAACAGTACATATAGTTCTAACGACAATCGCTGTAGTCACTCTTATTTATAGTTGTTAGCTCTTTGTCATTTTTTTGAATTATCTATATATCCGGGACAGTCGCTTCAATTTTATTAGCAAAAGAAATAATGCTTAAATTTACAGTTAATATTATTGTATCACATAGAGTTAAAACTATAAATTTTATCATGATGAGAAAGTTCAAGCAAGTTATTCATTGTCATTTATTAATAAAAGGAGTTGGTTTTTGTAAAATAAAAGAAAAACAAAGTATTCTAATGGGTGGAGTTTTTTCTGTATCTGAGTATCATATAGCTAGTGATAGGAAGAAGATATAAATAAAAAGCGTAAGTGATAAAACCTACGGGACTCACATCCATAGTAGAGGTTGGAACAAAGGCAGCAAGATTCCAAGGAATGAGAGCTGAAAGCACTATGCCAGTGTTTTCTAAATCAAGAGCCATTTGGTATTTATCTACTGAATTTTGCTTATATGCTTTATCCATAAGTGAAGCAGTAAGAACAGCTGCAATTGATTGATTTGAACCAAAGGCTGCAGTTAGGATGCTCACAATTGTGGTATATAAAAATAGGCTACTTCTTGAGTTCGCTTTTAGCAGAAGCTTTTCTACGCTTTGAAGAGTTTTAGTACCTTCAAATATTCCAGCTAGACTACATGAAATAAAAACCACTATAGCAGGTCTTAGCATAGAGATTATGCCCCCACCTTTTATTATGAGGTAAAGTGGATTAGCAAAGTCCAAATGAAATCCCATAAGTATAAAGTAGAGCACCTCATTAATTTTATAACCTTGGATATAGATGCTAAGTACACCAGCAAGAGCTATGCTTAAAAACATAGAAATTTTGACATTGACTCTAAATATTGATAGTACAAGGATTATAATAGAAGGTAAAAGCGCCAATATACTTATATCAAAGCTTTTTACTATAGCCTTATCAATACCACCAGACGCAGTGTTAAGTGGAGAGCTCAGTGATACTAAAAAATAGAGGATCAATGAAAGTATAAACGGAAGTACTGCACTTTTTAGCATGTTTTTTATGTTTATAAAAAGCTCTGTTTCAGTAAGGTTAGCGATTAGATTGGCACTAGATGACATAGGAGAGCACCTATCTCCAAAGTATGCTCCTGCAATTATTGCTCCAGCGGCAATATTAGTATTTACTTCGCCACTTTTTGCCATAACTATAAGAGCGAGTCCTACAGTGCTAACAGTACCAAGTGAAGTTCCAAGTAAAAAAGAAACGAGACTGCTTATTATAAATGCATAAAAAATAAAATAATTGGGGTTTATGAGGTTGATTCCATAGTAAACGATTGAAGGAACTGTTCCACTACTCATCCATACTGCAGTTATTGCTCCTATTAAAATGAAAATCTTTAATACGACAAAGGACTTTTTGCCGCCATCATAAGCCATTTTAGAGATAGCTGTTATTGAGTAGCCTTTACGAAGCGATATTATTACAAATATAAAAAAGCTTATAAGAAGAGGATATCCTATGAATATTCCCTTATATATAGAAAATATTAGCATGACAAAGGTAATTACAAGGCCAAAAACTGTTTCCATTTACGTTCTCCTTAAGTAGATGATAATTTAATTATACCTCTAGGCAGTTATAATTTATAGCAAAACGTGAATCATCATTAATAATATACTGTTAGGTGTGAATCTACAGATTAGACGGATTAATTTCGATATATATATGAATAAATATATATTGTTGATACAAGGGATAATCCTATGCTAAAATATAAAAATGTATCTTTCTTTAAGAGAGTACTGATTTCATAAAAGGTTCAAGCCTAGCGCTTGATTTAGGAGGGTGCTTGATGACAAAAGGACAAGTTGAATCGAAGATAAGCGAAGCAATAAGTAAATTTGAAGTTGAGCAAATGGGCAGAGGCCCTGAAAAAATACGAACCATAATTTTTCAAGATTTAATTATTGTAAGACTCAAGGGGTTTCTTAGCACATCTGAAAAGAATCTTGCACAGACTAAGGAAGGTGTAGATTTAATTAAAAAAGTTAGGACGGCTTTGTTTGAAAGCTCTAGAGAGGAACTAGAACTAGCAGTAAAATCTGTTCTCAATGTAGAAGTAATAAGCACGTACTCAGATGTCAGTACAAAAACAGGAGAAAAAATCATAGGTATCGTAGTGGATCAAGATATAGATAATTACCTTGCAAACTTGTAATTTGGAAGACGAATTGAAAGATTTTTAAATCAGTCGAGAGTAAGCCAATAGCAAAAGTTCTTTAGGGAGCTTTGCTGTTGGCTTTTTAATATAAAAATTATAGAAAGTAGGAGATTTATGAAAGAAAATATAAGCTTAGACTTGAAGAAAAGCACAAACAGTAAAAGATGGAAATATGTTATTTTAGGAATTATTTTGATGATGCTGCTTGGAACAGTTTATTCTTACAGTGTGTTTAGACTAGCTGTACAAAATTATTTTGAAGTGGATTTTACGAGCAGTGGACTTCCATATATGGCATCATTAGCTTTTTATTCACTTTTTATGTTTGTAACAGGGAGATTTATTGATAGATTTCATCCTAGAAATATAATGATATTTGGAAGCTTACTAGTAGCACTCGGCTGGATACTATCTGCCTTTGCACCTAATATATATGTGCTTACCCTTACTTATGGAGTTATAAGTGGAGCAGGAGTAGGGATTGCATATGGAGTTCCTATGACAGTGGTGGCAAGGTGGTTTCCGGAGAAAAAAGGTTTTGCAGTGGGCTTGGTGCTTGTAGGCTTTGGATTATCCCCACTTATCACAGCACCTCTTGCTAGGACTATAGTCGAGCTAGTTGGATTAACTAAGGCATTTTTAATACTGGGAGCTGGGTTTGCAGTATTTTTGCCTGTTCTTTCCTATTTCTTTGAATATCCAGAGCTAGGAGATTCATCCCAGATTAAAGAAGAGGGTAAATCAGTAAAGGTATCTGGACATACGACGAAGGAAATGCTTAAAGACAAAAGCTTTAAAGGGCTTTACATAAATTTTATAATAGGGACGACTATAGGGCTTATGCTTGTAGGAATGACAACTAGCATAGGGGTTGAATATGTAGGACTCACTGCAACAAAAGTGACTATGCTCATGACTATATTTGCCATTTTTAATGGGATGGGAAGACCTACTTTTGGATGGCTGACAGACAGATTATCTCCGAGAAAAGCTATGCTTTTATCATATATACTGATAATATCAGCAGCTCTTGTTATGGTCTTATTTGGAGAGAGTAACCTTATAGTTTATATTATTGGATTTGCAATATTTTGGTTTAATCTTGGAGGCTGGCTTGCTATAGCGCCTGCATCCACCATGAATATGTACGGAACAGGTCATTACAGTCAAAACTATGGACTTGTGTTTACAGCATATGGAATAGGCGCAGTAACTGGAGTAATAACTTCGGGTATGTTAATAGATGCCCATGGAAATTACAAGCTCTTATTTTACTATATTATCGCACTTTGCTTAGTAGGAATTTTTTCTACAATAAACTTTATAAAACCCAAAAATGCATAGGAGTATAGAATTTTACATTGCCATCAGGAGAGCCTGATGGTTTTTTGTTACAAAATAATCTATATACTGTGATATATTATTGTAAATCCTTTAGAAATATTCGATTGTCATAATAAGCTTTTTTGTTGAATACATATTTAAATATAAATTAGGAGGAAGTCATATGGAGCTGGGAGAAAAACTTCAGCAGCTTAGAAAACAAAATAATTGGACTCAGGAACAGCTTGCAGAGCAGCTTTACATTTCTAGGACAGCTGTTTCGAAATGGGAGAGTGGCAAGGGTTATCCTAGCATTGATTCGCTAAAAAATATCTCTGCTTTATTCAAGATATCAATTGATGATTTACTTTCTGGAGATGAGCTAGTACAGCTTGCAACAAATGAAAATAAAGAAAATGTAGAAAATATAACAGGAATGATATATGGGCTACTCGATTTAGCTACTATTGCCTTTATATTTCTGCCTTTTTATGGAAATCCAGAGGGAGATTATATAAGAGCTGTAAATCTTATAGATTACAAAGAGGTAGTTGGGCTAAAAACCATCTACTACATTTTACTGCTTTCATTATTTGGCATAGGGGCGGCGGAGCTTGGGCTTAGATTTTTTGAGAAAACAAAAAGCATGGGTAAAGTATTAAGAAGGCTATCTGTAGGAATGCATATACTAGCAATTCTTCTTTTTTCTATGACCAGACAGCCTTACTTATCGACTTTTCTTTTTATACTTTTTCTCATGAAAGGATTCATTACTCTTAACAATAAAAAACTATAAGCTACTTGTGAAGGCTTTTACTCTAGGATGAGCATTATCAGAAAAAACTTTTTCAGGAGTGTCGTTCATAATTATTTGACCATTGTCCATGAAAATTATCCTGTCAGATATTTCTTTTGCAAAGCTCATCTCATGAGTTACTATTATCATAGTATTTCCAGACTCTGCAAGAGCCTTTATAACTGCTAAAACCTCACTGACTAGTTCAGGATCTAGTGCAGAGGTAGGCTCGTCAAAAAGTAGTAGAGCGGGGCTTGACGAAAGGGCTCTTGCTATTCCTACTCTTTGCTGCTGTCCCCCAGATAACTCATTTGGATAAGCTGAAGCTTTGTGCTCTAGTCCAACTAGCAAGAGCATTTCTAAAGCTTTTTTCTGAGATTCTTTTTTGCTGTAGCCATGAGCTTTTTCTAGCCCTAGAGCTATATTATCAGCTGCGGTGAGATGAGAAAACAAACCGAAATTTTGAAATACCATGCCTATGTGCTTTCTAAGGTCAGAGGCAATAGAGCTATCGATGTTTGACATATCATAAATCAAGCCATTAAAGTGCATGGTGCCTGAATCTGGCTTAACTAGCTGATTGATAGTTTTTAAAAATGTAGATTTGCCTGAGCCAGATGGCCCGATTATGGATACTACCTCCCCTTTTTTGATTTCAAAATTCATATCAGAGATTATGACATTGTTGCCATATGATTTTTTTAGTGCTTCTATTTTGAGCATTATGCCATCCTCCCTTTGCTATAGTGGATTTCTAAATATTTATTTGCTTGGCCGATTATTAAGGTGATAGCCCAGTAAATAAGACCAACAGCCAGATATATTTCGAAAAATTTATAGTTTACAGCGGCTTTCATTTTTCCTAGCCCCATCAAATCATTAAGCCCAAGCATGAAGGTAAGTGCAGTTCCTTGAATAATTCCGATAAAAGTATTTCCAAATGAAGGAATAGCAACTCTAAGGGCTTGAGGTAGCTGGACGTATAGCATAGTCTGCCATAGTGTAAGTCCAACTGAGAGTCCAGCATCTTGCTGGAGCTTATCTACGGACAATATTGCCGCTCTTGTAGTCTCTGCTATATATGCAGCAGAGTTCATAGACATAATCAGGACAGAAGCTTCAAAGGCACCGATGTTTCCTAGTGAAGGAAAGAGCTGAGGCAGCCCGAAGAAAAATAGGAAAAGCTGAATCATCAGCGGAGTGCCTCTAAAAAATGATACATACCCTCTTAAAATCAAATCTATACCTGGTAGCTTAAAATATCTTACTATGCCTATGAATATTCCAAAGCCTAGTCCAATTAGCATGGCAAGCAAGCCAACTGAAAGTGTTATAGGAAGAGCAGAAAGAAGCTCTACTAGAGCTTTTACAAGTATATTAAAATCAAAGTTCATTAATTAAGCACCTTCTCAGTGATATCCATGTCAAAATATTTCATAGATATTTCTTTTATAGTTCCATCTTCGTACATACTATCAATTGCACTGTCTATTTGAGCAACCAATTCTTTGTTTTCCTCATTATTAAGAAAAGGAAAGGCATTTTGCATTTCGTTGATAGGAGGACCAGCAAGCTTTAATGGAAGCCCCGATTCGTTAATTACAGATTGAAGAGCCAATCTATCATTCATAGCTGCATCAACGCGGCCTATGGCAACATCTTGGTATGAACCTGAACCACTGTCATAGGTAATGATTTCTATCTCAGAGTTTTTGTCAAATTCTCTAATTATTGTTTCGTAATTTGTTCCTAGACCTACTGCAACTTTTTTGCCTTTTAATGACTCAAGGTCTATGATGTCGTTTCTATCATCCTTACTAATGAGTTGAGCTCCATAGTAAACATAAGGACGAGTGAAAAGATATTTTTGTTCACGCTCTGGCGTAACAGTTATTTGATTAGCTATAGTATCTAGCTTAGCGGAGTCAAGCATTCCAAATAGTCCGCTAAAATCGCTTGTAACAAATTCAATTTCATGTCCAGTTCTTTTTCCGATTTCTTTCCAAACATCCACATCAAAGCCTGTTAATTCACCTTTTTCATCCAAATAGGTATAAGGTTTGTAAGACCCACTCATACCAACCTTTATAACTTCAGCAGGTTCACTAGCAGTTGATGACTTATCCTTAGTACTAAAAAACATGATTGAGCCTAAAGCCACAGCAATTAAGATAATTATTAATGGTAATTTATTCGATTTCATTTGAAATTCCTCCAATTTTTATTGTTATTTATGATATTTTGATTTTTAATAAACAAGATTTTACTTCAGAAATATTCTAAAGCAATGTTCTTCTGGCCAGAAAAGAAACGAATTACTTGTTTTTTTGCATAAAAAAACGGACAGGTCCACTTAGGACTGCCCGTAATTATAATAAAGTTATTATAAGTAGATTGTTAGGGAAAGTCTTATTTCAGCACCACAAAAAGCTATTATCAAGTTTTTTAGTAATATCTTGACAACAGCAACATGCAAAAGCATTAATTTGTGAAACTAAATTTTGAGCTTTCATATCCAATCTCCTTTCGAACTTTTTTCTATCATAAACGACCTATACTATACCTGTCAAGTAGGAATTAAAAATATTGTTAAAATGGATAAAGAAAAACCCCGAATCCTATTTAGGGATTTTGGGGTTTGATTGAGAACCAACATTTAAATATAAGGTTTTAATATTTAAATATAGAGATACTTTCTTGCATCTGCTGAGCAAGCTTTGCTAAAGATTCGCTAGCATCAGCAATCTGCTCCATAGCAGCGGTTTGTTCTTCTACAGAGGCAGAGGCTTCCTGTGTAGAGGCAGCATTTTCCTCAGATATTGCAGATAAATTTTCAATGATTGCAATTATCTGGTCTTTTTTCACATTCATTGTGGCACTTGATTTATTGAGATGGTCAACTATAGTTTTGACATTGTCTATTGCTTTTGCTATGCCATCAAATTGAGTATTGGTTTTTTGAAGACTTTCATTTTGCATATCAACTATGTGACCGACTTCTTGAATTTTTGATACGGCAAAATCCGTTTGGCTTGTAAGAGAATTTATAATGTTAGAAATCTCAGAAGTAAAGTTAGTAGATTGCTCTGCTAATTTTCTTATTTCATCAGCAACTACTGCAAAGCCTCTTCCGGCTTCTCCAGCTCTTGCAGCTTCAATAGCAGCGTTAAGAGCGAGTAGATTAGTTTGATCTGCAATGTTTTGAATCATCTCACTTGCAGCTGATATACTCTGAGCATTTGTATTCGTGGTGTTGATGACCTCTTGTATTTCTTTAGCAGATAAAGATACTGAGTTGGTTTTTTCAGTAAGCTCTGACAGAACTTCAAATCCTTGATTCTTAAGAGCTTCTACAGTTTGGGCAGATTGATTCAAATTCTCTATTAGAGATATATCACTGTTTATTAGATTGCCAAGTTCATCTACATTGTAAGCGCCTTTTTCTGTCTCGCTAGCTTGGTCGCTAGCACCGTTCGCAATCTCCTCTATAGTTCTAGCAACCTCTTCTGCGGCAGTTGCAGATTGCTGACTTGTGGCGGTTAGCTCTTCTGATGAAGATGCAACATTTTGTGCACTTTCATTTATATTTTGAATTAAATCAATTAAATTTTTCTGCATTTCTGAAAGCGAACTTGCTATTATTCCTACCTCATCTGTATTTTTAATATATTTATTTATATTGCTAGTATCGTTAATTGATAAATCGTAGTTTGAGATTTTTAGTATATCCTCAGACAATCCTTTTATAGGCTTAGCAATAGATTTTCCAAGAAGAAAAGCGAAAACTACTCCTAGCAATAAGCAAAAAAATGTTGTAATTAAAATAAGCTTGGTAAGAGCAGAAAGACCTTCTAAAACCTCAGCTTTATCTGCATTTTGAATCAAAATCCAGTTTGTACCATCGATGGCGGTATAAGCAGAGTACCATGTCTTCCCTTCGTATTCGTAGGTACCTATGCCATGGCTATCCTCAAGCACCTTAGTTAGAAGCTCTGCTAAAGATGAAAATGCTTTATTTTCTTTAGCTGCTTCTATGGGGTTAACTTGATTCATTACATTTTCTCGATTTGGATGCGCGACAGTGGTTCCGTCAGTATTCATAATATAAGCATAGCCGTTTTCGCCGAAGCCCATTGTATCCGTCAGCTCGCTCAAAGCATTACCGTCTCTTCGACCAAGCAAAGCTCCAACTACCTTGTCTTCGACTTTAATAGGAACAGCATACATAAGCACGGCTTCTCCTGTAACTTTACTTATAATGACATCTGATAGATTGGCCTCACCTGAAAGAGCTTTTTTTACATAATCTCTATCGCTCAAATCAGCAGTATTTTCACCTAAAATATATGTAGCTGTGCCATCTGGCGTAACTACAGCAAAATCCAAATAGCCTAATCTTTCAATGTCACTTTTTAATGATTCACGTTGGATGCTTATATCCATGGTTTGAGTTCTTGCTCTATTTGCAAGCTCCTGTAAGAGATTGAGTCTAGCAGCTACTGCATCTTTTATTCTTATTGAATTTATATCGGTGGTGTCGAGCAGAGATTTTTCTGTTTGCGAAGTAAGTGAATCCGAACTAAGTTTAAAAGCAGAAATACCCAGTCCTGAAGCTACTAAAATTATCAATATAGCTACTGATAAAGCAATTTTTTTAGATAAGTCAAATCTCATATAATTCCCCCCGTTTGTCTCTGCCATTATGTATTGTTTATTTTATGACAAAGCTATTTATGACTGTATACCCAAATTTAAACTATCTATAACTCTCCCATATCCATATTGGTATTTTTTTATAAAAGATTTTTTAATTTTGTAAGTGCTTCTTCTAGGTTAGTATCAACTTTGCTAGCTCTTTCTACGTGGTTTATTAATTTATTATGGATTTCTAGCAGAATATCGTCTGAAACTCGAGTTTGCTCAAAAATACTGCTTATATAGTCCCTTTGAGTAAGTATAGTGTCTGTCACAACTTTTACTTCCTTTTGAACCTCATCAAACCCATTGACAATTTCTTTTATCTTTTCTTTTACAACCTCACTCATTTCTATACCTTTATCTATAGCAGAATTGTTTCTCTCATTATTTTTTGAGGCTGTTTCTATTTCGTTTTGAATGTTCATAACTAAATCTTGAATAGTGCTAGTGCTTTTTGTAGTATTTTCAGCGAGTTTTCTTACTTCATCTGCAACTATAGCAAATCCTCTGCCGTGTTCTCCAGCTCTAGCTGCTTCTATTGCTGCATTAAGAGCGAGCAGATTAGTCTGGTTAGCAATATCTGTTATAGTCTCTACTATATCAGTGATTTGCTTAGAACGCTCACCTAGACTGTTCATAGATGAAGAGGATTCTTTTGCTTGAGCTTTAAGAGAATCCATCATAGAAAGCAAGTCCTCAACGGCTTTATTTCCTTCTACAGATTTTTCTACAGAAGTCTGAGATATGCTATTTAATTTGTCGCTTCTAGTAGAAAGCTCTAGTGATAAATCATTAGTATTTTGTGATAGATCCTTTACATTTTCCATTATATCTTTGATATTTTCAGCAAGGGAAGCTAAATCTGAATGCTGGCTATTCACATGATTGTGGCTTTCGATTATTTCTTCCATGCGGCTATAGATTTGGTTGATGTATGATTTTAATAGCTCGTTTTCAGTCTGAAGCTTTTCTTGAATTTCTTTATCTGCAGTATTTGTAACTGTTTCAACTGTTTTATCTTTTTTGAAAAACATTGTATCATCTCCTAATTTTTAGAATCTCTTAAATTATACTCTTTTATTAAGTAATATAGAAGCACTAATAATTATTATCAATAAAGTAAAATATATAAATTTTCTTTACTTTGAAGTATGGAATGGCTTGTATTTTATAATGAATTTCTAGTATGATAAGTAATAGGTATTATAAACTAAAAACCTAGATGAAGGATATGTAAATAAGGAGGGCTTTATGAGAAATCGATTTATTTCTCTTAGATTTGCTGTAACTCTTCCGCTTATAATTGTGCTCATAGCAACCTTTGCAATTTCTATTATGAGATATAGGGCAGATTATGAATTTCTTGCGAAAGAGCAAGGCAGTAAAATAGTAGAAGCTCTTACTAATAATACTCAGAACGAGCTAAATGCAATACTTTCCCAGCCACTTATCATGGCAGAGATAATAGGCTATACTATAACAAACGAAAAAATGTTTCTAGGTGAGGACTTATCTGCTATAGAAAATTATCAGAAAAGTCTGATGAAAAGTATCAAAGCAAAAATTCCCCAGGTTAGCGTAATAAGCTATGGAGACGAAAATGGGAACTATATAGGCATAAGAGATAATGGGGAAGGCAAAGACTTTAGTCTGATGCTTAAGGATAGCAGAACAGGTGGACTACTCAATATATATGAAGGAGATAGCATAAATTCAAACATAATAAGTTCTATTGAGGGTTATGATCCTAGAATTAGGCCGTGGTATGAACCAGTTAGGAAAAATATTGCAAGCAGCTGGTCGAATATTTACATAAATCAAGATGAAAAAATGGAAGCAACTACCTCTGTATCTGTTCCTGTATTTGGAAATAGCGGAGAATTTAGAGGAGTGTTTGAAATAGATGTAAAATTAAATGGAATTAATGATTTTCTCCAAAAAAATAAAATAAAGGACAACGGAGTAGTATTTATAGTAAACGATGAACTTGAGATAGTGGCTCAATCTGAAGAACATAACAATGTAGTAATTACAGATTCAAAGAATTATGAGGGGGAGCTCTTAAAAGTAAAGGACAGTAAGAATATGCTTGTGAAATCACTAGAAGCCTTACTAAGAGCTCGAGATTTGGAATATAAAAAAGTCCATAGAATGGAGATTGAAGATAATAATAATTTTGTAATGATCTCGAAGCTAGAAAATCCTCATGGACTAAGATGGAGAATAGCAGTAGTAATTCCTGAGAATGATTTAATGGGTTCTATTCAGTCTAGATATAATATAAGCATTGCCATGATAATGCTAATGCTTATTCTTGGAACTATAGCAGGGATTTATATTCTAAATAAAGTTACTCAGCCTCTTTTGATGGTAGCGAGTGGATATAATGAAATAACCTCTGGTAACTGGGATGTAGAGATAAAACAAAAAAGAGGACATATTAAAGAAGTACATGAAATGATTAAGGGCTTTAATCTAATGGTAGACAATATAAAGAGCTATATAGGAAAGCTAGTTGAAAAGCAAAATGAAATAGAAGAGCTTCATAAAACAGAAACTCAAAGAATGAATTTAATAATAGACGAAAAAACTGAAAATCTAAAGGCAGTAATGGAAGAGCTGATGGAAAAGGAAAGACTGGCATCACTAGGAGAGCTAGTATCTGGTGTGGCTCACGAAATCAATACTCCTCTTGGAGTGGCAGTATCTGCATCCTCGCTTATGGAAGCAAATAATGAAAGCTTTAAAAAAGAACTACTTGAGGGGAGTATTTCAAAATCAGGTTTAATTTCTTATATTGAATCGATAGATGAGACTACAGCTATTTTAAATTCCAATTTATATAGAGCGGCAGAGCTAGTAAAAAGCTTTAAGGAAATAGCAGTAAACCAGTCTATAGAAGAAAAAAGCAGGTTTAATTTTAGGGAATATATAGATTCTATATTGCTCAGCTTAAAACACGAATACAAAAATAAAAATGTAGAATTTAAAATCGATTGCCCTGATGATTTAGTTATTAACAACTATTCAGGAGCAATTTCTCAAGTTTTTACAAACCTTATCATGAATTCCTTGATTCATGGATTTAAGGATATGAAATCTGGGCAGATAAATATATCAGTAGCGCCAGAGGGTGAAAATCTCATCATACATTATAAGGACAATGGCTTAGGTATGAACGAAGAAGTCAAAAAGCGAGTTTTTGAACCTTTTTATACTACAAATAGAGGCAAGGGCGGCAGTGGACTAGGTATGAATATAGTATATAACCTTGTAACTGCAAAACTAAATGGAAAGATAAGCTGCAAAAGCGAGATTGATAAGGGGACAGAATTTATTATAGAAATCAAAAGATGAAGGACTGTGAGAGTATGAAAGAAAAGCTGAATTTAGACAACATCAAGTTGGATTTTCTATCAGAAGATTCAAAGCCAAAGCTAAAAACCAAAGAAAACTATAAAATAATGATTGCTGATGATTATGATGAAATTCACGTCATAACTAAAATGATGCTCAAGGATTTTGAGTTTGAAGGAAAAGGTCTGGAATTTATAGATACTTACACTGGAGAAGATACCATAAAGGCTCTAGAGGAAAATCCAGATACGGCTGTACTTTTTCTAGATGTAGTCATGGAGGACAATCATTCTGGACTTAATGTAGTGGAGGTACTAAGAGGAAGACTAGATAACAAGATGACTAGAATAGTACTTAGAACTGGACAGCCAGGACAAGCTCCAGAAGAAACTGTCATAAGAGATTATGATATAAATGACTATAGGCTTAAAACAGAGATGACAGCAAAAAGGCTTTACACCACTCTATATTCAGCTCTTAGAAACTATAGAGATTTATACCAAATCAACACCCATAAAAATGGACTGAAGAAAATAATTAAGACAAGTGCAAACTTATTTGAGCACAATAGCCTAAATGAATTTTTAACCAGTATTTTAGTCCAGCTTTCTAATTTTCAAAAGAACAATCCTGAGATAGTATATATAAGAGATGATGTAGATAAAGAAGGCGGCTTTGTAACTATAGAAAAAAATAAAAAAGCTACAATTGTAGCGGCAACTGGAAAGTTTAAAAGCTATATAGGAAAAGATATAGACTTAGTATCAGAGCTTAAAGAAGTGGTCGATAAAATCAAATACAGTGATACGCCTGATGAAAAAATTATATTTGTAGACTCAGGCTTTATAATAAAAAATAATGCTAAAAACAGCTTTAATAACTACATCTATATAGAAGGCAATAATGATATCTATGATTTTGATTTGATTCATTTGTTTTTGACTAATTACTCTGTAGCGCTTGATAACTATATTCTCAACAACACAATAGTAAATACTCAAAAAGAAATAATAATAACCTTTGGAGAAGTGGTTGAAAATCATTTTGAAGAGACTTCAGGACATGTAAAAAGGATATCAGAAATGATGTACAATTTTGCTTTGCTTCTAAATTTCTCACACTCTGAAGCTGAAATTCTAAAAATGGCAAGCATGATGCACGATATAGGCAAGATTGCTATACCAGATAGTATCCTAAAAAAACCTGGAAAATTAACTGAAGAGGAGTTTGAAATTATTAAAACTCATCCTAGTGTAGGCTATAAAATCTTTGAAAAATCTGATTTAGATATGCTTAAAATATCAGCAAATTTAGCACTGAATCACCATGAAAAATACGACGGCTCAGGCTATCCAAATGGGCTTAAGGAAGAGGAAATTCTTTTAGAGGCTAGGATGCTATCTATTATAGATGTATTCGATGCTATGACTCACAAAAGGGTGTACAAGGATGCTTTTTCCACAGAAGAAGCCCTAGACTATATAAGAAATCAAAAAGGAAAGCATTTTGATCCAGAACTAGTGGATATATTTATTAGCAATATAGAAGGTATATTGGATATAGATTAATAAACTACTGAATAACTGGAGGAGATTTGATTGAAATTGTCAGTAAAAGGGATTAAAGCTGTAAGTGCATCGCCAAAGACTAAGGATTATCCAGTATTTTTAAATGATGAAGCCACAAAACCAGTCAGAAAGCTTCATAGCTCACTTACTGGCTACGAACCTACGCCTTTAGTAGTTCTTGATAAGCTAGCTAAAGAATTAGGAGTTAAGAATATATATGTAAAGGATGAGTCGAAGAGATTTTCTATGAATGCATTCAAAGCATTAGGAGCAACTTATGCTATGGCTAGAGTGCTTTGTGATAGACTAGGAGTTTCTATAGATGAAGCTGATTTTAATTACTTTAAATCAGAGGAAGTGAAAGCTAAGATAGCTGACCTAGTGTTTGTAACTGCAACTGATGGAAATCATGGAAGAGCCGTAGCATGGACAGCTCAGATGCTAGGCTGTAAGTCTGTAGTATATATGCCAAAGGGGTCATCCAAGTTCAGACTAGACGCTATACTTTCTCATGGTTCAGATGCCAGTATAACTGAGTTTAATTACGATGATGCAGTTAGGCTTGCATATAAGATGGCCGATGAAAACGGCTGTATATTTGTCCAAGATACAGCTTTTGAAGGCTATGAAGAAATACCGAATTGGATTACTCAAGGGTATACGACTATGGCTTATGAAGCAAATAAGCAGATACTAGATAAAAACCTTCCTGTACCTACCCATATATTTTTGCAGGCAGGAGTTGGCTCAATGGCTGGAGCTGTACTAGGTTATTTTGCAAATAAATACGAAGCTAAGCTTCCAAAAACCATTATTGTAGAGCCAGATGCCGCAGACTGTATATATAAATCAGCAGAAAAAGCAACTGGAGAGCCTGTAAATGTAGGTGGAGATTTAAGCACTATAATGGCTGGGCTTGCTTGTGGAGAGCCGAATACTGTAACTTGGCAGATACTTAGAGATTTTGCCCATGCTTATGTATCGTGCCCAGATTATGTAACTGTGGAAGGGATGAAAGCTTTAGCTCATCCTATGGATGGGGATGAAATGGTTATCTCTGGAGAGTCTGGGGCTGTAGGAGTAGGACTGCTTAGCCTTATTAGTAAATATAAAGAGCTAGATGAAATTAAAAAAATGCTTGAGATAAATGAAGATTCCTCAGTGCTATTTTTTAGCACTGAAGGGGATACTGACCCTGAAAACTATATTAAATGTATTAATGAAACTACTGAGCTGGATTTTGATAAATAGTGACCGTACACTCGTGACTCAGTCATGAGAGGTTCAATAGAAGGGGGACTTAGGTTATGGCTTCAAAAAAAGCAGTGTATTTCTTTTGTATAGATGAAAGTAAAGATGAGGTAGCGCCGAAAGTATTAGGAAAAATTATGGAAACTTTTGAACTGACAGAAACAGACATAGAGGTAGATGGATATAAGGTTTTAAAATATACAGATGAAGCTTCAAATGAATTCTATTTCGTAAAGACTAAAGTAGTTATCTGCGCAGACTATAGCAGTTACCTGCCAACTATAAATGAATACTTTGAAGACTTTGATATAGCTGCGATGGTAAATTGGCATGGTGGTCAAAATGCTCCTGATAAAGTGCTGTGCATTCATACAGTAGGGGATTTGGCATCTGCTAGATATAGTCCTAGTAATCCTGTACCATCTACAAATTTAGCTAAAGCTTTAGAACATCATAGAGAAAGACTAAATCTAGAGGAATTTAAGGTGACAACAGAAGCAACTCACTGGTCGGGCATAGTGTATGACGGAAAAAGTGAGTGGATAGAAGAAAGCAAGCTACCATTTTTAGATATAGAGATAGGAAGCACCTCTGAAAGTTACAACAATCCTGTGGCGGCGAGTGTAATAGCCTTTGCACTTATGGATGCTTTTGCGTCTGAGGAGAAAGCGCCTACTGTACTTTATATGGGAGGAGTTCATTTTGAAGATACCATAACAAATGCAGTGCTTCATAAATCTCACCCAGTTTCGCTGACACATATTCTTCCAAGCAGATGGCTGGAAAATGAAATGTACATGGGAGAGGATGCTAGAGATTACCTTATGAAGTGTATTGACTCTATCCATGGTTCGATAGATGGCATAGTGATACATGAAAAACTAAAGAGAGAAATAAAGGATCATGTTGAGATTATAGCTGAAATTCTTTCTATTCCAGTAATAAAGAGAAAGGCTCTTAAATCTCCAGAATCAACGGTGTTTTACCAGTAAGCTTAAGTTAAACCACCTATAAAGTTTAATTTATAGGTGGTTTAACTTATTATTAATAGTTGTATTAAAAACCATTTTTCGAGTATTATTAATATAGTTAAAAATAGTTATCGTGAATACAATTATGGTTGAGAAACTTATGAGAAATGTGTGATGACATTAATGGGCGAGATGTTTTATTGTCATAAATGCATAGATAAGAAAAGAGTGATATTATGAATAAAAATTGTTTTGTGTCGTGGAGCGGAGGAAAAGATTCTTGCTTAGCTCTTTTTAGAGCCATGGATCAAGGCTATAAGCCAAAGATGCTTTTTACTATGTTTAGTATAGAAAATGATGTCAGCTCTGCGCATAGATTAAATGAAGATATAATAAAGGCTCAAGTAAATGCGTTAGAGCTAGAATCTACAATAGGTAGAGCTAAATTTGAAGATTATGAGGCTGTATTTGTAAGAAATTTAGAATCATTTAAAAGCCAAGACATACAGTACGGAATATTTGGAGACATTGATTTAGATGAACATAGAAAATGGGAAGATACAGTTTGTGAAAAAGCTCAGATGACAGCAGTTCTTCCACTATGGCAGGAAGATAGGAAAAAACTGGTGAAGGAATTTATAGATTGGGGATTCAAGGCAAAGATAGTAGTAGTAAATAAAACTATGATGAGCCCAGAGTTTTTAGGAAGAGACCTCAGTCATGAACTACTTGAAGAAATCGAAAAAACAGGGGCTGACGTATGTGGAGAAAACGGAGAGTACCATACTGTAGTTTACGATGGGCCACTTTTTAAAACCCCACTAAACCTAAATTTTTCTAAAGAAATAAAGGATATAGAAGGCAAATGGGCAAAGATTGAAGTCTTGATATAAATTTAAGAAGGAGGTGAGCTTGGTGTATAAAAATCTGATTGCAATAATCGCTGTATTTTTTATAAGTCTTGGGGTGATATCGTGTACTCCTATAAACAAAGATGATGTAAGCACCAAGCTACGCCCAGATAGCCAAGAAGAGCAAGAAGTTCATATGGACAGTCAGATAGTAAAATATGCGGATTTAAATGAAGACAAAGTCGATGAAAAAATAATCTTGACTCTAAAAAGCTCAGAAACCTATAAGTACAGTCTAGAGATAGGTGATGCAAAGATAGATGTAAGAGGTAATAATATAGAGCCAGACTTTAATATAGTGGACATAGATTACAAAGATGGTATCAAAGAGATTGCAATCAGCGAGTATGGACCAAGCAATGATGAGGCGACTAGATTCTACTATTATAATGGAGAAAAAATTATAAATATAGGATATATATCAGGTTTTTACGGACCTATGCATCAGTACGGCGAAGGCATGGTCGGAGATATGAAGATAGAGGGAATGGGAAAGGTAATTACTAAAACTAGAGGGGAAATATTACATACTTGGTTTTATGAAGATGAATATGGACTTTCAAAGCATCACTATCTTCTCAATAAGAAAAAAACTCTTTATGAAATGGATGCAAAGGTTACAGTTCTTAAAGAAATAGAGCTTCAGAAATCTCCAGAAGACGAAACTAAAGTGCTAAAACTATTGCCAGATGATGAGGTTATTATTTCTTACACAGATAACCATGAGTGGTGTATGATTCAAACAACAGATGGACAAGAGGGATGGTTTGCAGTAGATGGGTTTGACACGATTAGAGAATTAAATCTTCTTGCAGCTGAGGTTTTCTCAGGACTTAACTATGCGGACTAATATTACAAATAAAAATGCAGACTCAGAAAGATTCTAAAACTTGAATCTAGCTGAGTCTTTTTTAGTAATAAACTAATATTTATGTTACGGAAAAAATTTGCTTGTATTTATGAGTATACTTTTATTATTTTTAGCTATATTTTTTTAAATCGTATATATCTGTGACATCAGTGCCAGAAATGCTTTGCTGAGCATAGCTCCAAGCTCTGAATGTATCCATAGAAGTATACACAGGGATATTTCTTTCTATAGCGGCACGTCTCATTAGAAAACCATCTCTGCTTGAGTCATCGCCTAGAGTAGGAGCATTGACTATGAGGTCGATTTCTCCTGCTATAATCATGTCCATTACATCAGGCTGACCAGAGCCTAGTTTTTTTACTAGCTTAGCAGGTATGCCTAATTCTCTTAGTATCTTACAGGTGCCTTCGGTAGCTAAATAATTAAACTGAGAAGGACAGTCTTCTTTTTTTAGCAGAATCTTTTCCTGATCATTTAGTGTAAGAAGTAGAGTTGGGTTTGGTTTTGATGGAGCATTTTTTGCTGCTATAAAGCCTTTATAAAGAGCTTCAGCATAGGTTTTTCCTATCCCAAGAACCTCTCCTGTGGATTTCATTTCAGGTCCTAGAGAAATCTCCACATCTGGAAGCTTGTGAGTAGAAAAAACTGGAACTTTTACAGCTATAATCTGAGGCAATTTATATAGTCCTTCGCCGTAGCCTAAATCTAAAAGTCTTTCACCCATTGATACACGTGTTGCAAGCTCAACAATAGGGACGTTACTAACCTTTGATATATAGGGTACAGTTCTTGAAGCTCTAGGGTTTACTTCTATTACATAGAGCTGTTCTTCATAAGCTATATACTGGATGTTTATTAGGCCTTTGACATTTAAAGCAAGAGCTATTTTACGAGTCACCTCTGTGATTTGCTCTATTATATGAGAGCTCACATTTTGAGGTGGATAAACAGTCATGCTGTCTCCTGAGTGTATGCCAGCGCGCTCTATATGCTCCATTATACCTGGAAGCAGAACTGAATCTCCATCGCATATGGCATCGACCTCAAGCTCTTTTCCAACAATATACTGGTCTATCAGCACAGGATTTTTATCATCCTTTTTAAAGGCATTTGATAGATACTCTGTAAGCTCAGACTCAGCATAGCAGATTTTCATACCCTGACCTCCTAGCACGTAGCTAGGTCTTACAAGCAGAGGATATCCAAGCTCATTTGCTGTTTTTATTCCATCTTCTAGGTTAAATATTGCCTTTCCTTTAGGACGCTTGATATCAAGGCTTTCTAAAAACTCATCGAATTTTTCTCTGTCCTCTGAAAGATCTATTTGAGAAGCACTGGTTCCATATATAGGTATGCCTTTTGAACTTATAAAATCCGCCAGCTTAATAGCAGTTTGTCCTCCAAATTGCAGGATTACTCCGTCAGGCTTTTCTTTATCTATGACGCTTAGTACATCCTCTTCGCTTAGAGGTTCGAAATACAGCTTATCCGCTATAGAAAAATCAGTGCTCACCGTTTCGGGGTTACTGTTTATAATGATGGTTTCAATACCCATTTTTCTAAGGACCTTCACACAGTGTACACAAGCATAGTCGAATTCTATACCTTGGCCTATACGGATAGGACCAGAGCCGAGAACTACTACTTTTTTATTGTCACTTACACTAACTTCATCGTAGCTTTCATAGCTAGAATAATAGTATGGGGAAATAGCTTCAAATTCTCCTGCGCAGGTATCGGCCATATGAAACACAGGCTTTACACCTAGCTTAATTCTTTTATCATATACAGATGCAACTGTTGAGCCTGTAAGCTTTGCTATGCCCATATCTGAAAAACCTTTTTTCTTTAGCATTCTCAGCATAGCTTCATCAATGTCTTCTAAGGATAAGCTCTCAAGCTGAGTTTCTAGAGCTATAAGGTTTTGGAGCTTTTTTAAAAACCACGGGTCAATACCTGTAATCTGTGAAATCATATCCAGTTTATATTCTCTTCTGATAAGCTCAGCTAGTGCAAAAATACGCTCATCATCTGGATGAATCACAAGCTCTTTTAGAGCATCGATAGAATGGTTCATATAGCTTTTGTGCTTTAGATGATATTGACCTAGCTCTAGTGAGCGGATGCCCTTTAAAAAGGCTGCCTCAAAATTACTGCCTATAGCCATAATTTCTCCAGTTGCCATCATCTTGGTGCCTAGACTGCGCTCGCCTTTAGCAAATTTTTCAAAAGGCCATTTTGGTATTTTCACAACTACATAATCTAGACTAGGCTCAAAGCAAGCATAGGTTACTCCAGTCACAGCATTTTTAATTTCATCCAGACTGTATCCAAGTGCTATTTTCGCAGCTACCTTTGCAATAGGATAGCCAGTGGCTTTAGAAGCAAGAGCAGATGAACGGCTCACTCTTGGATTTATTTCTATTACAGCATACTCAAAGCTGTCTGGGTTAAGGGCAAACTGGACATTACAGCCACCCTCTATGCCTATAGCTTCTATTATTTTAAGAGATGAGGTTCTAAGCATTTGGTAATCTTTATCTGAGAGAGTTTGGCTAGGAGCGACTACTATGCTATCTCCAGTATGAATACCTACAGGATCAAAGTTTTCCATATTACATACAGAAATTTTATTTCCGTTAGCGTCTCTCATTACCTCGTACTCTATTTCTTTCCAGCCCTTTATACTTTTTTCTATAAGAACCTGACCTACAGGGCTGTAAGAAAGTCCTGATTTCATAATTAATCTTAGCTGGTCTTCAGTTTCAGCTATTCCGCCCCCAGTTCCGCCAAGCGTATATGCAGGTCTTACGATTACAGGGTAGCCTATTTGACTAGCATAGTTGATACCAGCTTCTAGCTCTGTAAATATTTCTGACTGAATCATAGGCTCGCCTATGCGATTCATGAGCTCTTTAAAAAGATATCTGTCTTCGCCTTGCTTTATACCGTCGATGCTAGTTCCTATAATTTTTATGTTGTAGCTATCTAGTATGCCTTGATCATGAAGCTCAAGTGCCATATTCAGAGCTGTTTGTCCGCCCATTCCTGGAAGCAGACTGTCAGGTCTTTCTAATTCAATTATTTTCTTCACATAATCTAAGGTGATAGGCTCAATATATATTTTATCTGCAGCTTCAGCATCTGTCATTATGGTTGCAGGGTTTGAATTGATTAATACTACCTCTATTCCCTCTTCCTTTAAAGCTTGGCAGGCTTGAGTTCCAGAATAATCAAATTCTGCTGCTTGACCGATTACGATAGGGCCAGAGCCGATAACAAGTACTTTTTTAATGGATTTATTTATGGGCATAGTCTTCCTCCTACTTTTACAATTTTATTTTTGCAAGCTCAATGAATTCATCAAAGAGATAACTGCTCTCTACTGGACCAGGCGAAGCTTCTGGGTGAAACTGCACGGAAAAAACAGGTAGAGTTTTGTGCTTCATACCTTCGACAGACTCATCATTAAGGCTGATATGTGTTATCTCAAAATCCTCAGGAAGCTTAGAAACGTGATATCCATGATTTTGAGATGTAATATACACCTTGTTTTTTCTGATGTCTTTCACAGGATGGTTGCAGCCTCTATGGCCGAATTTTAGCTTTTCAGTACTTCCGCCCATCGCAAGAGCGATAAGCTGATGACCTAGACAGATACCAGCTACTGGTTTTTTGCCTATGATTTTTTTGACTTCATTAACTATTTCAGTTAAATCCTCAGGGTCACCAGGCCCATTTGTAAGAAAAACTAAATCACTGTTATCAGAAAGAAGAGTTTCTGCCTTAGTATCAGCAGGATAGAGTGTTATTTGACAGCCTCTTTTTCGAAGATTGGTAAGAATATTTCTTTTTACACCAAAATCCATTACTGAAATTGAAACAATATCCTTAGAGTCCATATCAGAAATAAGAGGAGGAAGAATCTCTTTTTCCTTTACAGATACCTCGTATACAGCGTAGGTATTGTCAAAGCTTTCAAAGTATTTCTGAATATCTTCAGCTGATAACTCTTCAGCAGTTATAATACCTTTCATAGTACCGCTATTTCTAAGAATTTTTGTAAGAGAGCGAGTGTCTATGCCATCGATTCCGATTATATTTTGTTGCTTCAAATATTTATCAAGCTCGATTTCAGCTCTGAAATTGCTTGAGTCATCACATCTTTCTCTTACGATAAATCCTCTTACCTTGGCTGTTTGTGACTCGTTGTCTTCGAGATTTATGCCGTAGTTGCCAATCAGAGGATAAGTCATAGTCACCATCTGCCCATAATAAGATGGATCCGTAAGTATTTCTTGGTAGCCTGTCATACCTGTGTTGAACACAACTTCGCCCACACAGGTGGCAATATGACCGAATGCTCTGCCTTCAAATACCTGTCCATTCTCTAAAATTAACTTTGCTTTCATATTTTACCTCCTTGTTCTTTGTGTATTATTACTTCGAAGCTGTGTATCAAAAAAGGAAGTACCTCACTTTTTTAGATGTGAGCCATACTTCCCTCAAGATATGCTTAGGCATAATTATCCCTTGTTTTTGCATACATACCTCTTTCTGGCCTCACAGGACCAATTTAAAGCGTAATAATTAAAAGTTATAATAATTGAATTGTTACGAAATGTCAACAATATATTTTCAATATAAGGACATCTCTTAACAAATTTTGATGAAACTGATATGATAGGAGTTAAGTTTATCACGATTTTACAGGGTGTTTATTAAGTTAGGAGAAAAACATGAAAAAAATTAATTTATTTATAGTTACTATGATTTTGATGGTTGCTTTAGCACCTATAGGAGGAAATGCTTATGGGGCTACTCCAGTTACGGCTTTGGTAACTGAGTCGAAGCTAGATATTGATGGTAAGTCCGTAGCTCTAAAAACCTATAATATAAGCGGACACAACTATGTCAAATTAATAGACATGGCATGGCTTTTAAATAAAAGTCCAAAGCAGTTTGATGTGGTATGGGACTCTGAGAAAAAAGCTATAAATATAAAATCCTCAGCATCATATTCAGGAGCTAAACCACTAGCTGAAAGTACACCAGTAGGAGCTAAAGGAGAGCTAAGTAGCTTTGATTTATACAAAGATAATAATAGAGTTAAGCTAACTGCCTATGTCATTGATGGGAGAACTTATTTCAAGCTAAGAGAGCTGTGTATGCTCATGGATATTTCGCTCGTATGGGATTCAGTAAATAAACTAGTAGTTATTAATTCTAAAAAATCATTTGCAGAGGAAACAGGTATGTCCCAGCTAAATTTTTCTAGTGAGTATGGAGAATTTCAATCTGGTACAGTTGTAAATGCAACACTAGATTCATACAAGGATCAAGTTATATCACTGGTTAATAAAAAAAGAGCTAGCCTAGGCTTAGAAGAGTTAAGTAGCAGCACTAAATTAGAAGAGATAGCTCAGTTTAGAGCTCAGGATATGTTTGATGACAATTATTTTGCCCATACCTCACCAACCTATGGAGATTTTTCATCAGTAGCTAAAGATTTAGGGTATACTGCAGTTTCTATGGGAGAAAACATAGCCAAAGGACAGAGTAGTCCTTCTGAGGTAGTAGACGACTGGATGAATTCTAGTGGTCATAGGGCCAACATACTTAGGGATAACTATGAGGATATAGGTATTGGAATAGTGGAGTACCAACCAGGAAGATTTATATGGGTACAGCTATTTTCTGAACCAAAATAAAAAATATCTAGTTGAAAGGACGAGCATAATTGAATAAAATCGTTAACCATATTCTCAGCTTTTTACAGCTAATAATACTAGCAATTGTTTTTTTGGTACAATATTTTTCAACTAGAAAAATGGGCATGATGAGACATGTAGTTTATACCAATCAGAAATGGGAAGCAAACTATCCTATTGCGACCAATGAACTAGGAGCCATTGCTGTTGTAGCAATAATAGCTCTGATAGTTGGTATTAAGCTATTTGTAAAATTAAAATCGGAAAATAAAGATGCAATTTGGATGAAAATATTTGCTCTTCAAATGGCAGTATCTATTATTTACATTGGATTTAGCTTGATTTATTCTACGGAGCAGATTCGCTCATATTACTATATAAATATAGGCTTATTACTGACGGTGTTTTTTCAGACTATGAAAAGCTGTATTTATTTAAAAACTTTCAAACAGCTATAATTATTTAATCTGCACTCAAAATAAAAAGGTCAGAGAGGTTACTCTCTGACCTTTGCTTCTTACTAGTTATATCTTGCAGCAGCTTCTTCTGGTGTGATTTTTTGAACTGGATTTGTTTCATCCATTTGCCATGCAAACCATCCACCGTCGTATAATTTTACGTTAGTCCAACCATTTTCATAAGCCATTAGCCATGGAACACAAGCTCTCCAGCCAGTACCACAATAAAATGCAATTTCATTTTCTTTAGTGATACCTTGCTCACTCCACATCTGTACAGCTTTATCAAAATCAGCTATAGTTCCATCTTCGTTGTAATAATCGAATTCGTCATGTCCCCAAAGAGCACCTTCTGGCTCTCCAGTTTTTTCTATATAGCTGTAGCCACTAATTTTTCCAGTGAATTCATCTAGGCTTCTTATACTTACAAGTCTGAACTTATCGTTAGCTTTCATTGCTTCTCTAGCATCCTTTGGCATAGCTATAACATACTCAGGGTGAGCTGGAATTTGTACTCCAAATTCTTCTGTTGTAGCAGTTGGAAGTATATTGCCTTCTTCTGTTTCATAACCTGCCTCAGTCCAAGAAGCAAGGCCACCATCTAGAACCTTAACGTTTTCAACACCTGCCCATAGCATTACAAAGGCAACTCTTTCAGTTCCTGAGTCAGGACCATAAACTATAACAGTAGTATCCTTAGTAATTCCGTATTTTGACATTACAGCTGTTATTTCTTCAGCATTTCTAATATTCCAATATTCAGGTTCTTCTATTTCATCTGTGTTAAGGTGAATAGCACCTGGAAGATGAGCTTTTAAATAGTCTGGGCTATCTTTTTCTGTACCCCAGGCAGCTTCTAAAATTATGTAATTTTCAGATTCAGGCTGGTTTTTATCGATGACGCTTTTTACCCATTCTGGTGTAACATATACCTTAGTTTTCTCAACTGAAGCTATAGTTTGTTCAGCTTCAGGAGCTGCTTGTTCCTGCGTACCTTGCTCAGCTGGTTTTGCAGAGCATCCAGTAGCTAAAGACATTACTAAAAGTCCGCTTAAAAATAAAGTAACTAACTTCTTTTTCATGATTTTATCTCCTTTTTTAGTATTCATTGTCGACGATAATATTACGTTATTTAACAATATAGGTCAAATTGAAAATTATTATAGAAGTGGCAATATCTATTAAGTTTATCTATAGTAAAAAATTGTAAACTACTTGACAAGTAAATTTCAAAGGAGTATACTTCGTAAAAATATAGTAAAAACTGTGAAAGGAAGAGTAGATATCTGGAATCTTTCAGCGAATTGGGGATGGTGAGAGCCCAAGAAGATGAAGCATATTGAAAGACATCCTTGAGTTGATGATTCAAAAGCTGGGCCCAGCAAGTAGATGAATCCGGGAGTTCCCGTTATAGAAATAAGAGATAACTGCTAGCTATATGGCAGTTAATAAGAATGGTACCGTGAGATAAGCTCGCTTCTTAATTAAGAAGTGGGCTTTTGTTGTTTATAGAAAAGTGAGGGGATGAATTATGAAAAGAATTATGATAGCAGAGCTAAGTAGCTATTTAAATCAAGAGGTGGTTGTAAGTGGATGGGTTCATAGATTAAGAAAGCTTGGGAAAATAGCCTTTATTATTTTAAGGGATAAATCTGGCCTAGTCCAATGCGTTATAGATACAAAAACTATTGATATAAAAGATTTAAAGCTAGAAGCCGTAATAAAGATTAAGGGAAAAGTAAAATTAGCTCAAGGTAAATCAGAAAGCTTGGAGATTCAGGTTATTTCTATAGACATGCTATCTCCTGCACATGAAGATTTGCCAATTGAAATAAACAAGGAAAATATGGATATAAGCTTGGATGTGATGCTAAATAATAGGGCACTTTCACTTAGAAATCCTAAACTAGGAGCAGTGCTTAAGGTGAAAGCTGTTTTAGCTCAAGCTTTTTCTGATTTTTTAATTAAAAATGATTTTACTCAAATTTTTACACCCAAGATTGTAGCTCAAGGAACAGAAGGGGGAAGCAATTTATTTGAGCTAAATTATTTCGAGACTAAGGCATATTTGGCTCAGAGTCCACAATTTTATAAACAGATAATGGTGGGAGCAGGATTTGAGCGGGTATTTGAAATCGGACATGTGTATAGAGCTGAAAGCCACGACACAAAAAGACATCTCAATGAATATGTAAGCCTTGATGTAGAGTTTGGATTTATCCAAGACGAGTATGAGATTATGGAGCTTGAAAATAGATTATTAGATTTTATGATGAAAGAAGTAGAAAGTAAATGTAGCAGAGAGCTTGAGCTCCTTGGTGCACAGTTACCAAAGGTTCCATCTGAAATACCTAAAATGAAACTGTCTGAAGCAATTTCTATACTAAATCAAAAGTATAACCTAAATGACTTACAGACGGATTTAAGCCCTAAGGGAGAAAAGTTAATTTCAGAGTATATAAAAGGAGAATATAACTCAGATTTTGTATTTATAACACATTATCCTCAAAGCAAAAGACCAATGTACACTATGCCTTATGGTGAAGGGGAAACCAGAAGCTTTGACCTATTGTTTAGAGGACTTGAGATAACAACTGGAGGTCAGAGGATTCACGACTATACTCAGCTTTTAGAAAATATAGCAAAACGAGGATTGTCCAAGGAACAGTTTAAGGATTACCTTTATATATTTAAATATGGAATGCCGCCTCACGGAGGGTTTGCAATTGGCTTAGAGAGAATCACTTCAATGCTTCTAGGATTTGATAATGTAAGATATGCATCAGCTTTTCCAAGAGATAAAATGAGGATTACGCCGTGAATTTATAGATTGGGATAAAAATTAGATTTATGGTAAGCTTATATAATGGTAGATATAAATAAATGGGAGTGAGATAAATGATAGATAAAACTAGTCATGTAGGGGAATGTTGAGGACCAACTACAGAAACTGCAGGAGTGCAGACAGACACAAGCAGTGAAAACTGCCTTGTATGCAAAGCAACGCTAGATTATTTTCAAAGCGGACAAGAATTTACATGTATGAAATGTAATAAAACTGAGTTAGGCTATGTGAGCTGTCCTAATGGACACTATATATGTGATAGCTGTCATGGAGAAGATACTTTTGATTTAATTTATGATATGAGTATTTGTTCAGAAGGGATAAATCCATTTTTGATAGCTAATGAAATAATTGATAAAACAAAGCTTCCTATGCTCGGCTGTGAGCATGCATGGGTAGCCGCAGGAGCATTAATAGCAGCAATTCGAAATGAAAAAGCTATAAAAATAACAGATGAAGACATTAAAGAGGCATTAAACAGAACAAAAAAACAAGCTATAGGAGCTTATTGCGGACTTACAGGAATCTGCGGCATAGCACCTGCTATAGGTGGTGTATATAGTGTGATTTTAGGAGCAGCCTGTCCAAAAGATACAGAAACTTCAAAAACAATGTTTGTAGTATCAAAAGTTATAGAGGATATATCTAAGCAAGCTGGTCCTTGTTGCTGTAAAAATTTTGTGTATACTGCTTTAGAAACAGCCTGTAGATATTCGCATGAGAACCTAGGGATAACCTTAGATACAAACTATAACTATACCTGCATGGACAGCCATAGACATCCACATGGCTGTAGAGAAGAAAAATGCAGATACTATAATATATAGTTTATTCTATTTGAGCTAGTTTTTTTGACATTATAATTCCTCTTACTGTAACACTTAGCAAAACCAATCCCCCGCCTAAAAGGCTGAAAAACGTTGGCGATTCCTTTGCAAAGATAAATACCCATAGAGGATTGAGAAGGGGCTCAAGTACAGGAATAAGTACTGCGTCAATAGCAGTGACATTCGGTATAGCAAGCACATATAGAAGGTAGGGTATGCCTAGCTGGAATACTCCTAGTATAAATAAAGGAAGAACACTTTCCATTCCTGGAGAGGATATAAAATAAAAAGGAATACCTACTATTGCAGTAATTACGTTTCCTAGAAGAGTTATCTCTACTAGGGAATTTTCTTTTTGTTGCTGAAATAAAAGAATCATTCCGGCCATTACTATTCCACTTAGGATAGCTAATATATTGCCAAGAAGGTAGCTCATTTCTAGCTCATCAATAAAAAACATAATCATACCAAGTATTACAAAAATAATAGTTATACCATCAATTCTAGAAATCTTTTGCTTAAGAATAGCTCTAGAAAGAAGAGCCACCCATACGGGTGAGGTAAATTGAAGTAATATGGCATTTGCAGATGTCGTAAGTTTGTTAGCAGATACAAACAATATAACTAACGAAGAATAGGAACAGGCACAAATTAACATAGACTTATTTATTTTAAATTTGAATTTTTTTAGATACACCATCATTACTAGAGCGGCTATAGCGCTTCTAGAGCCTGCGATAGCCATAGGATTCCAATTTATAAGCTTAATAAAAATACCACCTATACTCCAAAGCACAGAAGCTATAATCATATATTTTATTGCAGTATTTCGTTTAGTTTCCACTGTTATGTCTCCTTGAATTTAAATTGATTTAGCTTTTTAGTTTTACGAAAAATAATAACTATCCTCCCTGATTATAAAGCTTAAAATCAGCTTAAACAAGCTAATTTTATCAATATTAAATTATGAATTCAGCATATGATAATCTAATTCCATTGACAACTATTATCAAGGATGTTAAAATTTATTTAAACGATAATTATTATCAATAATAAATAATTTTCGTTTATTGATGTTAATATTAACTTTACATAATGAGACATTTTTGAAAGGAGCTTATCAATGAAAAAAATAAAAGTTATCTACTGGTCAGGCACTGGAAATACAGAAATGATGGCAAAGGCTGTAGCAGATGGAGCAAGCTCAGGAGGCTCAGTAGTTGAACTGATTGATGTAAGTAAAGCATCAGTAGACACAGTAGCTCAGGCTGATGCAGTAGCACTTGGATGCTCAGCTATGGGCGCAGAGGTATTAGAAGAAGGCGAAATGGAACCTTTCATTGAATCTATAAAAGGCGTTGTAAGTGGAAAGCCTATAGTTTTATTTGGCTCTTATGGCTGGGGAGATGGAGAATGGATGAGAGACTGGGAAGCTCGCATGAATTCTTGTGGAGCAAACCTGCTTGCTGATGGACTAATCATAAACGAAACTCCAGATGCTGATGCACTTGAGCAGTGCAAAGATCTTGGAAAGCTATTGAGATAGGACTGGATTAGGCTATGCAGACGATTACTAGACCAGATATAGTTCTGATTAAAGAAGCATTAAATGTCTACGGTGATTTAGAATATTTAATGTACAAAATATGCTATCATGCCGCCCCTACACTATTCAGCTCCAAACCATCTTCACTGATTTGTCTGAATAATAATGGGAAGCTCAAACTAAAAGATATATGGGATAAATATAAAGAAACGCTAAAAAATCTGATTTCTCTGGAGTTTTTTGAAGTAAAGTCAAATAAAGACTGTGTTTCTATACTTATTTATAAACGTGAGCAATTAGAAAATATTTTATTTAATATTGATGTTAAATCCTATCTTTTAAGCTGTGGGTATGACAATTATGCTTCGGTAGAAGAGGGACTAAGCCTGTTGAGAGAAAGGAATCGAAATAATTGTCCTGATGAGATAGGTATATTTTTAGGATATCCCTTATCAGATGTCATAGCTTTTGCTTCAAGAGATACAATAAAATGTTGCGCTGTGGGCTACTGGAGAGTTTATTCTAATGAAAAACAGGCTCTGAGCTTGTTCGAGGAATATGATAACGCTAGAAAATGGGTTATCGAAACTCTAGTAAAAGGTTATATGCCTACCCAGCTGCTATTAGCTGCATAAATTATAGATGCATATAATTGCACTTGCATCAAAATTTTCATTACTAGGACTTAGTAGGAAACTTTGATTGCAAGTGCAGTTTTTTGAAATAGATACATGTTTTAACTTGTTATAGAGGAAAACTAGGCTCTACTCTATTTCGTCCTTTGCTTTTAGCTAAGTAGAGATTTTCATCAGCTCGTTTAATAATGCAGTTTGCTTCGTCATCCTTTTGGACGGAAGAAATTCCTATGCTAACAGTATAATTGCCTTCTATATCAAAAGACTCTTCCTCAATGGCTTTTCTAATAGATTCTCCTAAAAGAACAGACTCAGCCAAATGAGTGCTAGGACAAATTACAATAAATTCTTCTCCGCCCCAGCGTCCTAAAACATCAGTTTTTCGCATTCTTTCCTTTAATATTTCAGCAGTTTTCTGCAAACACCAATCTCCTTTTTGATGTCCATACACGTCGTTTACTCTTTTAAAATTATCTACGTCAACTATTAATACAGAAAAAGCTGCGGCATATCTTTTGAACCCTGCTATTGCTTCATCTAGCCTTTTATCTATTTCCAACCTATTATAAAGACCTGTTAATTTATCTGTTATGGCTAGTACCATGGTTTGCTGTAGGAGTTTTTCTAGTTCTTTGGTTTTTTCATTAACCATTATTTCCAAGAGTCTATTTCTTTCTTCCATTTCCTTAAGGGGGTAGGACTCATCAGCTCCTTGTTCTTTTGCAGGAAAGGACACATGCTGATGCCTGATTTTGAATGTATCAGCCTCGCTTTCCCTTGAAAACAAAATGCTCATCCGTAGGTCACTTAGTTTAACCTCATGCCCGAAGAGCTCAGTCTCAAAGTCTACGATACAAAACACGATGGCTGATAAAGTGCTTACTACATCGACTTCGAACTCTTGAAACTTGTACCGGACTTTCGCTAGGAGCTTGCTCAATATCCCTCTTGAAAAGCCTCATAGAATTGTAACTATCTTTAGAAAACTCATCCTCGCCAGTTCCAATCCCCTTGAAATCTTGGTTTAAGAATTGGAGCAGTTTTTCAAAATTTCTCTCTTTCAGATATGTTTCAAAATAATCATTGCATATTTTAATGACTTCATTATTAACACTCATATATTGCCTCCTGTAATATTGGCCTCTATAGTGCTTATCTTTATTATTATATAGTAGAATAAAAGCTTGTTAGAAATTAATACCCGAGACATATCGGATAGTGCATCTAATTTTCTAATTTCGAAATATTTTGATATTTCAATTGTAGCATTTTTCAATTATAAATACCTATGAAAATATTTACAAATACTTTATTAAAGACTTTAAATTTCCTTATTTATATTTTTCAGAACCTAAAATTTAGAAAATAGCTTACAAAAAAATCCATTGCTTAATTGTAAAATCAAATTGAACCAATAAAAAATTCCATAGCTTTCCAACCTGTAATATAATTAAATCACCACAAAATAACCAACTACAGGAAGGTGCGAGCTATGGAATACTCTAATAATACACCAATATGCAGAAGGAATAAACACTTAAATGAGTTTGAAAGAAGTAAAATTGAAGTTTTAAGTTCTTTAGGCTACTCGCCTTACCGTATTGCTAAAATGATTAATAGATCTGCTAATACTGTACGTAATGAGATTAAAAGAGGAACTGTTACTCAAATTAAAGCTGGGAAATCTACATCATCGTATTTCGCTGAAACAGGTCATATCATCTATAAAAGGAACAGGAAGAATTGCGGTAGCAAATACAAACTGTTTAAATGCCAAAACTTCATCGAGCATGTGTATAAACTCTTTTATGAAAATAAGCATTCATTTGATTCAATAGTAGGTTCATGCAAGACAAATGAAAGCTTTGCTGCTACTGATATGGTATGTGCTAAAACACTATACAACTACGTTGATAAAGGTCTTCTTCAAATCTCAAATGTAGATCTTCCATTTAAACTAAAAAGAGATACTAAAAGTAAGCGTATCAGATTTCATAAAAGGAATCTTGGAACAAGTATCGACCTTAGACCTGAGATCATCAATTCGCGTAGCGAGTTTGGACACTGGGAGATTGATACTGTCATCGGTAGTAAGAGCAAGGAAGATAATGTGCTTCTTACACTAACTGAAAGAATGACTAGAAAACAGATTATAAGGATGATACCTTCCAAAACAGCTGACGCTGTTCAGAATAGTCTAAATGAGCTCTTCACAGAATGCGGAAGCTTGTATACTAAGGTATTTAAAAGCTTTACTGCTGACAATGGTCAAGAATTTTCAAGGCTTAGTACTTTGGAGAAATATTCGAATTTAAGGGTATATTTTGCACATCCTTATTCATCAGGTGAAAGAGGAACGAATGAACGTCATAATGGTCTGATAAGAAGGTTCATTCCGAAAGGAAGAAGAATCAAGGATTATACACATAAAAACATCATCAAGGTGCAAAACTGGTGCAACTCACTTCCAAGGAAGATACTAAACTATCTTACTCCAGATCGAGCATTTGAAGATCAAATTAGAGAATTATTTTATCAATAGTTATTACAGGTATGGAGAACTAGTTCAACTTATTATTGCAATTTACGAAAAAAATCCATTATTGACTTGAATAAATTTTGTGATATAATTTAGGAAAACGTTTAACCAAAAGAACTTATACGGATGTGATTTATGAAAGTTACAATTAAAGAGATTGCTAATGCCGCAGGGGTATCTATTGCTACAGTTTCAAAGGTGGTAAATGGAAAGGACCATAATATTACTCCAGCTACGAGACAAAGAGTTTTAGAAACTATAAATGAATTAAATTACGTACCAAATAGAATAGCCTCATCTATGATTACAAAAAATACCTATACTATAGGCCTTGTAATCCCAGATATAACAAATCCTTTTTTCCCTGAGGTAGCAAGAGGAGTAGAGGATTATGCAAACCAAGCAGGCTATCATGTAGTTTTATGTAACTCAGATAACAACTTAAAAAAGGAATCAACTTATATATATATGCTCCAAGAAAAAATGGTAGATGGCATTATTATCACCTCTTCGACCTCTAGTGTGAGAGAGGAATCGGCAAGAAACTATATGAAGATTGGAATACCAATAATCACAGTTGATAGAGATATGAAGGATTTTAAAACACAGGGCAAAATTTTAGTAGATAATACTAAGGGTGCTTTTGAAGCGGTGTCCTATATGATTGAAAAAGGATATAAAAAAATTCTTCACTTGTCTGGTTCTATGAACTCAACTCCATCGATTCAACGTTTTGAGGGATATAAAAATGCTCTTAAGTATCATAATATAGATTTTGATCCAGATTTATATCTTGAAGGAACTTATGATGTAGAATGGGGATATGAGGGTATAAAAAAAATAATGGACAAAAAAATTGATTTTGACAGCGTGTTTTGTGGTAACGATTTAATAGCGATAGGTGCAATGAAAGCAATAAAAGAACTAGGACTTAGAATCCCAGAAGATATAGGAATTATGGGATTTGACAATATATATATAGCTAGCGTGGTAACGCCTAGCTTATCGACTGTGAATCAACCCAACTACAAGATGGGATATAAAGCAGCTGAACTACTTATTAATTTTATTAAAAATCCATCAAAACCTGATGATGAAGTAGTGCTAGAAACGGAATTAATTATAAGAGAATCGACTCTATGATTCTCTTTGTCTACAATAGTTAAACGTTTACCTTGTTTTGAGCTAAAGGAAAACGCTTCGAATAACTTGTGAGGAGAAATTTTGTATGAAAAAGATATTGGTAATAGGTAGCCTAAACATGGATCAAGTGACAAAGGTCCATCATACTCCCAAAATAGGCGAAACTGTAGTAGGAAATGGACTGGAGCTTATTGCAGGAGGAAAAGGAGCAAATCAAGCTGTAGCTATGGGTAAGCTAGGCGCGGATATCACTATGATTGGAATGGTAGGAACAGATGATTTTGCAAGTCAGCTTCTAGACAACCTAAAGCAAATGGGCGTTACGGATAAAGTGATGAAAACGGACAAAGCACCTACAGGGACAGCCCTTATTATGGTAAATGAGTCAGCAGACAATTCAATAGTGGTAATAGCAGGAGCAAATGGTCTTTTAAAGCCAGATATGATTAAGCCATCTTGGTTTGATGATATAGATATTGTAGTGCTTCAGCTAGAGATACCTCTTGATACTGTAGCGGAAATAATAAAGCAAGCTAAAGCAAGAAATATATACACTGTACTTAACCCGTCTCCAGCTACTCATTTAGATGAAGACTTGCTAAAAGATGTAGATTTGCTAGTTGTAAATGAAACAGAGTTTGAATCTCTTTCAGGTATAGAATTTGAAGCTGAAGAATCACTTGATAAGGGCTATGAGAAGCTAAAAGTTAAAGAACTAGTGGTTACTCTTGGGACTAAAGGTTCCTGGTATTATGATAAAGCTTCTAAATACTATGTGCCAGCTCTTAAGGTTGATGCAATAGACACCACAGCGGCAGGGGACAGCTATATGGGAGCTCTTGTATGCGAGATATCAAAGGGAATTCCTATAAGTCAAGCTATGGAATTTGCAACAAAGGTTGCAGCCTATACAGTTACAAAATTAGGAGCTCAGAGTTCACTGCCTACACTAGAGGATTTAAAGGAAAGGGGTCTAATATGATAAGAGGTAGATTACTAAACTCAGAAATAATTTCTGTACTGGCAGCTATGGGACATACAGATCAATTAGTTATTGCAGATGCAGGGCTTCCTATTCCTGCTACTGTAAAGAGAATAGATTTGGCACTAGAAAAAGGATTACCTTCCTTTGATGCTACACTAGCTCTTATAGCTTCGAACATGGTGATGGAAAAAGTGATTTTGGCTGAGGAAATAAAAGAGAATAACCCTGAAATGCTTAAAAAAATAAAAGAAATTCTAAGCGATAAAAAAATAGAGCTAGAGTTTGTGTCACATGAGTATTTTAAAAAGCTCAGCTCTAGCAGTAAGGCAATAGTAAGAACAGGAGAATGTACCCCTTATGCAAACATTATCCTACAATCTGGAGTGAATTTTGAAGGTGAATAACATGAGAGAAGTAATACTGAGAATGGAAAATATAACAAAGGAATTTCCTGGGGTAAAGGCTTTGGATAATGTAAATCTAAATGTCTACAAGGGAAAGGTTATGGCACTTCTGGGTGAAAATGGAGCAGGAAAATCTACTCTAATGAAGATTTTATCAGGAGTCTATAAAAAAACTTCAGGAGAGCTTTATTATAATAATGCTCCTTTAGAAGTAGCAAACCCAAAGGATGCCATGCAAAAAGGTATAGCTATAATTCACCAAGAGCTTAACTTGATAGAGGAAATGTCTGTTGCAGAAAATATATTTATGGGAAGATATCCATCAAGTGGAGGAAGAATATCATGGAAGAATCTTCATGATGAATCCAAAAGGCTCTTAGAAAAGCTAGGCATGGATATTAATCCCAAAACCAAAGTTGGTTCACTGAGCATAGGACAAAAGCAGATGGTTGAAATAGCCAAAGCTCTATCTTTCGATGCACAAATAATAATTATGGACGAGCCAACAGATGCACTTACAGATTCTGAGGCAGAAAGTTTGTTCAAAGTTATAAAAGAACTAGTTAGTGAAGGTAAGAGCGTAGTTTATATTTCACATCGTCTTCCTGAGATATTTCAGATTTGTGATGATATTACTATTTTGAGAGATGGACAGTTTATAGATGAGATGCCAGTATCTGAGATGGATGAAACCATCCTCATTGAAAAAATGGTAGGAAGAAAGCTAGAAGAACAATATCCATATATAGCTCCACTGAGCGATGAAACCTTGATGGAAGTTAAAAATATTAAAAATGAATTTGTATCTGATATTAGCTTTGTAGTTAAAAAAGGTGAAATATTAGGTGTTGCAGGCCTTATGGGGGCAGGCAGAACTGAGCTTGCAAAATCCATATATGGAAGCATCAAATGTGAAATAAAAGATATTATGCTAGATGGGGTCAAGTTTGAAGCCAAAAACGAAAAACAGGCACTACGCCAAGGCATAGTGTATGTTTCTGAGGATAGAAAAAAAGAAGGGCTAGTTTTAGGCATGTCAGTTGCAAAGAATGTTACTATTTCATCTCTAGGACGCTTTTCAAAAGGTCAGCTTATAAACAAGAAGCAAGAAAAAGAAAGTGTACTTCACTATAAGGATGCTATGAGAATAAAAACTCCATCCTTAGACCAGAGCGTAAAGCTACTCAGCGGAGGAAACCAGCAGAAAGTATCTATTGCGAAATCTCTATCAACTCAGCCGAAGATACTTATTATGGATGAGCCTACTAGGGGAGTAGATGTAGGAGCAAAAAAAGAAATTTATGAACTCATGAATGAATTTAAAAGAAATGGACTGGGAATCCTTATGATTTCTTCTGAGATACCTGAGCTACTGGGTGTGTGCGATAGAATTATAGTCATGAGCGAAGGTAAAATTGCTGGGGTACTCAGCAGAGACAAAGCTAACTCTAATGAAATTATGAGACTAGCTATAGGAGCAGGAGTGTGATTTATGAAAAAAATAGATATATCTAAGTTTCAGTCCTTGATTGGGCTTATAGTGTTTTCAGTTATAGTGGCATTTATAAATAGCAGATTTATGACAACTTCGAATATACTCAACATTCTAAGACAAACCTCAATTAATGCTGTTATTGCAACAGGTATGACCTTTGTAATACTAACAGGAGGAATAGATTTATCAGTAGGCTCGATTTTAGGATTTTCTGGAGCAGTTGCAGCTATGATGCTAGCAAGTGGAGTAGACTCTCTTATAGCAATACCCACAGCTCTAGTTGTTGGCTTAATAGCAGGAGGTTTAAATGGAGTGCTTATATCTAAAGGAAAGCTACAGCCATTTATAGTAACCCTTGCAACCATGACCATGTTACGTGGAGCTACATTGGTATTTACTGATGGAAAGCCAATAGGCACAGGTTTTGAAGCAAATTCCAAGCTATTTGCTTGGTTTGGAAATGGGTATGTGCTTGGCATACCAGTTCCTATAATAGTAATCATTGTAACTTTTTTAGTAGCTTTATTTGTTTTGACTCAGACGAAAATTGGAAGATACGTATATGCCCTAGGTGGTAATGAAGAAGCAACTAAGCTATCAGGAATAAGTACAGACAAAGTTAAGATATTTGTATATGCAATAAGTGGTATGATGGCAGCTCTTGCAGGAATCATAATAACATCAAGACTATCTTCGGCTCAGCCTACAGCAGGAAGCGGATATGAGCTAGATGCTATTGCAGCAGTAGTACTAGGTGGTACTTCATTAGCTGGAGGAACTGGAACTATTGTTGGAACAATGATAGGAGCACTTATTATAGGGGTCTTAAACAATGCGTTAAACTTAATGGATGTAAGCTCGTATTTCCAAATGCTTGCTAAAGGGTCCGTTATTTTACTCGCAGTGTTGTTAGATAGAAAAAACAAATAGTATATTTTAAGAGGAGGGTAACAATGAAAAAGTTAGTTTTATCATTTGTGTTACTGGCAGCTTTAGTTTTTAACCTTACAGCTTGCCAAAGTCAGCCTGCAGCAACAGAGGAACCAGCTGCAGAAGAAGCAGCAGGAGCAGCAAAAATTGGTTTGGTAGTATCTACTCTTAACAATCCTTTCTTTGTTTCATTAAAAGAAGGAGCAGAGCAAAAAGCTAAGGATATGGGTATGGAGCTTGTAGTGCTTGATTCTCAAAATGACCCAGCGCAAGAACTTGCTAACGTTGAAGATTTATTAACTCAAGGCGTTTCTCTTATCTTAATCAACCCGACAGACTCAGATGCTGTAGGAAATGCTATAATCGCAGCAAACAACAAAAATATTCCTGTAGTAACACTTGACCGTGGAGCTAATCAAGGCGAAGTTGTATCACATATCGCTTCTGATAACGTAGCAGGTGGAGTTATGGCTGGAGAGCACATAGTTTCACTTCTTGGTGGAAAAGGTAAAGTAGTAGAATTAGAAGGAATCGCAGGAACTTCTGCAGCTAGAGACCGTGGACAAGGCTTTAACGATGCTATAGCGGGAACTGAAATCGAAGTAGTTGCTAAGCAAGTTGCTGATTTTGACAGAACTCAAGGTCTATCAGTTATGGAAAACATCCTTCAAGCTCAACCAGAAATAGATGCAGTTTTTGCTCACAATGATGAAATGGCATTAGGAGCTCAAAAAGCAATCGAAGCATCTGGAAGAGAGATAATCATTGTTGGATTTGATGCTACAGACGATGCTGTTGAAGCTGTCAAAGAAGGTAAAATGAGTGCTACAGTAGCTCAGCAGCCTTCATTAATCGGAGAGCTAGGCGTTGAAACTGCTAAGAAAATATTAGATGGTGAAAGCGTAGAAGACTTTGTTCCAGTTGATTTACAACTAGTAACAGAATAATTTATACTTTCTAATGCATTGTTAAGACACCTTAAATACAAAAAATGACAGGAAGCTATCCTGTCATTTTTTTGCGATTTATAAAATACTGTCTAAATCTTTTTCTATAAATATTCCTTTGAACTTATCTTGGCTATCTATATTCTTTTCTATCAGCCTAGCTACTATATCCATTGCTTTTTTAACGCTTAGTTCCAATGAGGTTTCTTTTAAAAGTTCTCCTATCATTACAGCAGAAAATATATCGCCAGTTCCAGGGAATCTCACTGGAATATAGTCATAAGAGAGATAAAAGTAAGATTTTGATTTGTCATCATAGCCACAAACAAAGTGATTGTTTGAATCTTTTTCAATAATACTTGTTATTACTACAGACTTTGAACCTTGAGATACAAGCTTATCGATTAAAGCATTAATCTCAGATTTTGTTAAGCTGGATTTATCTGTAAATAAACCTGCTATAAAAGCTGCTTCTGTGTAGTTTGGAATCAAAATATCAGCGTAGCTAGAGAGCTCTTTCATATGAACAACAGTTTCGTTAGTTATTCCATTGTAGAGCTTTCCATCATCACCCATAATAGGATCAACGACAACAAGAAGATTAGGGTTGTTTTGTGACTTAATATAGTTAGTTATTATATCTACTTGCTTACTAGATAGAATAAATCCAGTAGAGATACAGTCAAATTGAAATCCTAATTCATTCCAAACTGTAATGGTATTTTCCATATAAGAAGTAGTATCTAGAATTTCAAACTTCCCATAATCAAGAGTATTGGACACCAGTGCAGTAGGAAGATTATAAAGACTATAACCCATCTTAGACAATATAGGGAGCATAGCTGAAAGTGCTACCTTACCATAGCCGGGCAAGTCATTAATAAGTAGAATATTTTTGCTTTTCATCTTTTTCTCCTTGAGCTTACATGAAATTTTCTTATACTAATGACTCTATAGAAGGCTTTTCAAAATAAAGTGCTTCTCCATCATTTATATTTACGCAAGGAATTCCAACCAGGCCTTTAGCTTTTATCTCAGAAAATTCTTCCCTTGTATCTCTGAGCTTTAGAAAGGTTTTTAGATAGAACATATTTTCAGTGATATCAAGGTATATAAAATCTATATTATTTTCCTTTAAATAATCCTGCATAGGCTGACAATCTGGGCAATGCTTACTTCCAAATACAATAATTTTCTTCATGATTTCCTCCTGAATTTAGTATTTTTTCTATTATCACATAAAAATTTCTCTTTAACAAGCAAGGGTAAATTTTATAAAAAGAGAATAATTTACTGAAAATGTATAGATTACAAAAAAGAAAATATTATAAAAAAGTATTGAGTTTTATAGAATTATGGATTAAAATTAAGTATAGATAAATTTTATAACAATTATAGATTTTACTTATTGAAGTTAAGACAATTTTTCATAAATAAAATAGAAATTGCTTACGTTAATGACCTGAAGTCAGCATCACGTATTAATAAATGTTTTTCAATAATAAGCTCATAATTTTAATTATATATTTATAAAGGGAGAAGGAGGGATTAGATGCCTGAACAATTTAAAGCAGGATGCCAGCGTCCAGCGGTTAAGAAAAATGTACCTAAAGAAGAAAGCCCAGAAAATACAGTACTTATTCAAAAGGAGGAGAAACAATCTATGATTAAAGTAGGAAAACCAGCACCAGATTTTAGTGCACCAGCATATTATAAAGGTCAGTTTGCAAATGTAGATTTATCTGAATATAAAGGAAAGTGGTTAGTGCTATGCTTTTATCCAGGAGACTTTACATTTGTCTGAGCTACAGAAGTTTCAGCAGTTGCTGAAAAGTATGATGAGCTTCAAGGTTTAGGAGTAGAAGTTCTTTCTATCAGTGTTGATAGTGTTTTTGTACACAAAGTATGGAATGACCAAGAACTATCTAAAATGGTTAATAAAGACATTCCTTTCCCAATGCTATCTGACCAAGATGGAACCATAGGAAAACTTTATGGAATCTATGATGAAGATGCTGGAGTAGAAACAAGAGGAAGATTTTTAATTGATCCAGATGGCATAGTGCAAGCTTTTGAGGTTGTAACTCCGCCAGTTGGAAGAAACGTATCGGAACTGATAAGACAAGTAAAAGCATTCCAACATGTTAGAAATAGTGGTGGAACAGAAGTTACTCCATCAGGATGGAAACCAGGAAAGAAAACTCTTAAGCCAGGGCCAGACCTAGTAGGAAATGTTTGGAAAGAGTGGAAGGTTCAGGAAGCTTTCGAAGATTAAACATAGAATATAAATGTTAAAAATAAGATTATTGACTTGTAAAAATCTCATTTCTATCAACATGGAAATGAGATTTTTTGTTGTTAATAAAGTAAGATTGCCAATAACTTTTATGAATCTTCAATCATTTTAATATCTAGCTTTATAATCAATTTATCCTTTGTTTTAATTTTGTAATTTATTACCAAATAATCTAAACTATACTTAAAGATATATGAATCTAAAGGGGGATAAATATGAGAAAAATCTTTAATAAAAAGTCAATAATAACTGTTTTTTTAACGATGGCTGTGCTTACTACATCTGTATATGCATTAGATAAAAATGAAGCCTTTAAGGATTTGTTTGATAATAAAAGCCAGTATTTGGATGAAAGCAGTACACATCCTCAGCACAGTGCTCAGCTAAATGGTATAAAAGTCACCTTAGTTTCAATGGCTGGAGATGAAAAAAATGCCTATTTTGTAATTGATTTTGAAAATACAAATGGGAGAGAGTTTAAAGGAAACAATATAGCCTTTGAACAATTTCAAATAAAAATAAATAGACCTAAATTCGTTTGGTTTAATCAAAATATTGGAGTAGAAAATAGTGGAAGCGGTATGTCGTGGAGAGTTGTTAACAGTGAGGATGAGGATTTTGGGAAAAAACCTCGTTTATTTGTAGTAATGTCAGAAAATGACAAAATTGCTGGTGAAACTGGAGAAATAGTAATCGAAAATATAATAGAAGAACTAAATCCAGTATCTTTAGATAATCTATCTAAAAGCAAGCTAGATTTATATAAGCTATATACTGAGAGCACTGCAAATTACAAGCAGACTATAGTCGACAACTCAGAGGAAATAAAATGGGCTAATGAAAATAAAGAGGATATGTACCAGACAGAATATGCGAATAACATACCTAGCCATAAGCTTCAGCCACGAGGTCTAGATAGGCAGATGTTTGAGGATTTGGATGGAGTATTTATAGATAATATTGATTTTGTAGATGGAAAGCTCCATATCGTGACAAGGTTTATTAATCAAAGACAATCCTTCGGACCGACCTTATCACCAAAAGTACAGAGTAAAGACTCGAGTCAGACTGATATAAATCCTATCTACAATATTTTTGAAAGTGCTTCGAATCAAGATAGCTCTTATGGTTATTATGTATATGATATTTCTACGCCAGAAGAGCTAAAACAGTATGATTTATCGGGCTGGTATTCTAAAGAGCTAAACAAAACTCAAGGAGTATGGAAGATACCATTTAATGCAAATTATAAAGTTACAAACAAGAAAATTAAGCTTGATGAAAAAATTAAAATAGATGATGAAGAATCTATAGTTGAATCTGTTTTTATTTCTCCTATATCTATTGAGCTTAATCTGAACGGTAAAAATCCTAATAATGGATATGTAAATTTAAAGGTTTTTGACAAGTCAGGAAGCGAGATTTTTTTAAGTGGCGGATCAAATATGTCTAGCAAAACAAAAGCTACCTATGTGTGGACGTTTATGGAGCCAGTGGATATAAACGCTATAAATAAAATCGTAATAGAGGGTAATGAAATAATGCTAAAAAATTAATTCTCTCAGTTAGATTTTAGATTTTTAAATTTTTGAATCTAAAATTCTACTTCAAAAAAATTAAAGGGTAGCTATATAGCTGCCCTTTAATAATTATGCTTAATCAATATCATTTAAATTTCAAAGCTTTCTGTCACAATTAACAATCTTTTATTTCATTAATAGGTTTATTTTTTCTTATGAGAATAAATTTTCATAGCATCTCTCATAAAAAGTGCAAGACCATCTCCAAATTTATCGATATTTTTTGTGAACCTCTCATCAGCCACATACATTTCGCCTAGTCCTTCGAAAGCCTCTAGTGAGTATGAACCCATATCATTGAGAAAATAAAACCACTTCTCTATTGCAGCTTGAGCTTCGTTTGACTCTGGAGGAAGCTGTCTTAGAGATGCTAGATTTCTATATATAGCGTTCATTTTCTCGCTTAGCTCTGCTTCGTTACCTTTAATTTTGGCTTTTGAGCCATCTACTGCTTTATCGCCCCATTTTTCCCTAGCTTCCTTTTCGTACAAATCGCCTTGAGAAAAATCAAAGCCCTCGAATTTTTCTTTATCTGTCATTGCTATCTCTCCTTTTTGATATCTAATAGTTTTATCAATTGTTTCTACTAGCTTACTTATATGAGCTTGTTTATCAAGCAACATTTTTTTGTGAGCAAGCAAGGCTTTTTCCTTATTAAAACTAGGATCTGAAATAATATTTTTTATTTCTTTAAGGGAAAAACCTAATTCTTTAAAAAACAATATCTGCTGGAGGCAGTCGATATCTTTATCAGAATATATTCTGTAGCCGGCTTCAGTTTTTTCAGGACATAAAAGTCCTATACTGTCATAATGATGAAGTGTGCGCACACTTATACCTACAAGCTCAGACAATTCTTTTATTTTAAGCACTATATCGCCTCCTTGATTTCACTATAAAGGATAACGTAAGGTGAGAGTCAAGTATATTTATTATAAAATTAAAAGGATATTGTGATGCCGCCTTCATTCGTGTAAAGACTGCTAAGCCCAGCCATAGGGACTATAAATACTTTTTTGAAAGGGTAGCGTGATTCTATTTCTTTCTTTAGATATTCTGCTTTTTCACTGGCATAACAATGTGATATTCCCAGAATTTTATCTTCAAAATTGTCGCCCATTTCTCCGATTAATTCTACAAGTCTACGAAGAGATTTTTTCTCACTTCTCACATTTTCGATGAGCTCAACTTCGCCTTCAGGACTAGAGCATAGTATAGGACGGATATTTAGGACATTTGCAATCATACCTTTTAGCTTAGATACCCTGCCGTTTTTTATCATAGTATCAAGACTTCCTAGCTGGAATATATATTTCATGTTTTCGATATAATGTTCAGTTTTTTCTACTATATCTGATTCTGTAAGCTTCATATCGATAAGCTCTTTTAGCTTAACGGCTATCATAGTTTCTTTCACTGACGAGCCTTTTGAGTTAAAAATATGTACAAAGCTGTTTTCAGTTTCTTCTTGGAATAATTCTTTTGCTTTCATTGCAGAATTGTAAGTCCCACTTAGAGCGGCTGTCATAGTTACTACAAATACAGATTTAGCTTCACCAAAGGCATCAATAAAATCCTGAGGGGAAGGGCAAGCAGATTGAGCTGCTTTATCGTGAGCTTTTATAGCTCTCATCATTTCATCAAGGTTTAGGGTTTCGTCGTCCCTAAAATTTTTTTCTCCTACTCTTATGGTAAGCGGAACTAAAGTGACATCGAGCTCTTTTTTTAGCTCAGCGGTTAAATCACAACTACTATCTGCAACTATTTTCATTTTTACCTCACTTAATATTATTATGGTTACCTAGACTAGGACTATTTTCTTAGTCTATAATAGAAATTTTACATAATATAGTATCGACTGGTCAAGCTATTTATTTAGATAGATATGCGAAATTCTTTGAATTCATCATTAGACCATGTATAATATAATATAGTGATTTGAAAAAAGAAAGAGGTGTGAATTATGCAAAGAGAAATGAGAAGAAGTGATAGACAGCTAGCTATAGAGGAAGCGAAAGAAATTTTGACAAAAGCTGAATATGGAAGCCTTGCTACCATAGGGGAAGATGGATATCCATATGTAGTACCAGTAAGCTATGCTTTTGAGGACTCGAGCATCTATATTCATGGGGCTACCGAGGGACATAAATTAGATAATATAAATTTTTCTTCAAAAGTTTCATTTTGCGTAGTTGGAGATACGAATGTACTGCCTTCAAAATTTTCAACCGAATATGAGAGCGTAATAGTATTTGGAAGAGCTAGCATAATTGAGCAAGAGGAAAAGCTACATGCTCTTGAGTGCCTGATAAAAAAATATTCACCTGATTTTATGGATTCAGGGATGAAATATATAGCCAATGATAAGCATAAGACAACTGTAGTAAAAATAGATATAGAAAAAATTACTGGAAAAGCTAGAAGGTAGATGAAAATGAGCAATAAGGAAGAGAGATATAAAATTGGTTTTTTTGATTCTGGGATAGGTGGACTTACGGTGCTTCACAAAGCTCTTGAAATGATGCCTCTTGAAGACTATATATATTATGCAGATACTGAAAATCAACCCTATGGAATTAAAACTAAAGCTGAGGTAAGAGAGCTTGTTTTTAAAGCTATGGATTTTATAGTAAGCAAGAATGTCAAGGCTATAGTAGTTGCTTGCAATACGGCTACTAGCGTAGCAATAGAGGATTTAAGAAAAAAGTATGATATTCCTATAATAGGTATGGAGCCTGCAGTAAAACCAGCAGTCAGGTATACTGATATAGAAAACAAAAAGGTGCTTGTTACAGCTACTAAGCTCACTTTAAAGGAAGAAAAGCTGCATAATCTCATAAGTGCTTTAGATAGCGAAAGTATAGTGGATTTACTGGAGCTTCAAGAATTGGTTCAGTTTGCGGAAAGACTTGATTTTGATGAGACAAGAATAACTAAATATCTTGAGAATCAGTTTAAGGAGATTGATTTAAAGGATTACCAGACATTGGTTTTAGGGTGCACTCACTTTATATTTTTTAAGGATATGATACAAAAGCTTGTGACCAAAGAAATAAGTATAATAGATGGCAACGAAGGGACAATAAGGCATCTTCAAAATATTCTTAGAACTAAAAAAAGTCTCAATCAAGGCAGTGGCAAGGTTGAATTTTATAATTCAGGAGTTATTGCTAAAGAAGGCAAGGATTTAGAAAGATACCAAATATTATTTAGAAGATTAGAGGAAATTGAAAAACTAAGCCTAGGGTATTAGCCTATGCTTAGTTTTTTGTATTATCTATAATTATTTAAAAAAACTTTTTTTAGGTTAATTTGGTGTCTGTCGCCACTATAGCCACAAGAGTGATAAAATGACCTTGAATCTACTTTTGTTTCACCTGATATCAATCTAACACCTGCGGCACTTGTGTCCATAGCCCAAAGCTCTACAGCATTAATTAATTGCTTTGCTACACCAGTATGCTGATATTTAGATGAAACAGCTAAAGCGACTATATTTTTCATAGGAGGCTCAAGTAGTGAATCATAATCATTTGCATGAACATAACCCACAATATCTTCATCTATAGTAGCAACAAATAGTTTGTGCTTAGGGTCTGAAAGAATTTTTCCTAAAGCCATTTTTGTTTGTGAAAGAGGAGTCTCTAATCCCATTTCAGTTCTATTTAAAAGAGTTATATGTTCGAAATCTGAGAAGATGCCTTCTCGAATAGATAAGTTCATGATAGTTTCTCCTTTTACTTTATTTCACATATAATATAATTATAAATCTAATAAGTATAAAAGTTAATGGGTACAAACTATCATAATAAACATATGTAATCATAATGAAATATTTGTGTTAAAATATAAAAAGCTTAAGTCTATTATTTCAAAATAAATTTTTTATGACACACTTTATAATAAAACCGTTTTAATTCGAATAAACATTTGAGAGGGGATATAACGTTGAAGGACTATAACAAAATGGCACTAGAGCTACATGAAAAGAGCAAAGGGAAGATAAGTATAGCAAGCAAGGTGAAGCTTGAATCTAGGGATGATTTGAGTACGGCTTATACACCTGGAGTTGCTGAGCCATGTAGAAAAATAAATCAAAACAAATCAGATGTTTACAAATATACTTCAAAGGGAAATCTTGTAGCAGTTGTTACGGATGGAACAGCAGTGCTTGGTCTTGGAGATATCGGTCCTGAGGCAGGGCTACCTGTTATGGAAGGCAAGGCAATACTTTTCAAAGCCTTTGCAGATGTAGATGCTTTTCCTATTTGCCTTAGCTCTACAGACACTGAGGAGATAATTAAAGCAGTAAAAATGATAGCTCCAACATTTGGAGGAATAAATCTAGAGGATATTTCTGCACCTAGATGTATAGAAATAGAGGAAAGACTGAGAAAAGAACTAGATATACCAGTATTTCATGATGATCAGCATGGAACGGCTATAGTAGTGTGCGCAGGGCTAATCAATGCGCTAAAGCTAGTAAATAAATCCATGAGTGAGCTTAAAATAGCAATAAATGGAGCAGGAGCGGCAGGAAGTGCTATAGTAAAGATGCTACTTAGTTTAGGAGCTACAAATATAATTATTTGTGATACAAAAGGAATATTACATAAAAATGTGGATACAAGAGGAAACTTCTTAAAAGATGAGCTATGCAAGATAACTAACCCTCATCAGATTACAGGGACTTTAGAAGATGCAATGAAGGATGCGGATGTATTTATAGGAGTATCTGCGGCAGATATGGTAAATGAACCTATGGTTAAATCTATGGCAAAGGATTCGATTATATTTGCAATGGCAAACCCAGTTCCAGAAATTATGCCTAATATTGCGATATCAGCAGGAGCTAAAGTAGTAGGAACTGGCCGCTCAGATTTTGCCAACCAAATTAATAATGTACTTGCATTTCCAGGGATTTTTAGAGGTGCTCTAGATGTGAGAGCAAGTGATATTAATGAAGAGATGAAAATAGCAGCAGCCTATGCCATAGCTGATATAATACCTGAAGATAAGCTAAGTCCTGAATATGTAATTCCGGACGCTCTTGATAAAGAGGTAGCAAAACAGGTAGCAAAAGCTGTAGCAGAGGCTGCAATAAAGACTGGTGTAGCTAGAATCTAGCTAAGTATAAGTGATGATTTTATAAGAGATTTTTTAACTGAATATGCAACAGAAGAACCCAAAGCAATTTTGATTATATCGGCAAGTATGAATGGGGTAACTCCTCCTAATAAACCTTGGATTAAAGAAAGCTTAGCAACTAGCATAAGCTGAATTACCCCAAAGGTATAGATAACGAGAAGTCCTGCTACCATACTAAAAAGTATAGTCAGATACTCAGCCTTTGGGTTTTGTTGTTTTGATGCAAAGATTTCAATTAGCCATCCTATGACAAAGGCACTCGCCATAAAACCAAATATGTATCCACCTGTAGGTCCAAGTAGTACAGAAAAACCAGCTTTGCCACCTGCAAATACAGGAAGGCCAACAGCACCTAAAAGCGTATAAACAGCTTGCGAATAAAATCCAAGTCTTTTCCCTAGAACAGCACTAGACATAGTAACTGCAAGAAGCTGTAGAGTTATAGGGACTGGAGTAAAAGGAAGCGGAATAGATACAATAGATAGTATGCAAGTGATTGCTGCAAATAACGATACCAACACTAATTCTCTGACATTTTTCATAGTAGTCTCCTTTAAACAATAAAATTTTAATAAATATAATAGCATCTAAATAATTCTGCTTTAATTATAAGAGATTAACAATACATAGTCAACCTATAAAATTAATAGGTTTACAATTAAATTAAGAAGAAGTACTTTACATAAAGTATTTTGATTTTACTAGAGTACTTACTAAAAAACTCTCAAAATAGATAAGTAATTTAGATTACAATATCAATTTTGAGAGTATATTTTAAAATATCATTCATTCTATTTTTCTTCTATCCTTGAAATATCTTTCAGTGTATAGAAAGGTCCTTGTTTCTTAATTTCTACAACTAGGCTACCTTGTCTTGATAAATTCTCAAGCTCAGTTCCAGTTCCCTCGGGCACATAAAATCTATTTAATCCGATGCTCAGTCTTGCCTTCTTAGCATATTCATCTATATAGAAAAGCTTTGCTTTAATATAATTTGAACCACTAGGTCTATCAGGGACAAGGGATATGGCCTTAAGAGGATTAGAATCTTCTTCATATATTAGATATCCAGCATCGTCGTGTATTTTATAATAGATATTTCCAGATTCATTTACCTTTTCATACATAGATTTGTCAACTAAATCCATATCGAGATTTTCAATTTCATATTGCAAATTTACATAATCTCCTCTAAACAAATCAACTGGGTCGTAAGGAACAGTTTCAAGATATAAGGATTTTCCATAATTTTCAGCAACTAGATGAATAGAGCCAAATCCTATTAATATCAAAAATAAAAGTCCAAGAGCAAGGAGTTTCTTTTTATCTAATTTTTTAATAGTCATCTTTAGATACCCCCTCTCTGCGCTGCTTTTCAAACCAGAAGCCAAAAGCTCCTAAGATTAAGCCAGCAACTATAAAAACGAGGGACTTAGATGCAAATTTTAAAGTAAGGTCAAAATAATATCTAAGAATAACACTGCATATTAGTAGGATGGAGTAAATTTTGCCTTTTTTGAGCCAATATAACAAAAGTAAACTGTAGAAAAATGCAAAGCCTAGAGCTATCATTTCATCGTTTGGCTTTAAAAGATAATAGGTCGAATCTATAGTTAAAAATATTCCAGAAACTAAAATTACAAGTACTCCGATTGAATTAATTACAGCTACAGCATATGGTTTGATGTCTTTAAGATATACCATGATTAAGCCTAATATAAAGAAGCTTGCTAATATTAAATGTTCATCTACTTCTAAGACTATGTTTAGCGTCATCAAGAAGCCAAGCGCTGATATAACAAAAGCTAAGCTAGATAGAAAATTTTCGCCGTGAGCATAATTTAGTTTGTGGTATAAAGCGAAATATATACCAAAGAGTAAAATCAAAGCAAAAATAGGCATATCATAGGTTACTAAAAATGAAAATATAAGCATTTGAGATGCAACTAGTATAACCAAATCTTTGTAGACTATAGCTATAGGAAGTATAGCAAGTCCCCAAATTAGAAGCTCAGCCGTACTTTGAAAAGTTAAGTTGAATATCTGCTGAATTAAAAATATTCCTCCTCCAAATATAAGAATGCTCAAATATAGTAAGCTTCTGGAGGTTTTAGGATAGCTCTCTTCAGTTGCAAGTGAAGCAAAGCTAGATAAAGCTAGAAAAATTAGTACTAAAATAAATTTAAACCATGCAGTTAAATCTTCCCAGTTACTAGCGATAAACGTTAAAATACCTAGTCCAATCAGCACTGAGGCTATACTTAAGATAACTCTAGTAAAGCTATAGGGTGAATGAGCTTCATACATAGCTAGAGAGCTTTGAACCTGAGATTCAGTTAGTATTTGCTTATTATTCAAATATTTAAGCTCAGATGATAAAAAATTGTAGTGGGATTTTGATAGCTTGCGTTTTTCAGTGTCCATAGTTTCACCTTCTTCCTCATTAAAATGATACCTCGTTTAGGAGAATTTGAAACCTATTAAACTGAAATTTGATTTAAATCTTAGAAAGAACTACTCCAGTTCTATCAACATTTAGTAATTCTACTCTAAATAAAGGATCAATAGCTTTTAACTTTTCCTCTATTACAAGCTTTCTGTCTTGGCAATCATCTAAAAATACTCCCATTAGTGTAGAGCCTGAACCACTCATGAATTCTCCGATTGCACCGTTTTCTTTGAAAAGCTCAAATACATAAGTAGCATCTTTTAAAAGAGGCAAGCGATAAGGCTGATGAATCCTGTCACCAAAAGCCGTTCTAAGCAGATGATAATCCTTTAAGTTAAAGGCATTAATCATCATAGAAGCTCTAGACACATTCTGGATGCAATCTGCTCTTGTGTAGTCTTTAGGTAGAACTTCTCTGCTTTGCTTGGTTTCAGTTTTGTAAGGAGGAATAACAGCCATAAATTTCACTCTATCTTCTATAGGAACATGAGTAGTGTAGGGCTTTCCTTCATCCATTACAGAAATAGTCATACCACCTAGAAAGCAAGGAACTACATTATCTGGATGTCCCTCTATTACCCAGGCTTTGTAAGCCAGTAAATCCTTGTCAAAGTCTTTTCCCATAAGAGCATAGGCAAGAGTTAGTCCAGCTACTATAGCAGCGGAACTGCTACCTAGTCCTCTTACCATTGGTATATTACATTTTCTAGCTATAACCTTTACATTTGGGATAGGAAAATCATGCTCCTTAAATACATCTATCATACTTGTATAAATGAAGTTTTCTTTTTCAGGAACTTCCTCTTCCTCGCATTCCCAAATGAAATGAAGTGGTTTATCTGATTCATAAACCTCTACTTCGTTGTACAAATCCAGAGCTATCCCTATGCAGTCAAAGCCTGGCCCCATATTTGCACTTGTTGCAGGTACTTTTACTTTAAACATTATTTATTCCCCCTTAAAATATAATCCTCGATTACCTTGTAATCAGATTTTAAGGTGGCGTATTCATAAGGGTTGTCTAGTATGATGTCACTGTCCTTTAGACCATTTCCAGTTAATACGCAGACTACTTTTGAGCCTTGGTTTACACGGCCCTCATCTTTAGCTTTAATAAGACCAGCTAGAGATATACATGAAGCTGGCTCAGCAAATATTCCTTCTGATGTAGAAAGTAAAAACTGCGCTTTTAAAATATCCTCATCCTTAATTCTATCTATATTTCCGTTGGACTCTTTTATAGCGGCAAGAGCTCTATCACCACTTGCTGGATTACCTATTCTTATAGCTGTAGCAACAGTTTCTGGATTTGAAACTGGATGACCAAGCACTAGTGGAGCACTGTTATATGCTTGAAAGCCCATAAGCTGAGGCAGATTCGAAATTTTTCCAGCTTTATGATATTCATTAAAGCCCTTCCAGTAAGCAGTGATATTACCTGCATTTCCAACTGGAATAAATAAATAATCTGGAGCTACTTTTAAATCATCGCATAGTTCAAAGGCAGCAGTTTTTTGACCTTCTATACGATGAGGATTAAGTGAATTTACCATAGTTATAGGATGATTGCTTGAAATTTCCTTAACCATATCTAGCGCCACATCAAAATTTCCATCTATTGCAAGTATAGTAGCGCCGTAGGCTACAGCCTGAGCCAGCTTGCCTTTAGCTATTTTTCCATCTGGGATAATGACATAGGATCTAAGGCCTGCTCTAGCAGCATAGGCTGCAGCTGATGCAGATGTATTTCCAGTTGAAGCACAAATTACAGCCTTGCTATTATCTTCTACAGCTTTTGTAACTGCACTTGTCATACCACGGTCTTTAAAGGAGCCCGTAGGATTAAGTCCTTCGAATTTAAAATAAAGCTCTATATCTATACCTAGAAGGGTTTCTAGATTATTTGCTCGAATCAGTGGCGTCCTGCCTTCATTTAATGTCACAGGAACCGTTTCTTTATTAAAATTAAAAAATTCTCTGTAGTTATCAATTAAGCCCTTATACATTGTGATATCCCCCTTGATTATATTCCGTAGTTATAAATTTAGTTTTTTACTGGCAAAACGTATTTACTTGAAACACAATAGTAAGCTAGAAAAATACTAATGGAAATATTATAACATAAACAGGAGATGTGTCTAGACAAAAAAATAAACAAGCCATAAGATTTGTTTAAAGTAGGTCTCTTAGGGCTTGTTCATTTAGTATGAGTATTTTCTTGTTTCCTATGAAATCTATATAGCCTAACTCTTTAAACAGCTTAAGCTTTCTAGTCATAGTTTCTCTTGATATTCCAGCATAGCTTCCCATTTCTTCTCGGTTTATGGAAAGTCCAAGCATGATACCTTTGCTATCTTTTGCTCCAAAATCTTTAATCAAATTTAATAAAAGTCCAGCTACCTTTGCATCAGCACTACTAACAGAAAGTCTTTCAACCAGTCGTTCAGCAGCCTTAATTCGCTCATAGGATTTTTCTAGTATCTTCAGAGTAATAGTAGGATTTTTTAGGATTATCTGATCAAAGGTATCCTTTGATAGACAGCTAATAGTCATGTCCTCAAGAGCCTCTGCACTAAATTCAAACTCGTCTTCCTTTAAAAGGTTAAAGGCCCCTATAAAATCACCAGGAGAGTATATATATAGAATCTGTTCATGCCCATCAGATAGATATTTGTAAATTTTCATTCTTCCAGAGCAGACAATATATAGCTTATCAGCTTTTTCACCTATAGAAAAAACTGTTTCTCCGGCTTTATAATCTTTGAAAACTACTCCTTCAGATATTTTTTCTATTTCGAGTCTATTTAGACTGGACAATAAAGGAGTTTTCTTGATACATGCCTTGCCTTTGCATACCTCGCATGGCGTATTGCCAATAGAACAATGGCCTATCACAATCACCTACTTTAATAATATTTAGTTTAAAGTTCAAACTTTATATTGTAGTATACTAAATAATATTTTTGCGGGCAAGGACTTCTTCTTTTTCTTCAAGTAACATACTATTTAAAAGATTCTCATAGTATTTAGCTTTGTCTTCGTTCATCTCTTCTACGTCAGCCATTGTATAAGTCATTCCAAGCTTTTCGTATTTTTCGAGTCCCATTTTATGATAGGGAAGAACTTCTATTTTTTCTATGATATGAGCTAAAGGAGCAATTTCATGAAATAGTTTATTTATAGCAGTTTCGTTATCTGTTAGGCCTGGAACCATTACATGGCGAATCCATACCTTTCCTTTAAAACTATCTAGCTTAGAAGCAAACTCATAAAAACCATTCATAGGTTTACCAGTTAGGGCTTTATAGCCAGGAGAGTCAAAATGCTTGATATCAAGTAGAACCACATCGGTGTATTTTAATATATCATCGTAGTATTTTGAATCTCCATAGCCACTAGTATCTATAGCTGTGTTAAAGCCATTTTCCTTTAAAAGCTTTAAGGTTTCTACTAAAAATTCACCTTGAAGCAGAGGCTCTCCACCAGAAAAGGTTACGCCTCCACCAGTTCTGTTGTAGTAGGCTTTATATTTTGAAGCGGTTTTTAGTACTTCTTCAGGAGATATATGTTTTTGAGAAAACATGTTCTGACTGTCTGGATTGTGACAATAGGCACAGCGAAGAGGACAGCCTTGCAGAAAAAATATTGTTCTAATGCCGGGGCCATCTACTAGCCCCATAGTTTCTATTGAATGTAGTCTGCCCTGCATCATAATATCCCCTTTCGAAAGTAAAAATTAAGCACTCTTGTGGAAAGTTCTGTTAATAACCTCAAGCTTTTGCTCTTTAGTAAGTCTGTTAAAGTGCACGGCATATCCAGATACACGAATTGTAAGAGTAGGGTATTTATCTGGATTTTCCATAGCATCTATTAATAAGTTTCTGTCTAGTACGTTTACATTTAAGTGGAAGGCTTTTTGTGCAAAATATCCATCCATAATTCCAACTAGATTGTTTATTCTTTCAGATTCTTGTTTTCCAAGTGCTGAAGGAACTATTGAGAAAGTATTTGAAATACCGTCTTGGCATACTTCGCAGTAAGGCAATTTTGCAACAGAGTTAAGTGATGCAAGAGCCCCGTTTTCATCTCTTCCGTGCATTGGGTTTGCTCCTGGAGCAAATGGCTCTCCAGCTTTACGTCCGTCTGGAGTAGAGCCTGTTTTCTTTCCATATACTACATTTGAAGTTATAGTAAGCACTGATAAGGTATGCTCAGCATCTCTGTAAGTTGGAGTTTTCTTTAGCTCATTACTGAATTTTGTAACTACATCTACAGCTATTTGGTCTACTCTATCATCATCATTTCCGTATTTAGGGAAATCGCCTTCGATTTCAAAATCTATTGCAATTCCGTGCTCATCTCTGATAGGCTTAACTTTAGCGTATTTGATAGCGCTTAAAGAGTCAGCAACGATTGAAATTCCAGCAACGCCAAAGGCCATATATCTATGCACCTTGCTGTCATGAAGAGCCATTTGGCCTTTTTCATAAGCATATTTGTCATGCATATAATGGATAGTATTCATTGTATCTACATAAAGCTCGGCTAGGTATTCCATTACTTTATCTAGGTTTTCTTTTACTTCATCATAGTTTAGTACATCGTCTGTAATTGCATTAATACCTTCTATCAGCTTGATTGGACGACCGTTTTTAGCTTTTTTAAGCTCATCTACTCCACCATTTATAGCATATAAAAGAGCTTTTCCTAGATTAGTTCTAGCTCCAAAGAACTGCATTTCTTTTCCTACTCTCATGGCAGACACGCAGCAAGCTATTGCATAGTCATCTCCATAGATAGGCTTCATGATATCGTCGTTTTCGTACTGAATAGAACCTGTTTCGATTGACATTCTTGAGCAATATTTTTTGAAAGCCTCTGGAAGATTTTCTGACCAAAGCACTGTCATATTTGGCTCTGGAGCAGGAGTTAATGTAGTAAGAGTGTGAAGGAATCTGTAAGCAGTTTTAGTAACTAGAGTTCTATTGTCTTCTCCCATTCCACCGATTGATTCTGTTATCCAGTTAGGATCTCCAGCAAATAAATCGTTATAGTCAGGAGTACGTAGATGTCTTACCATTCTTAGCTTTATTACAAATTGGTCCATTAATTCTTGAGCCTGCATTTCTGTTAAGATGCCAGCTTTCATATCTCTTTCTATATAAATATCTAAAAATGCTGTGTTTCTTCCTAGGGACATAGCAGCTCCATTATTTTCTTTGATTGCTGCAAGGTATCCAAAATATAAGAACTGAACTGCTTCTTGAGCATTTTTAGCAGGTTTTGAAATATCGTAGCCATAAACTGCTGCCATAGCCTTGATATCATCTAAAGCTCTGATTTGTTCAGAGATATCTTCTCTTAGCTGGATAGTAGTAGCGCAAGCATGTCCTTTTAGATTTTGTCTATCTTTGATTTTTTCTGCTTTTAGAAAATCTATTCCATAAAGTGCTACTCTTCTATAGTCACCGATGATACGGCCTCTTCCATAAGCATCTGGAAGTCCAGTAAGTAGTCCAACGCTTCTTGCAGCTTTCATTTCATCAGTGTAAGCATCGAATACACCTTGGTTATGTGTTTTTCTAAAAGCATTGAATGAGCTTTCTAATTCTTTATTCATTTCGAAGCCATAAGCCTCTAATGAATCATGTACCATTCTATATCCACCATAAGGATTCACTATTCTTTTTAAAGGAGCATCAGTTTGATATCCCACTACAAGCTCATTGTTTTTATCGAGATACCCTGGCTCGTATCCAGCTATACTTGAGAATCTATCAGTATCTATGTCAACCTTGCCTGTTTGTATTTCTTCTTTAATCATTGATTCTGCTTTATTCCAAAGCTGCTTTGTCTTTGATGTTGATTCAGATAAAAAGTTCTCATCTCCAGTGTATGGAGTATAGTTAAGCTGAATAAAGTTTCTTACATCTACCTTTTCCGTCCATTCTCCTTTGTTAAACCCTTGCCAATTTTCCATATAATCATCTCCTCGAGTTATGTATCTAAAATAAACATTATGATAATGATAGATTATATTCATTTTTTAAATTAAATGCAGTGATTCAAATCACAGTTTTTGAAAATATAAATTTAAGTGGAAAATACGTTGAAAACATAGCAAAAAATATTGAATTTATCAGATTATTCTTTTATAATAAAAGTGAAATTATTAATTTATATATTTATACTTAGAAAGGATTTTTGGGGGCAAAAAATGAAAAATAGTGTTGATTTTGAAACTTATAGTGCTTTAAAGGAAAAGAGAAACAAGAGTTTAAGCGCCAAATCAAAAAAGAAAGTAGATGAATTCGAAGATCACTTGGAAAAGATGCTTTCAGCAAAGAAGAAGAATGAGTTTAAGCAAAAACCTCTTAAAGCATTTAAAAATCATCAGAAGGATTTTCAGTATGACTATGAAGAGGACCCGTATGAGCCAGGGTACGATGATTATGAGTTTTAATGAGTGAACCAAAAAACACGTTATCAAAAAAATGCCGAGCATATAATCTGCTCGGCTTTAATTTTATATTTAATATTAAGTATGCTTTAGTGATTCATTAGTAATTTTACATGAGTGTAAAAATAGTTACTACTCAAATAATGAAGCTATTTTTTCGGCTGACCCTTCCTTTTTTTCCATTCTCATTGAGACTTTAATTCTCTCTAACTTTTCGGGATAATCATAGAGAGTTTTCACAACCACATCTAGAGGAAAGGTTCCAGTTGGTTTGATTGCTAGACCATTGTTAAGCAGAAAATCCAGATTGTCTTTTTCCTGTCCAGGTATAAAAAAGGGTATTATCATAGGAAGCTCTTTGAGTATGCATTCTGTAGTTGTAAGACCACCAGGCTTTGTAACTATGCAGTTGCTTACTGACATTAGAGCGTTCATTTTGTCTGTAAAGCCTAAAAGTAAAATATCCTTGGTTTTGTTATTTGTCTGAAGGTACCGCTCTACCTTAGAGTATAAGCTGCTGTTTCTGCCACAAACAATTATAATCTGAATATCCTCTTTTATTTTTAACAAATCAGAAAGCACATCGATTATATTACCAGCACCAAAGCTGCCACCCATGAGCATAAGCGTGAACTTATCCTTCAAATCAAACTCTTTTCTAGTGGATGGAGCATCTATGGCTTCTAGGAATCTTTTTTCTATAGGTATTCCATAAGGATATACTAGTTCAGATGAAACACCTTCTTTTTCAAGCAGAGATTTCATATATTCATCAGCTACTATATATGCATTTACTTCTTTTGCAATATGAGCGCTATGAATAGTGTAATCAGTTATGATAGAGTAAAGAGGAAGCACTGTGTAACCATATTCCTTTAATTTAGATACAGCCATAACAGGAAAAGGATGAGTTCCGACGATATAGTCAGGCTGTTCCTGCTGAATTAATTTCCAAAGTCTTTTAGTTATAAATTTGAGCAGTAGATTTTTATCCATTCCCTTACGAATAACTTTTGTATCTGATATTCTATACATGCCTCCATAGGCTTTTGGAGTGTAAAGAGCCGATGTCTCATAGCCTTTTGAAATAACAGTATCTACCATTTTGCTGACAAATTTAAGTGAATCTACTATTTTACACTCTAGACCCAGCTTTTCAACTTCTTCTTGGACAGCTCTGGCAGCACGGTTGTGACCTCCACCTGTAGATGCTGAAAGAATCAATACTTTTCTAGTCATATTATTCTCCTTTTTAACTATCGAATATCACAATATAATCATTATACTAGGAATAGAAGGATTTAAAAATTATAAATTGATTAAATTTAGAATAAAAGAGTAGTAAAATATTTTTTCTGTCGTATAATAAAGAAATACTAGTAAATATAGGATTTTAGGAGGGATAGGATTGCTTTTTAAGAAAGATAATTTAAATATATTTTTCATTTTGTTAGTAGCTTTTCTAATGTACAAAATAGTAGACAATCATAAGTATTTCTTAGGTCAGCTAGCTATACTTTGGGCTATACTATCACCTTTTTTTTGGGCATTTGCTACAGCTTATATCCTCAATCCCTTGATGGTAGCGCTTGAAAAGTTGGATAATCGAATAACAAGACCGATTTCTTTGATTATAGTTTACATCCTTTTTGTTGGGATTCTTACTTTAGCGATTACAATAGTAACGCCAGTTATTGTAAAAAATATTACAGAAATAATTGAAAAGCTTCCTAATTATATTGATGATACTGAAAAGTGGATAAGCAGGCAGGTGCTTGACTACGATTTACTTGAGCAACTTGGCATAAATACTTATATCTTTAATAACTTAGATTCCATATTTAATGGAGCTGTTGATTTTTTGAATTTAACTCTTACAGGAGTAGTAGCCAGTATTATTGGTATTACGTCTGGAGTTGCAAAAATGCTACTTGGCTTAGTGATTTCTGTATATCTGCTAGCTGACAAGGAAAAGTTTATAAGAGGAATAAAGAAGAACCTTTATGCTTTTATGGGAAGAGAACATGCAGATAAGACTATTGATTTTGGAAATGAAGTAAACCGTATATTTACTAATTTCTTTGTAGGAAAACTTATTGATTCTATGATAATTGGAATCTTATGTTTCATTGGGTTATCCTTATTAAAAGTAAGATTTGCTTTACTGCTTAGTATAGTTGTTGGAATCTTCAATATGATACCTTATTTTGGACCTTTTATTGGAGCGGTTCCAGCGATTGTTATAACCTTGTTCTATAGTCCAATCCAAGCTCTTTGGGTAACACTATTTATATTTGCTCTTCAGCAGTTTGATGGAATAATACTAGGACCTAAAATATTAGGAGATAAAGTTGGAGTTTCGCCATTTTATATTATTTTAGCCATTATGATAGGCGGAGGCTTTTTCGGACCCATGGGAATGCTTATGGGAGTTCCAGTACTGAAATCCTTCTTTGTATTTTGGGACAAAATTTTAGTTACATTACTAAAAAAGAAGAATATAGAAGCAATATAAGAATATAAATCTAGCTCAAAAAGCCTATGAAAATAGTTATTAAACTATATTTCATAGGCTTTTTGATTTTTTAAAACAACATGATTTCCTGAAAAAATTAAAAGTATTGCTTTCTTTATTATTGGAAACATTAGAAATAGTCATTACTACTATTTAAGTAGAACAAATTTAGATATCTAATGTCTCGTTGGGATTCATAATAACTACTTCGCAAAGAGGACTTTTAAACTTAGTAGGATCTTCTTTTATAAGGTTAAAAGTGTTGTAATGCATGGGAATAGCTTTTTTAGGACGAATTAGTTCTAAGGCGTGAAGAGAATCCTCTAAGTCCATAGTGAAGTTCCCACCTATTGGAAGCATAGCATAATCTATTGCTTCTCTTTCTAGGAGCTTCATATCATAGGTTAAAGCTGTATCTCCAGCATGGTAAAGCTTAACACCATCAATCTCAATTAAAAATCCGCAGGCAACACCAGCGTAGATTATATGAGTACTCTCAGTTATTGATGAGCCATGAATAGCTGGTGTCATTTTTACTTTTCCAAAATCTAAAGCTACTCTTCCGCCGATATGCATAGCATGGTAGTTAATATTGTATTTATCTAGATACTGAGCTATTTCAAAATTACAAATAACTTTGCTATTGTGACGTTTCGCAATTTCTACAGTATCCCCAAGATGATCAGAGTGACCATGAGTAACTAGAATATAGTGAATTTTAGGAAGCTCTGAAAGCTCTAACTTGCACAAAGGATTATCCTTTACGAAAGGATCTATTATTATATTGTGCTTTGTAGTATTAATAATAAAGGCAGAATGACCTAAATATGTTAGTTTCATTGAGATACCTCCTTAGAGCAAAACCATTTTCATGGTAAAAGAGCCACCCTTAATTAGGGTAGCTCTATAAATAATTATATTATTTTAGATTTATGCGTGAATTTTTGAAGCTTCGTAAGCAGCTTTTTCTTCTTCAGTCATTTTAATCATAGTAATTCCAGTGAATCCATAGAATATAGATATAAATGGATTTATTAAGTTTAAGAATGCATATGGAGCATATGCAAGTGGAGATATTCCTAATGTTGCAGTCATGAAAGCTCCGCATGTATTCCATGGAATAAGTGGAGATGTTATAGTTCCAGAGTCTTCAAGTGCTCTTGAAAGGTTAACAGGAGCTAATCCTCTGTCAGCATAAGCGTCTTTGAACATTCTACCAGGAATAACTATTGAAAGATACTGCTCTCCAGTTATTAAGTTAACTGTGAAACAAGAAAGAACTGTAGCAGTAACCAATAGGCCAGTATTAACAGCAAGTTTCAATATACTTTGGGCTATTGCATTTAGCATACCTGTTGTTTCTAGGATACCACCAAAAGTAAGGGCACAAAGGATAAGAGAAACTGTCCACATCATACTTTGCATACCACCACCACTTAAAAGTTCATCTATTAACACTACTCCAGTTTCTGATACGAAACCGTCGTTAGTTACTGATAAGATAGTGCTAAAGTCTGCGCCTTGGAATAGCACAGCAAAGATACAACCTAATAAAACTCCACCAATAAGTCCAGGAATAGCTGGAACTCTAAATATAACCATCGCTATAACAAGTATTGGAGGGATAAGCAGTAAAACATTAAGATTAAATGATGATGATAATGTAGTTAGAATCTCTTGAATCTGAACTGTATCGAGCTCTTTTCCAGCATAACCAGCACCGATAATTCCATAAAGCACAAGTGCAATAAGTAAAGATGGACCAGTTGTAAATGCCATATGACGAATATGGTCAAATAGAGTAGAACCAGCCATAGCAGGAGCTAGGTTGGTAGTATCTGATAGAGGTGACATTTTGTCTCCAAAATATGCACCAGATATGATAGCACCAGCAACTATTGGAGCTGGGATTCCCATACCTTGTCCTACACCTAGAAGAGCAATACCAACTGTACCAGCTGTAGTCCATGAAGAACCAGTAGCTAGTGAAACAACAGCACAAATTATTGCAGTTGCTACGAGGAAAATTCCTGGAGATAATATTTGTAATCCATAGTAAATCATAGTAGGAACAACGCCGCTTAAAATCCATGATCCGATAAGCATTCCTATAATCATAAGTATTAGAATAGCTTGCATACCCATATTTATAGTCTTAAGTACACCTTCTTCTAAATCACTCCAAGAATATCCTAATCGAATAATAGCTACTGAAGCAGCAATTATAGCTCCAACTACTATAGGAATATGTGGAGATTCACCGTAAATAAAAATAGTCGGTGCCAGAACTAAAATAAGTGCGACAATAGGAATAATTGCTTCAATTAATGTGGCATCTCTTTTTACCTTGCCTTCTTTCATTTTCATTCCTCCCTTGCAAAAATGTTTGTATTACAATGAACTCAGCATAAAGAAAACGTTTCTTATAAGCTTTTGACACATTGTTACAGTAAAGTATAGCAAGATTGAGTCCAAATTTCAATAATAAATTAGAAATTTCAAACAATTTAACACTTAATAAACAGAAAAATTTGACAAGAACTTAACATAGCGCAATGCTTGTAAATAAACAAACCTCAGATTATTTTACTCTAATAATTTGAGTATATTTTCTGAGGTTTGCAATTATAATGGTTTGTAAAATTCATATCCATTTTTTCCAGAAGTTTTTACTCTGTAGAGAGCTTTATCGGCTTTATCGATTAATTCGTCAACAGTTATAGCGTCTTGAGGGAAAATACTAATTCCTATAGAAGCTCTGATTTTAAGCGGTATATGTTTTTTTATATTAAATGAGGGATGAATTTTTTCTAATAATAGATTTGCTTGATTTGCAAACTTTTCTATTCCAGAATCTGACTCGCTAAAAAGAACAAACTCATCACCAGCCAATCTAGCTATAAAGCATTCAGAGTCATCACTTTTCATCAATAAAGATACTCTATCAGCGAATTCCTTTAATATTTCATCACCTATTTTGTGACCGTAGGTATCGTTAATTTTCTTAAGGTCGTCCAAATCTATGAAAAACACTG
>NC_014614.1:2375000-2512500 GCF_000196455.1 Acetoanaerobium sticklandii | reverse complement strand
CGTATACGGGCTGAAGCTGTACCGTAAGGAGCAGTGGACTGTATACGAGTGAGAATGTTGGCATGAGTAGCGAGATGGATGTGAGAATCATCCAGGCCGAAAACCCAAGGTTTCCTGAGCAAGGTTCGTCCTCTCAGGGTTAGTCGGGACCTAAGCCAAGGCCGAAAGGCGTAGGTGATGGACAACAGGTGTAGATTCCTGTACCACCAATTATCGTTTGAGTGATGGAGTGACACAGAAGGATAGGCGATCACACAGTTGGATTTGTGTGTCCAAGCATTGAGGAAGTAGCCGCAGGCAAAACCGCGGTTACAATTCTGGGATGTGATGGGGAGCGAAATTTAGTAGCGAAGTCGTTGATTTCACGCTGTCAGGAAAAGCTTCTAGCGAGATAAAAGGTGCCCGTACCGCAAACCGACACAGGTGGGTGGGGAGAGAATCCCAAGGCCAGCGAGAGAACTGTTGTTAAGGAACTCGGCAAAATTACCCCGTAACTTAGGGAGAAGGGGTGCCTCATTAGTGTTAACGCATGAAGAGGCCGCAGAGAATAGGCCCAAGCGACTGTTTACCAAAAACATAGGTCTCTGCTAAACCGCAAGGTGAAGTATAGGGGCTGACGCCTGCCCGGTGCTGGAAGGTTAAGGGGATGTGTTAGAGCAATCGAAGCACTGAACTTAAGCCCCAGTAAACGGCGGCCGTAACTATAACGGTCCTAAGGTAGCGAAATTCCTTGTCGGGTAAGTTCCGACCCGCACGAAAGGCGTAACGATTTGGGCGCTGTCTCAACAACAGACTCGGTGAAATTGTAATTCCGGTGAAGATGCCGGATACCTGCGACAGGACGGAAAGACCCCATGGAGCTTTACTGTAGCTTAGCATTGGATTTAGGTAGTATATGTACAGGATAGGTGGGAGGCTTTGAAAGTAGGACGCCAGTTTTGCTGGAGCCATCCTTGGGATACCACCCTTGTACTATCTGGATTCTAACCACGATGAGTGAATCCTCATCTGGGACACTGCTTGGCGGGCAGTTTGACTGGGGCGGTCGCCTCCCAAAATGTAACGGAGGCGCTCAAAGGTTCCCTCAGCACGGTCGGAAATCGTGCGTAGAGTGTAAAGGCAAAAGGGAGCTTGATTGCGAGACATACAGGTCGAGCAAGGACGAAAGTCGGACTTAGTGATCCGGTGGTACCGCGTGGAAGGGCCATCGCTCAACGGATAAAAGCTACCCTGGGGATAACAGGCTGATCTCCCCCAAGAGTCCACATCGACGGGGAGGTTTGGCACCTCGATGTCGGCTCATCACATCCTGGGGCTGTAGTAGGTCCCAAGGGTTGGGCTGTTCGCCCATTAAAGTGGTACGCGAGCTGGGTTCAGAACGTCGTGAGACAGTTCGGTCCCTATCCGTCGCAGGCGTAGGAAATTTGAGAGGATCTGTCCTTAGTACGAGAGGACCGGGATGGACGCACCTCTGGTGCACCAGTTGTCACGCCAGTGGCACAGCTGGATAGCTACGTGCGGAATGGATAAGTGCTGAAGGCATCTAAGCACGAAGCCAACCTCAAGATAAGATTTCCCTCCGCAAGGGTAAGACCCCAGGAAGACTACCTGGTTGATAGGCTCTAGGTGTAAGTGCAGTAATGTATTCAGCTTAAGAGTACTAATAGGTCGAGGACTTGACCTAACTTAGGATTATGATATGCAGTTTTTAGTGTGCAAACACTATATAAAAAAGTTAGAATTTGTGAGAAGTTTATATATTGACAAAGTATTAAGAATTTGTTAATATTAATCTCGTCGATAAATATAATCGAAAATTCTAAATTATTAAAAAACACCAATATGGCTATTATAGAGAAGAGGATACACCTGTTCCCATCCCGAACACAGCAGTTAAGCTCTTCATCGCCGATGGTACTTGGACCGCAGGGTCCTGGGAGAGTAGGACGTAGCCAATTGGTATTCCGAAGTAGCTCAACGGCGGAGCAACCGGCTGTTAACCGGTAGGTTGTGGGTTCGAGTCCCACCTTCGGAGCCAGATAATTATTGTGCCGGAGTGGCGGAACTGGCAGACGCACAGGACTTAAAATCCTGCGATATGAGAGTATCGTACCGGTTCGATTCCGGTCTTCGGCACCACAATAATTTTATAATGACGCGGGGTGGAGCAGTTGGTAGCTCGTCGGGCTCATAACCCGAAGGTCATAGGTTCAAGTCCTATCCCCGCAACCAGTTAAGGCCCCTTGGTCAAGCGGTCAAGACACCGCCCTTTCACGGCGGTAACAGGGGTTCGATTCCCCTAGGGGTCACCATTAGTGGGCTCATAGCTCAGCTGGGAGAGCACCTGCCTTACAAGCAGGGGGTCACAGGTTCGAGCCCTGTTGGGCCCACCAAATTTTTAATATGCGGTCCGGTAGTTCAGTTGGTTAGAATGCCAGCCTGTCACGCTGGAGGTCGAGGGTTCGAGCCCCTTCCGGATCGCCATTTTAAAACTAAATAGAAGTACATGAAAATGGTGTATGATAGTAGATAATGTGCTGGCGTGGCTCAACGGTAGAGCAGCTGACTTGTAATCAGCAGGTTGTAGGTTCGATTCCTATCGCCAGCTCCACATGCGGATGTGGCGGAATTGGCAGACGCACTAGACTTAGGATCTAGCGCCTTGTGCGTGGGGGTTCAAGTCCCTCCATCCGCACCATTTTTTGCGGAAGTGGCTCAGTGGTAGAGCATCGCCTTGCCAAGGCGAGGGTCGCGGGTTCGAGTCCCGTCTTCCGCTCCAGTTATGTGCCTGTAGCTCAGCTGGATAGAGCACCGCCCTTCTAAGGCGGGTGTCAGGGGTTCGACTCCCTTCAGGCACACCAATTTTTTGTTGGGGATTAGCCAAGTCGGTAAGGCACCAGACTTTGACTCTGGCATGCGTAGGTTCGAGTCCTGCATCCCCAGCCATACTATGACCCATTAGCTCAGTCGGCAGAGCACCTGACTTTTAATCAGGGTGTCCCGCGTTCGAGTCGCGGATGGGTCACCACTTATTTTTTACATAGCTTAACATGGAGAGGTGTCCGAGCGGTTTAAGGAGCTGGTCTTGAAAACCAGTGATTCCGAAAGGGACCGTGGGTTCGAATCCCACCCTCTCCGCCATTTAAGCCCAGATAGCTCAGTCGGTAGAGCAGAGGACTGAAAATCCTCGTGTCGGTGGTTCGATTCCGCCTCTGGGCACCATTTGAGCTGATTTCAGCATTAGGGCGGCATAGCTCAGATGGCTAGAGCGTTCGGTTCATACCCGAAAGGTCACAGGTTCGATCCCTGTTGCCGCTACCAATTTAATATAGTATAATGACATTATCGAGGTGTAGCGCAGTTTGGTAGCGCACGTGGTTTGGGACCATGGGGCCGGGGGTTCGAGTCCCTCCACCTCGACCAAGTAAATTTTAATTTCATATCATGGTGGATATAGCTCAGTTGGTTAGAGCGCCAGATTGTGGCTCTGGAGGTCGTGGGTTCGATTCCCATTATTCACCCCAATAAAAACGAGGCGGCATAGCCAAGTGGTAAGGCAGAGGACTGCAACTCCTTCACCCCCAGTTCAAATCTGGGTGCCGCCTCCACTATTTTTTTTTATAATGAATTATTTGTGCCCATAGCTCAGCCGGATAGAGTATTTGACTACGAATCAAAGGGTCGGGGGTTCGAATCCCTCTGGGCACACCATAGCAATGCTTTCAGAGGCTATATAAAGAAAAAAATATAAATTTAACTCTTTTTTAACTCATATTAAAAACATTTAACCCTTTAGAATAATCTAAAGGGTTTTTTATTATAAATATTTTAAGCATAAAGTTTGTATTATCACGGAGATTTGTATTATAATATAGGTTAATTGAAAATTTTACCTATTGAAATTTTAAGCTAATATTATAATGATGAGGTGTTTATATATGAAGATAAAATTATTCACTGGAATGCTTATTTTTTCACTTTTTTTATCTAATTTTGGAATAATATCATATGCAGATTCATATACAGCAACAAAGATTTTTTATCAGCCGAAGATGCACAACCAAAATCATAATAAATTTTTAAACCAACACAAGAAAACTCAAGTAGAAAAACTAATACATAGCTATCAGAATAATTTTGTGAGCGCAATAAATTCAGGAGATTTTTCGCTGGTATCATCGGATATTCTTCCAGGCAGCAAGATATGTACAGTTCAGAAATCAACTGTAAAGTCATACTCAGAAAGAGGAATAAAGGAACGTCTTATATCATATAAAATAAACTCCATGAGTGAATTTGACAACGGAGATTTTAGAGTGGTAGTAAATGAAAAATTTTATATCCAAAAAGGTAATCAGCCACTGGAATATAAGGAATTTGAAAATATATACAGAGTAGCTAAGACAAATAAAGGCTATAAGATGTCTCAGATATTGTCAGTAAAAATACTAGACAGCAAAACAATAAAAAGCTGAAAGGAAAAAGCGCATGACAAAAATCATCAATGTTAAAACTAGCAAGGATTCTTACCCTATATATATAGAACATGGCTTGAAGACAAATTGGGCATCATATATAAAACAGCTCTTAAGAGGAGAAAAAGTTGCGATTATTACAGATAGCAATGTAGGACCTTTATATGCAAATGAATTAAAAGCTTCGTTAGAAAATCTAAATATAAAGAGTTGTATTTTTATTATTTCTGCAGGAGAAAAAAGTAAATCTATCTCAAATTATGAAAATTTAGCAACTAAACTTATAGAAGATAATATAACTAGAAGTGATTTGATCATAGCTCTTGGTGGAGGCGTAGTAGGAGATTTAGCAGGCTTTGTTGCCTCTACTTTATTAAGAGGAATAGATTTTATACAGATTCCGACATCTTTACTTGCTCAAATCGACAGCAGTGTAGGTGGAAAGGTAGCAGTTAATCTTCCTATAGGAAAGAATCTTCTAGGAAGCTTTTATCACCCAAAAGCTGTACTTATTGACCCTGAAGTTTTGCAGACTTTGGATAAGAGAGTCTTATCTGATGGTATGGCAGAGGTAATAAAATATGCTTGTATAAAGGGCGAAAGCTTTTTTGAGTTTTTAGAAGAGTATGATTTGGATTCTATAAGTGGGCAATTTGACAAGCTGATTTCTACATGCTGCCAAATAAAAGCTGATATCGTAGAAAGAGATGAAAAGGAAAATAATGATAGAATGCTACTTAATTTTGGGCATACCTTTGGACATGTTATTGAAAGTAATTTTAATTATGAAGTTTATACTCACGGAGAAGCTGTGGGACTGGGAATGCTTTATATAGCAAACTTAGGAGAAAGGCTAGGACTTACCAAGCTAGGCACTAGTGATAAAATTAAGACTCTAATGCTAAAATATAATCTTCCTATAGACTATCCTAAAATGGATATAGAGGCTGTGAAAGCAATAATTGCTCATGACAAAAAGTCGATAGGGGAAAAAATCAATACTATTTTTATAAGAAAAATAGGAGATTCGTTTATATACCCGGAATATATAGATGCTTTAATAGAAAAATAACAGGTAGCTATTTATGATATAAAATATTGAACAAGCAAGTACTTAGATTTATTCTTGAGGAGTATCAGTATATATCATTAAAAAATTTAAATAGCTTTGTATACAGTATGAATAGAAAGGAAGTTACAATGCCTAAAAAGACAGTAACAATTAATCCTAAAAAGCTTTCTGGAGAAATAAGTATACCACCTTCAAAAAGCATGAGTCATAGAGCTATAATAGCCGCATCCTTATCCGATGGGATGAGTAAGATAACGAATGTAGTTTTGTCCGATGACATAATAGCAACGATCAATGCAATGAAGAATTTTGGAGTGGAAATCGAAGTTCAAGATAATGCAGACCTAAGGAAAACAGCAATAATTAAAGGTAATAAAAACTTAGTTTATACAGGAAACGACATAGATTGCAATGAGTCTGGCTCTACTCTTAGATTTTTAATTCCTTTTGCAGGATTGATGGATGAAGAGGTTAAGTTTACAGGTAAAGGCAAGCTTGTAGAAAGACCTCTTGATGTATATTATGAGATTTTTGATAAACAAAATATATCCTATAGGAATGAAGAAAATAAACTGCCTCTAGTAGTAAACGGAAAATTAAAGGCAGGAGAATTTCAGCTTCGTGGAGATATAAGCTCTCAGTTTATAACTGGGCTTATGTTTGTGCTTCCATTATTAGATTCTGATTCAAAGATAATTATCACAACGGATTTAGAATCTAAGGGGTATGTTGATATGACTATAGATACGCTAAAAGTCTTTGGAATATTGATAGAAAATAAAGAGTATAAAGAATTTTATATAAAGGGAAATCAAGCTTACAAAGCTAGAGAATATAAAGTTGAGGGCGATTTTTCGCAAGCAGCCTTTTGGATAGTAGCTGGAGCTATTGGAGATAAAATAATATGCAAGGATGTAAATCTAGAGTCTCTTCAAGCAGACAAAAAAATTATAGATATAGCAAAAGCTATGGGAGCAGATATTAAAAAGCTTGAAGATGGACACATTGAGGTAAACTCTGGACATTTAAAATCAATGGAAATAGATGCTTCTCAGATTCCAGATATAATTCCAGTAATTTGCGTTATGGCATCTATGAGTGAGGGAGAAACTAGAATTATCAATGCATCAAGACTTAGAATTAAAGAATCTGATAGAATTAAATCTACAGTCAGTGAATTATCGAAGCTAGGAGCAGATATTACAGAGCATGAGGATTCAATTATTATAAATGGAAAAACTCAGCTAACTGGAGGAAAACTCAGTAGCTGGAATGACCATAGAATAGCTATGGCTATGGCTATAGCTTCTATAAGATGTCAACTTGAAGTAGAAATATCAGGAGCTGAAGCAGTTTCTAAATCATATCCGCATTTTTGGGAAGACTTTAAAACGTTAGGGGCAGATATTAATGAGTACGACACTGGGAACTAAATTAAAACTTACTATATTTGGAGAATCGCATGGAGTGGCCATAGGCGGAGTAATAGATGGAATCCTGCCTGGGATTAAGCTTGATATGGACTATATTGAAGCTGTGATGAAAAGACGAATGCCAGGACAAAATGATATGTCCACGCCTAGAAAAGAAGCTGATAAGGCTGAAATGTTAAGTGGTGTTTTTAATGGAATTACAACTGGTGCTCCTATAGCTTTTGAAATTAGAAATTCAAATCAGCACTCGAGCGATTATGAAAAAACTAAAAATCTAATGAGACCAGGCCATGCAGATTATACAGGCTATATGAAATACAAAGGGTACAGTGATTATAGAGGTGGAGGACATTTTTCAGGAAGATTAACAGCTGTGCTTACTTTTGCTGGTGCCATAGCAAGCTATATACTAGAGGGAGCAAATATTTTTATAACCGCTCATGTACTAAGTATAGGAGAGGTTATTGATGAAAATCTAAATTCTATGACAGGAAGTGCTCAGCTAAGAGATAAATTGAAGCAAATGGAACTACCAGTAATATCAGAGGAAAAAGAAATTTTCATGAGAAACCTAATTCAAGATGCAAAGTCAAACCACGATTCCATAGGCGGGGTAGTGGAGTGTGCTGTAACTGGGGTACCAGCTGGTATAGGAAACCCATTTTTCGATTCTGTCGAGAGTAGATTATCTCATATGCTATTTTCTATTCCAGCAGTTAAGGGTATTGAATTTGGTGATGGATTTGAGATGAGTAAAGCAAGAGCATCTATGGTAAACGACCAGATGAGCATAATTGATGGAGAAGTAACACATAAATCAAATCACAATGGTGGAATTTTAGGTGGCATCACTAATGCTATGCCTATAATATTCAAAACTGCAATAAAGCCAACTCCATCTATAGCGATGAGCCAAAATACTGTAGATATAAATAATTCCAGTGATGCAATAATTGAGATAAAAGGTAGACATGACCCTTGCATAGTGCCTAGAGTTGTTCCTGTAATCGAGTCTGTAGCAGCTTTTGTTATTTTGGATATGATGCTAGATGAAAGTCCTGAGTACATCAAATCAAGGTGGAGCCTATGAAGAAAAACAATTTTGGATTAATAGGAAAAACTTTAGATCACAGTATATCAGACGTACTTCATCAAGAGATTATGAAAGAAGCAGGTATAAAAGGTAGCTACGGCATGTTTGAAGTAGAGCCTGAAAACTTAGAAAAGGTCATAGCTTCGATAAGAGTCCTAAACATAGCTGGTCTAAATGTAACCATCCCTTACAAGCAGGATATAATGAGATATCTAGATGAGATAGATCAAAAGGCAATCGAAATAGGGGCGGTAAATACAATTACTTTAAAAGAAAACAAAGCCATAGGAACAAACACAGATTACGATGGCTTTAAATTATGTCTTGATAAAGCAGGAATATCTATAAGCAAAAATGGATTTACTCTGCTTGGAGCAGGAGGAGCTGCAAAGGCAGTTATAAAAGTACTGCAGGATGAACAGGCTAGTAAGATAACACTTATAAGCAGAAATCCAGATAAAACCAAGCTGGAGTATCCAGATTTTGAAATACTGCCTTATGATGAAATCCATGAAATTAAGGATAAATACTGCCTTATAAACTGCACCCCAGTAGGAACCTATCCTAATATTGAAGAGTGTCCTATTAAAAAGGAAGATATTAAAAAGTACAGCAATGTAGTTGACCTCATATACAATCCACAAAAAACCAAGCTACTTAAGCTAGCAGATGAGTATGGTATCAATAACATAAATGGACTGTATATGTTAATAGGACAAGCTATAAAAGCACAGGAAATATGGGCAAGTAAGCAGGCTTTGGATTTAGATGATAAAAAGCCTTTAATAGATAATATATATGAAGATATAATCTTAAAATTCAACCTATAATTTTAATGTAAAGATAAATATAAACATAAACAACTCAAAATTTATAAGAAAATGACAAATAATAGTTAAACTTATAAATTAAATTTTATTTTCACCATAATTTTCTGATTATGGTGTTTTTTATTTGTATATTGGTATATATATTTATAATACTAAATAAATTCGGATGAAATTGGATTGCTCTTGTGTGAAAAGAGGAAGTATTATGAGTAGCCAAACTATTTTATTTTTAACCGTAATTTTGCTATTGGCAGTAATAGCATATTTATTATTTAAAGCCAGTTTAGAAAAGAAAAACAAAGAGTTTGAAGTAAATCAAATTATAAAGGAATTAGATAAAAAAGAGATGCAGTGCAAAACATTATTTAATAATTTATCCGAATTTGTATTCGTCATTCAAGACAATAAAATTATCCATGCTAATTTAAAGGTTATGGAACAAACAGGATATAAAGAAAAAATAAAAGGTATTAATCTTTATGACTTAGTACATGAGGATGATTTTAATAAACTAAGTCTAATGTTAGATTCTCGCCTTATAGATGACTTAGATAATCAAAAGATTCAATTCAGATTTAAAAAATCTGATGGTGATTTCATGTGGGTTGAAACTTCAGCGGTACAACTAGTATGGGATGATAAAGCAAGTATGTTGATGTTTTTAACTGATATAACAAATAGAAGAATAACTGAAGATAAGCTATCATATATTTCCTACCATGACCAGCTCACGGGGCTTTTTAACCGAAGATTTTTTGAGGAGGAGTTAAAGCGTGTTGACACTCTTAGAAATTATCCTATAGCTATAGTCATGATAGATGTAAATGGCCTTAAGCTTATCAATGATGCTTTTGGCCATGCAAGCGGAGATGAACTTATAAAAACTGTTTCAGACCTAATCAAAAAAGAGCTTAGGAGTGATGACATAGTCGCAAGAATAGGGGGAGATGAGTTTTCATTAATAATGACTAAGGTAAATGAGCCAGATTTAATATCATTAAAATCCAGATTAGAGCATTCTACAAAATCGAAAACCATTCAGGACATCCCTATATCAATAGCTATAGGTTATGCTCTAAAGCATGAAGAAAATATCCCTATTTCTCAAGTGCTAAATAGCGCTGATGTCATGATGTACCAAAATAAATTGGCTCAAAGAGCAGCTCTTAGAAAAGAAGCTATAGAAATTATTCTTCACAACTTAGAGAAAAAGTATCCAGAAGAACAAGAGCATGCAAAAGGAACTTCATATATATGTAAATTACTAGGAAAACAGCTTGGCTTCTCTCAGACTCAGCTTCTAGAGCTTCTTACTCTTGGCTATTATCACGATATAGGAAAGATTGCTCTTCAAGATAATATTTTAAATTATAAAGGCTCACTTGATGCTCAGCAGTGGGATAATATGAAGCGTCACCCTGAGACTGGATATAGTATTCTTAGCTCCTCTAATGAATTTGCACCTATAGCAGACTCAGTGCTTTCTCATCATGAAAGATGGGATGGAAGTGGATACCCTAAGGGACTAAGAGGGGATGAGATTCCATTTTATGCTAGGATACTAGCTGTAGCAGAAGCCTATGATGCGCTCACTAGAGATAAAGCATATAGGAAGGCTGTTGATGATGAGGAAGCTCTAGAAATAATAAAAGACAATGCTGGAACCCAATTTGATCCTAAAATAGTAAAGGCTCTAATAAGAGCTTTGATATAAGAAGATATCAATAAGAAAAATAGTAATATTAAGAACTTCGAGTAAAAGTATTAACAACTAGATATAATTGAGTATACTAAAATATCATCTGAATAAGATGGTATTTTTTTGCGAAAAATCTGTAATCATTTTAAAACTTTTTAAGCGCCTAATTCGTCTATTATTTAGAAGACAAAAAATATAAAAAAGGAATACTTAAGGATGAAAACAAAAACTAATCGCGATTATGTAACAAAATTCATCATAGAAAACAGGGAGGGATACTATAGATTAGCTTACACCTATGTAAAGAATCAGCAAGATGCCCTTGATATAGTCCAAGAAGCTATATGCAAAGCACTAGAATCACAGCATAAGTTAAAAAATCCAGATGGAATAAAGAGCTGGTTTTACAAAATAGTTGTTCATACTGCTTTAGATTTTTTGAGAAAATCAAATAAAATTGTTTTGACTGAGGATGAAATTCTAGAGGATATTGGAGGAAGTAGCTCTGATAATTATGAGGATACGGACTTAATGTCTGCACTAGATAGGCTAAGCAACGAAAATAAAACTATAGTGGTTCTTAGATATTTTGAAGCCATGAAACTTCAAGACATTGCTAACATAATGAACATACCTGAAAGTACAGTTAAAACTAAGCTTTATTCATCACTTAAAAAACTGCGCATAGAGCTTGAATAGTAATAAGACTATCAAAGGAGAGATTGATAATGAATAAATTCAGAAATGAATATGAAAATATAGAGATACCAGATGAATTGGAATTTTTAGTCAGAACGACAATAAAGGAGCAGGAGAAAAAAATGAAAAGAAAAAATATAATAAATAAAAGTGTAATTGCGGCGGCTGTTGCAGGAGTTGTATTTGTAGGAAGCATAAATTTAAGCTCTGAGATTTCATATGCCTTATCAGAGGTTCCGGTTCTTGGCTCGATAGTTAGGGTACTCACATTTAAAACCTTTGAGCTGAAGGACAATAATTTTGATGCACAGCTGAAAACACCAGCAATTGAAGGCTTAGATTCCAAACTTGAAGCTATGCTAAATGAAAAATATTTAGATGAAAATCAAAAGCTTTATGATGATTTTATGAAGGAAATAGATGAGCTGAAGAAAGCTGATATGGATGAGGCACATATGGGAATAGCTTCTGGATATGAAGTGAAAACTGATACTGATAAGCTCCTAGTAATAGGCAGATATGTTGTAAACACCGTAGGCTCATCATCTACTACTATAAAGTATGACACCATAGATAAACAAAATAAACTATTGATTACATTACCAAGTCTATTTAAAGATGAAGCATATATAGAAATAATCAGCGAGAATATAAAAACTCAAATGAAAGAACAGATGAAGGATGAGAATAATGTATACTGGCTAGAGGATGAAATGATGGGAGATGAAAACTTTTCTAAAATAGACAAAAACCAAAGCTTCTATATAACTAAAGATAATCAGCTGGTTATAGCATTTGATAAGTATGAGGTTGCCCCTGGGTATATGGGAAATCCTGAATTTATAATTCCAAATGAGCTGTTAAAGGATGTTCTTGTAAGTGAGGAATATATAAAATAAGAACATTGCCCATTAAAGCAATCTGAGATTGCTTATGGGACCCGGGAACCTTGTTGCATTCACAATAAGAACCCTACAAATTAATGCAATTCCAGATTGCTTATATAAAAACTGCGGGCATTAAAAGCATCTGCAGTTTTTTTATTTTGCTTAATAGTCTAAAAACAAACCAGAATTTAAAAGAATCATTAATTTTTTAGCTATTAGCTATACAAATGTGATATTAAATTATTATCATGATAAAAAATTATTGCACTATTATCTATACTCTAATATAATTTAGGTAGAACTAAATGAAATAAGAAATGCTTTCACAGAAAGGCGGGTTATATGACTAGTCAAGAAATTTTAAAGCCATATATCATATTTACGAAATTTTTAGGAAATTTTCTTGGACCTAATTATGAAGTGGTGCTTCATGATGTTACTACTCCAGAAAAATCAGTAATTGCAATAGAAAATTCCCATGTTAGTGGACGAGGAATAGGAAGTCCACTTACTGATTTATCACTCAAAATTTTACAAGACAAGCTATATTTAAAGCAGGATTATATATCAAACTACATAAGTATTACTGCTTCAGGAGACCAAGTAAAGTCTGCTACATACTTTATTAAAGATGTTAATAATAATTTAATTGGCTTACTATGCATAAACATGGATGCAAATAAATTGCTAGATATGCAAGCAATAATAGATTCATTTATGGGAGCTACAAGCGATTATTTTAATCTATGTGAAAAATCAAAGGAAAGAACAAGTATTAAGCTAGCTGATACTGAGGCTAAAGCTAATGAAATAGAAAAAGCAAAGCCTAAAGTGATTGAAGAGAATCTTAGCACTACTACCTTAGAAGAGCTCACGACTACAATCATAAATCAAGTGCTGATTCAAACGGATATTGAGCCAGAGCGAATGTCGCCCGATGAGAAAGTGGCTATAGTGGCTCATCTAAATGAAAAAGGAGTATTTCTTTTGAAAGGCAGTGTAATAGAAGTTGCTGAACGATTGAAAACTTCAGAAGCAACTATATATAGATATCTAAAACAATTATCCAGATAATGAGGAGGATTTTTATGGAAAGCTATTGTAAACAGGATTATATTGATATTTTAAAAAAAGAGCTAGTACCAGCTATGGGATGTACTGAGCCTATAGCGCTTGCATATGCAGCGGCTAAGGCTAGGGAGGTTTTAGGAGAAGCTCCGAAGAATGTAGAAGCTTTCGTAAGCCCTAATATACTTAAAAACGGAATGGGAGTAGGCATACCAGGAACTGGAATGATTGGCCTAGAAATTGCTGGAGCAATAGGGATAGTAGGAGGAGATGCAAGTAAAGAACTAAATGTCCTTGCGGATATAACCTATGAAGATGTAAAGCAAAGTCAGCAGATGGTAGCAGAGCAAAAGATTAAAATAGGAGTAAAATCAGATATAAATCCTATATATATAGAAGTAAATGCAGCATCTGGAGAGTCTAATAGTAAGGTCATAATAGAAGAAAAGCATAACAATATAGTATACATAGAAAAAAATGGGGAAGTAATATTAAATAATCGTCTCCAAAAGGACACTAAAGAAGAAAGTAAAGAAGTATCAGTAGAGAATAAAGCTGAATCTTCAAGCAAAGCTTCTATAAACCAAGATACAGGAAAAAGTCTTAAATTTTCCGTGGAGAGTATATACGATTTTTCTGTAAATATGCCTCTTGAAGAGCTTAGCTTTGTTTATGATTTAACTATAACAAATAGCTTGATTTCAAATGAAGGAATGGAAAAAAACTACGGTCATAGAATTGGAAGAATAGTACAAAAAAACATAGATAATGGACTTCTAGCAGATGACTTGATGTCTTACGTAATCAAAAAATCTGCAGCAGGGGCCGATGCTAGGATGGGAGGCTGTATGCTTCCAGCAATGAGCAATTCGGGCAGTGGAAACCAAGGGATTACTTTATCTGTTCCAGTTATAGCCTGCGCTGAAAAGCTAGGGTCTGATAAAGAAAAACTAACTAGAGCCTTGGTATTAGCGAGTCTTATATCTATTTATATCAAATCTAATATGAAAAGATTATCTGCACTTTGTGGAGCTATGACTGCAGGAGCTTCAGCTTCTTGTGGAATGACTTATTTGTTAGGTGGGAATCTAGAGCAAGTTAAGTTCTCAGTTCAAAACATGATAGGAAACCTAACTGGAATAGTATGTGATGGGGCAAAACCTAACTGTGCCATGAAGGTAGCTACTGGAGTAAGCGCAGCCGTAATATCAAGCCTTGCAGCTATGGACAACGTATCTTGTACTTCCTTAGAGGGAATAGTAGACGACAATGTTGACAAGAGCATTGCGAACCTTGGAAAAATTGCAGCTTATGGAATGGCAGATTTGGACAAAATGATGCTAGAGATAATGGTGGATAAAAAATCAAATTAAAATAATTCAATAAATCAAAATGAGCAGATTAAATTAAATGATAAATAAATTCTTAATAGAATTAGCTCATTGGATATCTGAATATTGATTATAGTATAGGTTTAAATAAATAAAAAGGTGCTAGAAAAAAATATTTTTCTAGCACCTTTTTCAACTATAATTTTCTACTAATCGCCTATTTTGTACATTTCCGGCTTCATTTTGCTAAACTTAGCAAGATAATGAATACCTAAATCTTTTAGCATTTGCTCAGCTATGTCAAAATCTGCACTTATGTGCTCATCCTTATGAGAGTCAGAGCCTAAAGTTATGATTTCTCCACCTAGCTCTTTGTAGCGTTTTAAGATGTCTCTTTGAGGATGAGTTTGATTTAATCCGTAGCGATAGCCAGAAGTGTTGATTTCTATACCTCTCTCGCCTTTTATTATGGTTTTTAAAATCTCGTCTATTATATCCGCATAATCCTTGTAATATAGAGTTTTGTCATCGAATCCACCATATCTGTTTACATAATCCAAATGGCCAAAAACTCTATAGCAAGAGTGCATTTTAGCACATTCCAAAACATCCTCAAAATACTCTGTATAGCCTTTTACTTTGGATTTATTATCCCAAAATCTTCTTGCATATATATCGTGGTGCTTTACAGTATGGATTGAGCCAATAGCAAAATCAAAGGGATACTTAGCAAGGAGCTCCTCGATTTTAGAGCCTAAATGTGGCTGAAGCCCTATCTCTACACCAAATAAAATATTGATTTTATCTTGATATTTTTCCTTTAGAGCATAATAATCCTGTGAGTATAAATCGTAATTTACTACAAAAGGCAAATCTCTATCTGGATAATCGTAGTCTACATGATCAGTAAGAGCAATTTCTTCCATGCCTTTTTCTATTGCGGATAATACCATGGTTTCCATAGGTATAATGCAGTCATCTGAATAAGCAGTGTGAATATGATAGTCACGTTTAATCAAAATAATCGTCTCCTTAAATGGTTATTAATATATGAGTATCAATGTTGATTCATAATAAATTGAAAAATAATTTTGCATAACTAATATTATACTAGAAAATTGGAATTAGTTCTTTAAATTTATTGTAAATTGCAAGCAAACCTAAGTGTTAACTTTGATTGACACCGGTTTTGGGTTAATATATACTATTTTTAATATGAAAACTATGAGGAGGGTTTGCCATGACTAAAGCAGTTGATATTAAAAAGCTTTATAGAGATACAGACGATTACATGGGAAAAGAAATCGTAATCCAAGGATGGATTAGAACACTTAGAGACTCTAAAAACTTTGGATTTATAGAAGTAAATGACGGAAGTTTTTTCAAAAACCTGCAAATTGTATTTGATGAAACTTTAGATAATTTTAAGGATGTAGCAAAATTACCTATAGCTACAGCTATAAAAGTAACTGGAGATTTAGTAAAAACAGAAGGAGCAAAACAGCCTTTTGAAATAAAAGCAAAATCAATAGTAGTAGAAGCGCCATCTAGCTCGGATTTTCCACTTCAAAAAAAGCGCCATACTTTTGAATACCTTAGAACGATAGCTCACCTTAGACCTAGAAGTAATGCTTTTTCTGCAGTGTTTAGAGTTCGTTCAGTAGCCGCTTATGCGATTCATAAGTTTTTCCAAGACAGAGGCTTTGTTTATGTACATACTCCAATAATAACTGGAAGTGATGCAGAAGGTGCTGGAGAAATGTTTAGAGTTACTACTTTAGACCTTAAGAATCCTCCTAAGAATGCAGATGGAAGCATTGACAATACTCAAGACTTCTTTGGAAAAGAAACTAACCTTACAGTTAGTGGACAGCTTGAGGGAGAAATATTTGCTCTTGCTTACAAAGATATCTATACCTTTGGACCAACATTTAGAGCAGAAAATTCTAACACATCTAGACATGCGGCTGAGTTTTGGATGATAGAGCCTGAGATAGCTTTTGCTGAGCTAGAGGATAACATGGAGCTAGCTGAAGACATGATTAAATACATCATCAGCTATGTACTGGAAAATGCACCTGAAGAGATGGAATTCTTCGGAAGCATAGTAGATAAAGACCTTCTTCCTAGACTACAAAATGTAGTAAGCAATGACTTTGGAAGAGTGACATATACTGAAGCTATTAAATTACTTCAGGAAAGTGGACACAATTTCGAATATCCAGTTTCATGGGGAATGGACCTTCAGACTGAGCATGAGAGATATATTACTGAGCAAATTTTCAAAAAACCAGTATTTGTTACTGATTATCCTAAAGAAATCAAAGCCTTCTATATGAGACTTAATGAAGATGAAAAAACTGTAGCAGCTATGGACTTACTAGTGCCTGGCATAGGGGAAATCATCGGAGGAAGTCAAAGGGAAGAAAGAGAAGACGTACTTGCTGGAAAAATCAGAGCAATGGGACTGAATGAAGAGGACTACTGGTGGTACCTTGAGCTTCGTAAATACGGTGGAGTAAAGCATGCTGGATATGGACTAGGATTTGAAAGAATGATAATGTATTTAACTGGTATGACAAATATCAGAGACGTTATACCTTTCCCTAGAACAGTTGGAACAGCAGAATTCTAATTAAAAAGCCTTATGAAAAGTCATTTTGTTTTGACTTCTCATAAGGCTTTTTTTAAAGACCCATAAGCAAACTTGCGGTAGAGAAATATACCATAAGTGCAAAGGTATCCACAATTGTAGTAACAAGAGGTGCTGCCATTATGGCAGGATCTAGCTTAAACTTTTTTGCGATAAGAGGAAGCATTCCTCCTACTACTTTTGCAAGCACTACTGTTGCAAATAAGCTTATGCATACTGTGAGAGAAACTATAAAATCAACTCTCTCCAGCAAATATATTCTTAGGAAATTAATAAAAGCAAGTACCAAGCCAACTACTATACTCACTCTGAATTCCTTCCATAAAATCTTAGGATAGTCAGCAATTTCGAGCTCGCCTAAAGCTAAGCCACGTATGATAAGAGTGGATGACTGAGAACCTGAGTTTCCACCAGTATCCATGAGCATAGGAATAAATGAAGCAAGTATAACTACAGAGCTCAGTACACTTTCGTATTGCCTGATTATGATTCCGGTAAAAGTAGCGGATATCATCAGTATCAATAACCACATGATTCTTTGCTTAGCCAGAGAGTATACAGATGAATCTAGATATTCCTCATCTGATGGTGCAAGAGCGTTCATTTTCGCAAAATCCTCTTCATTTTCCTCTTCTATTATGTCTAGTATGTCATCTATAGTTATAATTCCAACCAGCCTATTTTCACTATCAGTTACGGGCATGGAAAAATAATCGTACTTTTTAAACATAGAAGCGACATCCTCTTGGTCATCTAGGGTGTAGATATAAACGAAGCTTGTATCCATTATATCCTCGATTAAAAGGTTTTCATCGCTAAGCAGAATTTTTCTTATAGGGACTATGCCTTCTAGTTTTCTGTTTGAATCGATAACATAGAGTGTATCGATGGTTTCTTTGTCTACACCTGTTTTTCTTATGTGAGCGATAGCATCCATGACTGTCATTTCTTTTTTGATATCCACAAATTCAGTAGTCATAATACTACCGGCAGAGTCATCTGGATAGCTAAGCAGAGAATTTATCATCTTACGCGTATCATCATCAGTGTTTTTAAGCACTTTTTTTACAATGTTTGCAGGCATCTCTTCTATGAAATCTACGGTATCGTCCATAAATAGCTTGTCTATGATTCCGGAAATTTCCTTGTCTGTTAGAGACTCTATAATATGAGCTCTATCTACCTTAGTCAGATACGAAAAGACTTCGGCCGCAGTGTCCTTTGGCAATATCCTAAAAAGGATAACTAGGTCGTCTCTATCCACGTCTTCAAGCAATGTAGCGATATCGACAACATTCATCTCAAGTAGTTCAGCTCTAGCATTTACAGGCTTTCCTGCCTTGATATAATCTAGAATTTTTTCCATTAAAAAACCTCCTTGAGCAACCGCCCAAGTAAAGATGAGTACTTGGGCCCTGCATATTCAATTTTATTTTTTGAAATAACCGTTCGGGCGACGGACTATGGTCCACAAGTACTCACCTGCCTTTTAATAGTATTTTATACCCTTAGCCATTATATACTGAAAGTGATATTCATTTCAAGAAAATGGAGTTAAAGAACTATAGAAAATTGAGATTTAAACGATATAATATATATTGAGTACATATATGAAAAAGTACAGGGAGATAATATCTATGGATATAAAAATAAAAAATTCTATTAATATAAATGGTTTTTCAGGGCCTAGCCAGAGCTATTATGAAACAAAAGAGCGATTTAAAGCAATTTTGGAAACAAAATTAAATATTCCCACTGTGGAGGTTCCTTCTTCGTCGGGTGATTTAGGTGCAAATGATTTCATGATAGACTTGCTGTTTCAGCAAAGTAGAAGCCTAGGAGAGATTTCCAATTATGCTGCTCCTATTAACAACCCCTATGCAAACAAACTAGCAGAAAATGGATTAATAGCATCTTCAAATGTAAGAGAAAAAAGCAAGGTAAGTGCTTCCTACATAGATTCAAAGCTTCAAGGAACAGCTCTTGAAGGCTTAGGCTCAGCGTTTAAAAAGGCAGAAGAGGAACATGGAGTAAATGCACTCTTTCTGCTTGGGCTTGCTATTCACGAATCAAATTATGGAACTAGCAGAATAGCAAAAGATAAAAATAATCTTTTTGGTTTTCAGGCCTATGACAATTCTCCATACAGTAGTGCAAAAGGCTTTAAGAGCTTTGATGAGAGCATAGATACTGTGGCAAAATACCTATCGGAAAATTATCTTCAGCCAGATGGAAAATATTTTAATGGATATAGCATCAGTGCTATAGGGAAAAAATATGCTACAGACCCTAACTGGGCAAATGGCATAGAAAACAGAATAAAAAAATTAATTGGAATGTAACAAAATGCCTCCTATTTGTAAGTAATTTGTAATGCCTGAGGGTGATTCGGGAATTATAATTATGGTAGAAATCAAAATAGGAGGTGTTTTTTATGAAGAAATATAAAAAACTGATTGCACTTAGTATGATGACCGCGATGCTTACTTCACCAGCAATTTCATTTGCGGATTCAAATATGGTAGGTATGGATAATGGAGTGCTTGATTCAAAGCTCACAGTTCCAGCAGTTATAGAACAAAGAGAGCTTACAAAAAGAGATTTAGAGGCTATAGATTATGCTAAAGCCATAATGAAAGATTATTTTGGGACTGAGTTAAAATCTGAGGATTATATATTGGATGTATTTTATTCTTCAGATTATAACGATGAACAGTTTCCAAAGGACAAGAACTTCAGAGAAAATATCTCTGTAAGCTTCATGCCGAAAAGTGAAAATGGAGGCGGAGGAGCTTACGTAGCTTATTATGAAGACAATAAAGAAATAATATCTGTATCAAATATGAATATAGATTATGAAGCTAAGAGAAAGATGACTAAAGAAAAAGGTCATGAAATAGCAAAGGAATTCTTAAAAGACAAGACCGACTTAGATTTATCACAGTTCACATATAAAGTATTTGAAGAATCACCATACAATCAGGAATATGTAATGGGAGATTACTACTATCAAAGAGTTCATGAAGGCATAGAGTACGATGGAGATTTCATATCAGTGAGTGTTGATTTATCAACAGGAAAAGTGGTGTCTTTTTATCAGAATTATACTAAGAGCTTAAAATTTCCAGATGCTACTCCTAAGCTGACTGCAGAGGAAGCCTTAAAGATTGCTAAGGAAAAGTTTACATCTGAGCTAAAATATGTAACTTCACCTAGTGATGAAAAAAGAGCTATTCCTGTTTATATAATAGATACTGCTTTTGGAGATGCAGTAGATGCTCATACAAAGAATATATATTATTTCGGTGGACCAGTTACTATAGAAAAATTTAACATGACTCCTGATGAGGTTTCTAATCTTACTAAAGATATAAAACCTATTGAATTTAAAGCAGAAAACAAAGGTCAGGCGGTAGAGGCGGCGAATATGCTTCTTAAGGAAGTCTACGGCGTAGAACTAACTCCTAAAGTAGAGTATAGCGAATATGACCCAAATAACGTATACGTGACCTATAAAGATACAAAGGCCAAGCTAGAATACTATGTAAGCATAAATATCTCAGACAACAAAGTACTTTTCATGGGAAGAATGCCTATGTATATTGAAGGTATGCCTTATGATATGCCAACAAACCAAAAACCTGTAATAAACTATAAGCAAGCTTATGAAATGGCTATTAAGGAGCTTGCTAAAATAGCACCAGAGCAATTAAAACAAGTGGATTTTGAGCAGGTAAATTATGTTTATGAATCAAATCCTTACACTCCAGCTGAATATTACTTTACATTCCCAAGAAAAGTTGAATCAGCAGAGTTTCAAGAGCAGTTTATAGATATTAGAATCAATGGGGTTACTAAAACAGTAGAATCTATGGGAATATACTGGGATGACAAAAAAACTTTCGATTCTCTTGAAGGACTAATCAAGCCTGAGCAAGCAATGGAAAAATTCTTAAGTGACAAATCTATGCAGCTTAGATATACCCTAGATTATAATCAAACTCAAAAAACAGGTGAACCTGTAATAAAACTAATATATTCACTTGTATCAAAGGATGGACATTATAGTGGAAGCTATATAGATGCAAAAACTGGAAAGTATATAGACTATCCAGTGATGTATGCAGAACCTGCTGTAGCTCCATAGAACTATAATTAAATAATATGCCTAAGGCTAAAGCTATAATTTGGAAAAAAGTTCAATTATTTTTACCAAATTATAGCTTTTTTTTCAAAAAAGAATTAAAATTAGATTATTACAAATCGATTAAAATTGATAATGTAGAGTATTATAAATACTAACTGAGTATTATCAATATAGATACGTAATATTTAAGGATATGCTTAATATTGCAAAGGGAGTGTAGAATGAGAAAGGCAAGTCGCAGTGAAAGAAAACAGGCAGCTAGAATTCAAAGAAGAGAAAACATTAAGGAAGCTATGATTCAAGGACCTAAGAAAACTAGAAGAAAACTAAGCGTAATACATATTATGACACTTTTTTCAATCATGCTTGTTTTTATGACTATGTTAGTACTTTCAAAAAGCGACGTGTTAAACGCAGGCTCTTTTGCAGGAGCAAAAGTCGAAAAATATATGCTATACTCCTCAGAAAAAGCTTTCAAAACGGCTTATGAAGAAAAATTATTGCAGCAAAACCAAATTTATAAATACGACAAAGGCATAGAAGATGTTTTGAAATCTGGCTTGGAAATTTCATTTAAACAAAACAGTACTAAGAAAACCAATTCACTTATAGGGATATTCCAGGGAAAAGACAATCAAATAGAAAAAGTTGGTGTAATTGGAGTTTATCAAGAAGACAACGGACATTTCCCACTAGGGTTTAAAGAAAATGCAGTTTTACTTACCTCTATAGTAAATGAAATCAGCTATGAAGATGCTACAGCTTATTTGATGAGTAAGAATATAATTGACCATAACGGAAGTATAGTTTTAAAATCTGTAATATTTGAAGAAAATGGAAAAGAATATATATTTCATGTAGATGATACAAATAAATTCTTTTACACAATACAAGTTAAAAAGGCTCTGGTTGAGAATTAAATAAAAAGTCAAAAGACTCATTAAAAAGCTTTTATTGAGCGAATTAGCAAGAGTTTAATTGTGAATAAAGGGTTTTGAAAGTAAAGGTTTACTTTTAGAACCCTAAAAATTTGCTTTGAAATCAATAAATTTTCTAAGTAGAATATATATACTTTTATCTAGATGATTTATATAGTAAAATATAAATTGACATGTTCAGATAAAAAGGGTATAAATAGATTTGGACTTTGATAAAAAATAAAATTTAAAATATAGCATACAACTTTATAATAATAGATGATGTGGGACAATTAGAGTCCGGCAGGTTAAAAATGGATGAAAAAAGCGATTTATATTTGGAAAATCGAAAGGAATGAACAATTTGGCTCATATTCTAGTGAGAAAAAGCGGACCATTAAAGGGTAATGTAAAAATCAGTGGAGCAAAGAACGCAGTTCTTCCAGTAATAGCAGCTACACTTCTTGCAGACGGTGTATCTACAATTAAGGGAGTACCAAACTTAAGAGATGTACATGTAATGAGTGATTTACTTCGCCACTTAGGTGCAAAGGTTGAGTTTAAAGATGAAACTTTGGTAGTTGATGCTACTAACATAAATAGCTATGATGCTCCATATGAGCTAGTTAGCAAAATGAGAGCTTCATTTTTGATTATGGGGCCACTGCTTGCGAGATTTAACAGATCAAAAATTTCAATGCCTGGAGGATGTGCTATAGGTACAAGACCTATTGATTTGCATCTAAAAGGGTTTAAAGCTATGAATGCACTTGTAGATATGGAGCATGGCTATGTAGAAGCACACACTAAAGGGCTAGAGGGTCATAAGATTTATCTGGATTTCCCTTCTGTTGGAGCTACAGAAAATATAATGATGGCGGCAGCTCTTGCAGATGGCGTTACTGTTATTGAAAATGCTGCAGAAGAGCCAGAAATAGTAGATCTTTCTAACTTTATCAATGAAATGGGTGGTAAGGTTAAAGGAGCTGGAACAAAAACCATAAAAATAACTGGAGTAAAAGCCCTTCACGGCGCTGAGCATATAGTAATTCCTGACCGTATAGAAGCAGGAACCTACATGGTAGCTGCAGCTATTACCAAGGGTGATATTGTGCTGGAAAATGTTATTCCAGATCACCTTAGACCGGTAATGGCAAAACTCATAGAAATGGGTTGCGTGGTAGAAGAAGGTGAATCTACTATAAGAGTTATTGGGCCGAAAAACATAATGCCTACAGATATCAAAACTATGCCTCATCCAGGTTTTCCTACAGATTTGCAGTCTCCATTTATGGCACTGCTTAGCATTGCTGAGGGCAATTCTATGGTTATAGAAACTGTATTTGAAAACAGATTTATGAATGTTCCTGAGCTAAACAGAATGGGAGCAGATATAAAAATAGAGGGAAAATCAGCAGTAATTCAAGGCGTAAAAAATCTTGAAGGCTCAAATGTTGTAGCTACAGATTTAAGAGCTGGAGCAGCGCTTATTCTTAGTGGAATGGTAGCAGAAGGACAAACTAGAGTTACTGAAATTTATCATGTCGAAAGAGGATATGTAGATATAGTGAAGAAGCTTTCCTCATTAGGGGCAAATATTGAAAAAATAGAGGACTAATTCTTTCCAAATAATGTTAAAATGATTAGAGAATAATTTATTGATGAAAAGGAGAATATAGAAATGGGATTTTCGCCAGATATTGGAATAGATTTAGGTACCGCGTCAGTACTAGTATATGTAAAAGGCAAGGGGATAGTACTTCAGGAGCCATCAGTTGTAGCTATAGACACTAGCACTAATAAGGTGCTTGCTGTCGGTGAAGAAGCTCAAAGGATGCTAGGTCGTACACCTGGAAATATAGTTGCAATTCGTCCATTAAAAGACGGAGTTATTTCTGATTACGATGTTACAGAAAAAATGCTAAAGCATTTCATAGAGAAAGTTACTGGAGGAGTAGGTCTATTTAGATTCTTCAAGCCTCAGATTATAGTTTGTGTACCATCAGGAGTAACGGAAGTTGAAAAAAGAGCAGTAATAGATGCTACTATGGAAGCAGGAGCTAGAGACGTATTCTTAATTGAAGAGCCGATAGCAGCAGCTATAGGAGCTGGAATAGAGATTTCTCAGCCAAACGGAAGTATGGTAGTAGATATCGGGGGAGGAACCTCTGATGTTGCAGTTATATCTCTTGGAGGTATAGTTGTAAGCACCTCAATAAAAATCGCTGGAGATAAGTTCGATGAGGCGATAGTGAAGTACATGAGAAAGAAACACAGCATATTAATCGGAGAGCGTACAGCTGAAGAAATCAAAATCAACATCGGTTCAGCTTTCCCAAGAGATACGGAAGTAACTATGGATGTAAGAGGAAGAAACCTAGTTTCAGGACTTCCAGAAACAATCAAGGTATCTTCAGAAGAAACATTAGAAGCGCTTAGAGAAAGTGTAGCACAAATAGCTGATGCAGTTCACTATGTGCTTGAAAAAACACCACCGGAGCTATCAGCAGATATCAGTGACAAAGGAATCCTTATGACTGGTGGAGGGTCTCTTCTTTGGGGACTAGATAAGCTTATTGCTAAAAGAACGGGTATAAGTGTATATATAGCAGACGATGCTATTTCTTGTGTTGCAAAAGGAACGGGAGAAGCACTTAATTCTATAAAGGTATTACAGCGCTCAACTAAAAAAAGGTACTAAAGAACTATAGGTAAATTCTATAGAAATGTCGATAAAGGTTACAGGGCTATATCCTGTAATGCATTAATCTGAATTAAATTAGATGATGTACATAAGGAGTCTATTAGCCTAGCTAATAGACTTTTTGTAAACTTGGAGGGAATTATGTTTAGAGGTATTTATACAGCTACAAATGGCATGAGAACGGACTCAAAAAGAATAGATGTAATCACGAGCAACATCGCAAACTCTCAAACTACTGCATTTAAAAAAGATGTTCTAGTTACAGAGTCTTTTCCAGAACAGCTCATGGTAAAGCTAAATGGAGTAGAAAATAATCTGAGACCTACTAGGCAACTTGTAAACGTAGATCCACCAGCAGATTTTCAAACAAATGACTCGATTGTGTCCATAGAAATAACCTCGGGATATTTTAGAATGGAAGATAGACATGGCATAGGATATCATAAATCTGCTAAAATAACTAGAGATGAGGAAGGATACCTTAGAACAGCTTTGAGAGATTCAGACAGCAATACTCATGCGAAGTTTGGAGCCTACCTTTTAGATGTAAATGGCAATCCGATTTCAGCGCCAGACGGTGCGATTACCCTACTTCCAAACGGCATACTGCAAGCAGGCGGACAAGACGTAGCTAGAGTTATAACAGCTGTAAATGCTCAGGTCATAGGAACGATGAATGGTGGAGCACTAGCTGACAGGTCTATGATTAACTTTAATCAAGGTAATTTAGACCCTACAGAAAATCCTCTTCACGTAGCAATAGAGGGTAAAGGATTTTTCAAAATATTAGATATGCAGGATAATCAAATAAAATATAGCAGAAATGGTGGTTTTTCTATTAATCCAGAAGGAATTTTAGTGGATTATAGTGGAAATGTAGTGCTTTCTGCCAGCGACAATGAAATTTCAGTTCCTGAGGGAGCTTCAAAAATAGACATAGATAAATTTGGAAACATAGTGGCAACCGTAGATGGCGAGCCAGAGGAAATTGATACACTTGGAGTAGTAAACATAGCAAACACGGAGAGCATGATAAAGCAGGGAGAAAGCTACCTTACAATGGCAGATGGCATCGAAGCGGATGAAGCTGAGTTTGATGGACAGGTGCTCCAAGGATATTTAGAAGGCTCAAACGTAGATATAATATCAGAAATGGCTGAAATGATAAATTTGCTTAGAGGCTACGAAAGCGGTCAAAAAGTTATAAGATCATATGATGACATAATGTCAAAAGCTGCAAATGAAATAGGCAAAATATAATATATATTGAGGATTAATGAAGATATAGGAGAAAAAATATTTATATAACTAAAATAAGTATATATATTTAAAAATAGAGAGGAAGATACATATGAGAGCACTTTGGACTGCGGCTAGTGGAATGAGAGCACAACAGCTAAATATGGATACAATATCAAACAACCTTGCAAACGTAAATACGACAGGATTCAAAAAACAAAAAACAGAATTTAAGGATTTACTTTATACATCGATGAAAAGCGTATCAAACGACCCTGAGCTAGGAGAACCTGTAAATCTTCAAATAGGTCACGGGGTAAGACCTGTTGCTACTTCTAGATTGTTCACAAATGGAAATCTAGAAAAAACTGAAAATCCTACAGATGTTGCTTTAGAAGGCCCAGGATTTTTTGTAGTTGAGAACCCAACTGGCAATCCAGAGCAGCTGTTTACTAGAGATGGAAACTTCAAGTTTTCTGTGGATGGAGATGTTATGACTCTAGTTACTTCTCAGGGCTATACCGTACTATCTACAGACGATGATGTAATAGAAGTGGAATCTACTATGAGAAACTTCTCTATATCTGAGGGAGGGATGGTTACGGCTCAGGATGAAGCAGGCGAGATAGTAGAGCTAGGAGAGATTCAAATAGTTCAGTTTATTAATCCAGAGGGACTTCAGGCTATGGGAAATAACTTCTTCTCTCTGACTGCAAACTCAGGCGAGCCAGTAATAGAAGAAGATGAAAGTAAAGACACTAAACTATACCAAGGATTTTTAGAAACATCTAACGTTCAGCTAGTTGACGAGATGGTGAGAATGATTATGGCTCAAAGAGCCTACGAAATAAACTCAAAATCCATTCAGACAGCAGACGATATGATGCAGACAGTAAACTCACTTAAAAGATAGGAGGTAGACTATGGACATTAAGCCTTTTATACCTACTAACATCCCAGTAAGTTACAAGGATGAACAGATGAGCGAGATGGAAAAGGAAAAGCTTAAAAAAGTTGCTGGAGAGATGGAAGCGGAATTTCTAAAAATCATGCTCAAGCAGATGAAAGCTACTATTCCTGAAAATGAAGACGAAGAAAAAGCTCCAGGCAAGGATATCATGACGGATTTTATGCTAGAGAGATATGCGGAAGATGTGTCAAAGAATCAATCTATGGGTATAGCCAAGATGATATATGAGCAATACACTAAGGCCTACAAGAAATAAGAAGGATTATTAAGAATTATTAAGAAATAAGAAGAATTATTAAGAAAAATAAAAAAAGAAATATAAAGAAAATTATAACAACTAAAAAAACCATTTAGATTTGTCTTTTTTATGAGATAATAATCTAAATGGTTTTGTTTTATGTATACAAGTTTTGAAATTAAAAACAGGCTTATTTTCATGGTAGTAAAGATAATTGTGATTTTGTTCCTAATTTATAAAAAGTGACGGTGATAAAAATGGACTTTTGGACGATTTTTTCTCAAGTATTAGTGCTGTTTCTGCTGATATTAGTTGGATATATAGCAGGAAAACAGCAGATGATAACAAAGCATGGAGCTAAAGAAATTAGTACTCTAGTTTTATATATTACGCTTCCAGCTCTTATAATAAGAGCTATGCAGTTTGATTTTTCTATAGAGCTACTAGGTCAGAGCTTAAAGATGATAGGAATGGCTATAGCTGTTTATGCAGGTACGATTTCGCTTTCATATCTATTTGCCAAGCTACTTAGAGCAAAGGGTAAGGAAAAGGACGTATTTCAGACAGCTATGATATTTCCAAACGTAGGCTTTATGGGATACCCTATAACTCAGGGACTTTACGGAACTCAAGGAATATTCTATACTTCATTATTTAATATGCCGTTTGACCTTTTGATGTGGACAGTTGGAGTTCATATGCTCAGCAGATCCTCTGATAGCTCAGCATCTAAGAAAAAAGGTCTTGCAGCCTTGCTTAATCCAGGGACAATAGCAGTAGCTATAGGGTTTACTTTGTTTATACTTTCAATTAAACTTCCACCGATACTAGATAGTACGCTACTATATTTAGCCTCAGCAACCACTCCTCTTGCCATGCTGGCAGTTGGAAGCACACTAGCTAGAACTAGAGTAGATGCAATTTTTGCAAACAAAAAACTGCTACTCACAGCAGTTATAAAAGTTGCAGTAATTCCAGCGATAATGATTGTTCTTTTTACGATATTAAAGCTAGATGGTTATTTTTTAAAGATTCCTATAATAATAACTGCTATGCCAGTAGCTGCAAATGTAGCAATATTTGCTACTCGCTATGAAAGCGACGAGCTTCTAGCATCTCAGCTTATATTTTTAACAACCTTAATGTCTCTAGTTACTATACCTCTCATAGCTCTGTTTTTAGGCTAGAGCATTATAGCGTGTGAGAGCATCATCATGATAAAGCCTGCTGTCATGTTTCCAAAAAATATGGCAGGAAGAGCATACTTCATACGAATATTTAAAATGGAAGCAAGTGCTGAGCCTGTGTAGGCTCCAGTAGAAGGCAGTGGAATAGCGACGAATACATAAATTCCGAGTATATTCGCTGCCTTTAGTTTTTTTGATTTTTTGTAGATATGGTTATTCAAAAAATCAGTAAACCATTTAAAAATGTTCTTCTCTTCCATAAATTCTAAAATTTTTCTGAAAAACAGAATGAGAAAAGGAGCAGGAAGTGTAGAGCCTGCAACAGAAATCCAGTAAGCTTCCCAAGGACTCATTCCAAGCCCTATTCCTAGTGGAATAGCTCCCCTGAGCTCGATTAGAGGTACTGCTGCGAGCAAAAAAACGTAGACCTCGTGACTGAGGTTTACAAAAAAATCATTCATATATATTATCCTCCGATATACTCTAGTAGGTTTAGAGCAAGTTTTTAATATCACTATATAACAACATCTGTATTATATCATAGGAAGGCTAACTGAAACAGAACTGTAATCACTATGTAATTGTATCTTTTTTGCTTTTGACTTAAGATATAGTGCGAGAAGGTATAACTAAAACCATTAACAGATTTTTTGACATCAAAGTATGTCTTTTGTATGTAAGAAGGAGATGTAAGGCATGAAAAAACAATTTGCGGCTCTTATGCTAGCGATGCTAATTGGATTAGCTCCAGCAGTATCCTTTGCAAATGTAATAGATGAATCAAGGTATCAGATTCCCTTAAGTCAAGGGGTAAATCTAAAAAAGGTATCTAGCTTTTACGAGTGGGGAGTCCAAAACGTAAATATACTTGAAGTAGATTTAAACAATCCATCTGTAAAGCTAGATGTTTTATTTAATAAAAGTGGTTTTATAAACAGAACAACACTTAGCAATATGGTAAATCAGGAGCAAGGCGTAGTTGCGGCAGTGAATGGTGATTTTTTCTCAATGTCTACCCCAGCATTTTCCATAGGGCCTATAGTAAAAGATGGAAAGCAGCTTTCAAGTCCTCATTATGAGCTTAATAAATACGCTTCATTGCTAGTTGACTCTACAGGCAACGCACTTCTTGCTTACCTTTATTCAAATATTCAAGTAGAAAATAGCTCAAGAGGTATAAATGTAGATATATCAGCAATAAATAAACCGAGTAAAGACTATGGAAACATAGTAATATACACTAAAGAATACACTCCTAACAGCCCAGGCGCTAATAAAACTTATTTTGACCTTACAGAGATAGTAGTAGAAAACGACATCGTAAGAGAAGTAAGATGTGGACAGCCTAGTGTGGCAATTCCTGAAAATGGTTACGTGATACTAGCAGCTGGAGCAAATAGCTTTGTACTTCAAGGAGCTTTTACTCCAGAAGAAAAGGTCAAGCTAAAAACAGATATAAACTTAAATTACAACAATATAAAAACTGCAATAGGTGGAGGTACTATGCTTCTTAAAAATGGAGTAGAGACATCCATAACCCAGAGTGTGAGCGGAAAAAGTCAAAGAACAGCTCTAGGAATCACAGCGGACAAAAAAATGCTCATAGTCACTGTAGACGGAAGAAAATCTCCGTTTATAGGAATGGATGAAAAAGACATGCAAGCGTATATGAAAGCGCTAGGAGCAAAGGATGCCATGATGCTTGACGGAGGAGGCTCTACTCAGCTGATGGCAGACGGCAAAATTCAAAATACTATGGCATCTGCAGAAAGGTCACTCGTAAATGGGCTTACTATCAAAAATACAGCTCCAAAAGGTAGTATCTCTCAGATTGAAATTTCTGTGCTAAATGAAACTATTTTCCAAGGAGACAAGGTAGAGCTTGCTATAAGAGCCTTTGATGCTTCTAAAAATCCTATAGACATAACTACTCCTAGTTTTCAGGTTTCTGGAGAAGGAATATCAGGGAGCTTTGATGGCAGATATTTCACGCCGACTTCATCAGGAAGTGGAAATATAGTAGCTTCATATGGAGGAGTTACTGGAAAAATTCCAGTAGAAGTACTTAAGAAAAATGCACCTGATACTAAAATGGTTCAAACTCTTCCGGATTCAGGAACAGCAGCAGTATTTGGAAACATGTCAGGTGGAGAAAGCATAATTGATCAAGCATTTAAGGCAAAGCTCGCAAGCTCAGCCAGCTCAAACCAAGCTGTAATGACTCTAGGTGCTGGGGATAACGCATTTTTAGGAGCGGTGTCAGCGCCAAAGGAAGCCTTTAATGGGGCATATAAATATAAAACCGTTGGAAATACAACATTTATAAGCGTGGACAACAGAAATGGCGGAGTATACAAAGTAAAAGGTCAATGGGACTATTTAAAAGGACTAATGTCAAAAAGTGCTGGGAATGTAGTCATAGTGCTTCAAGGCAGTGACAAGTCCGCAGACAGTATAGACCAAAATGCATTTGACAAAATCATCCAAAAAGAAGCAAAGACTAAGAATGTATATGTCGTATATTCAGGTAAGAGTTTTTCCTCTAGAGTAGATGGAAATGTAAGCTATATCAGTGTGGTAGACTATGCATCTATGCCAAAAACCAATATATATCAAGATATAAAATACCTTCAGTTTGCTGAAGCAGATGGAAAATTGGTATATGGATTCAAGCCTGTGCTTACTCCATAAAACTGATACAAAAATAGTAAAAAATATTTTTCAAAAACATATTGACATATGGTTTTGGCTAATATAAAATAAAATCCGTTGCACAATAAATGAATAAATTCTTGAACCTTATCAAGAGAGGTGGAGGGACTGGCCCTGTGAAACCCGGCAACCAGCACAGCAATGTGAGATGGTGCCAATTCCTGCGAGATATATTCTTGGCAGATGAGGTAACTTTAGTAGTTATGCCTCTTCTGCGTATGTGTATGAAGAGGCTTTTTAATGCAAAAAAGTCTACATTATGTACGATGTGCCACCTTGGCATATACAAGTGATACGGTTTACAGCATTTAATGCTAGAGATGAGGAGGATTTATTAAATGAGAAGATTATTTACATCAGAATCTGTTACTGAGGGCCATCCAGATAAAATGTGTGACCAGATTTCAGATTCAATACTAGACGCCCTTTTAGTTCAAGACCCTAATTCACGTGTGGCGTGTGAGACAGCAGTTACTACAGGTCTTGTTATGGTAATTGGAGAAATAACTACTAACGCATACGTAGATATCCAAAAAGTAGTAAGACAGACAGTTAAAGAAATCGGATACGATAGAGCAAAATATGGATTTGACTTCGAAACGTGCGCAGTAATTAATGCTATAGACGAGCAAAGTGCAGACATAGCTATGGGTGTAGACGAAGCCCTAGAGCACAAAGAAGGGACTATGAAAGATGAAGTAGAAGCAGTAGGAGCTGGAGACCAAGGTATGATGTTTGGTTTTGCTTGCGACGAGACTCCAGAGTTTATGCCACTTCCTATTTCACTAGCTCATAAGCTAGCTAAAAGGCTTTCAGATGTAAGAAAAGACAAAACTCTTGATTACTTAAGACCAGATGGAAAAACTCAAGTAACAGTAGAGTATGAAGATGACAAACCAGTAAGAATAGACACTATAGTAATATCTACACAGCACAACCCAGAAGTAACTAGAGAGCAAATTGAAAAAGACTTAATCGAAAACGTAATTAAGCCAATAGTAGATAGCAAGTTACTTGATGAAAACACTAAGTACCTTATCAACCCTACAGGAAGATTCGTAATCGGAGGACCTCAAGGAGATTCTGGACTTACAGGAAGAAAAATCATCGTAGATACTTACGGTGGATACGCTAGACACGGTGGAGGAGCTTTCTCAGGTAAAGACTCTACAAAGGTAGACCGCTCTGCAGCATACGCAGCTAGATGGGTTGCGAAAAACGTAGTAGCAGCAGGACTTGCTAAGAAATGCGAGATTCAGTTAGCTTATGCAATCGGTGTAGCTGAACCGGTATCAGTACTAGTTGATACATTTGGAACAGGTGTTATCGCTGAGGAAAAGATTTCTGAAATCATTTCTAAAAACTTTGATCTTCGCCCAGGAGCTATAATTAGAGACCTAGGACTAAGAAGACCGATATTCAAGCAAACAGCAGCTTACGGACATTTTGGAAGAACAGATGTAAGCCTTCCTTGGGAAGAGCTAAACAAAGTAGACGACATTAAAAAAGACGCTGGATTATAAAAATATCATAAATAATAAATTCAGCAATTTAAACCATTATAAGTTGTTTATGGAGCTTAAAAGCTTATAAAAATAAAGGATTAGTACTCAGGGAAATCTGTATACTAATCCTTTTGTTATTTATATTTAAATTTTGCTTCTTCAAAATTTAAATACGATATAATTTTTAAATTCGATTAGTTGTATCTGTTGAAACATTGTTAAGATTATGAGCTTATAGTATATGTTATAATAAATCATATTCAAAATACATTTGGAGTGTATGCTTATGCCTATAGAATTAAAAGGAAAAATTTCAGATATAATATTTCAAAACGATGAAAATGGCTACACTATAGCAAACCTAATCAGCGATGAACTTGGAGAAGTTACAGTGGTGGGCTGTATGCCATCTGTCAGAGAGCTCGACAATATACAGGTCAGTGGAGAGTGGAAGACTCACGATATATATGGCAGACAGTTTAGTGTTATGAGCTTCACTCATATGGCTATAGATTCGCTAGATGGAATCATAGCCTACCTAGCATCTGGAACGATAGAAGGCATAGGTCTTAAAATGGCACATAAAATCACAGATAAATTCGGGATAAAAGCTATAGAAATCCTAGAAACTAATCCTAATAGATATTTAGAAATAGAAGGCATAGGCAGAAAAAAGCTCGATAAAATGATAAGCTCTCATATGGAAGGAAGACAGCTAAAATCCATAATAACAGCATTTTCGCCATATGGAATAAGCCCAGCCTACTGCATGAAAATCTATAAAAAATATGCAGATAAATCCATAGATATGGTCATGAACAATCCCTACGGTCTATGTAAGGATGTAAAAGGGATAGGGTTTAAAAAAGCTGATGAAATAGCAAAAAAATTAAATGCTGGACTTGATTCTTTAGAAAGAATAGAAGAAGGCATTAAATACCTGCTTCAAGAAGCTGCATATAGTGGACATACATATATGCTAATGCCTCAGCTAGTATCAAAAGCCAAGGAACTGCTATCAATAGATGAAGAAGAAATTCTATCTTGCTTGAATCAGATGGCTATAAATGGAGGCATAACCATAGAAGAAGTAGATATAGAGCAAAGAATCTATTTGGATTCCTATAACCTAGCAGAGACAAGAGCAGCTAGCAACCTAATAAAGCTGGCATATATGAACGAGCTTGAAAATCAAGAAAAAACCATAGAGCAATTAGAGCTAGAAGAAGATATAGAGCTGTCAGAGCTACAAAAAAAAGCTGTGACTATGGCACTTGAAAACAAAATGATGATATTAACTGGTGGCCCAGGAACTGGAAAAACGACTACTCTTAGCTTTATAATCAAAAGCTTTGAACAGATGAAGAGAAAAATTATCCTCTGCGCACCGACAGGAAGAGCAGCGAAGCGTATGTCGCAGGCAACCTTGAGACCAGCCTCTACGATTCATAGACTACTAGAGGCAGTATATAGTGAAGAAGCAGATGGTCTTATATTTCAAAAAGACGAAGACGACCCTATAGCCGCTGATGTAATAATAGTAGATGAGGTTTCTATGATGGACGTGATGCTCCTAGATAGCTTGCTTCTTGCCGTATCAGAGAACACGGCGGTTATATTTGTAGGAGACAAAGACCAGCTTCCATCAGTAGGAGCTGGAAGAGTCCTACAGGATATGCTAGAGAGCAATACCATACCTAGTATAGAGCTTACAGAAGTATTTAGACAGGCAAAGCAAAGCATGATAATAGTCAATGCCCACAAAATAAATAAAGGTGAGCTTCCGATCACAGACCAAAAAAATACAGACTTCTTTTTTATGGCAAAGAAAACTCCGTCTCAGATAGCAGAGCTAATAGTAGAGCTAGTTTCAGATAGACTGCCAAAGTACTATAAACTATCATCAAATAATATTCAGGTACTGTCACCTATGAGAAAATCAGAAGCTGGAGTACTTAATCTAAACCTCTTACTACAAGAAGCACTCAATCCAGCAAGACAAGGCAAAAGAGAGCATAAAGCGGGAAATAGAACTTTTAGAACGGGCGATAGGGTAATGCACATAAAAAATAACTATGAAAAAACCTGGGAAAACTTAGAAGAAAATATTTCTGGAGAAGGAATATTTAACGGCGATTTAGGATATATAGACTTCATAGAGCCTAGTGAAAAAAAACTCTATATTCAGTTTGACGATGGTAAAAGAGCGGAATATGACTTTACAGAGCTAGATCAGATAGAGCATGCATTTGCTACTACTGTTCATAAAAGCCAAGGCTCTGAGTTTGATTGCGTAGTCATGCCAGTATCAGCTTTTCCTCCTATGCTCATGAGCAGAAAGATTCTCTACACAGCACTTACAAGAGCAAAAAAACTAGCAATACTAGTAGGTGACGCAAAATACCTAAAGGCTATGATATCCAATGTCTACGAGGAAAAGAGAAATACCGCCCTATCTGATAAGTTAAAACTTTACAAAGAAACTGGTATGCTACTGGAGGAGAATAATGGAGCTACTGTACCCTTCTAATATTAAATGCATCGGGTGTAACAGCATAATCCCAAAGACAAACATATACTCGCTTTGCAGAGCGTGTTTTTATAAAATAGATTTTTTAGATATAAACTGTATGTCGTGTGGAGCTGCATGTGATGAGGATTTTTGTGAAGCATGCGCAGAAGAGACGAAGCTGAAGTCACCTATAGATAGAACCTATGCATGTACAGTATATGATGGTGTAATGGAGACAATGATTCACGGTTTTAAATACAGCAGTAAAACCTATCTAGCTAATGAATTCTCAGATATTCTTAAGGACAAATATAAATCTCTAAAGCTAGAGATGGACTACATAACTACTATACCATCCACCAAGAAAAGAATTCAAAAAAGAGGCTATAATCATACAGAGCTTCTTGCTAGTCAGCTTTCAAAAAAACTACATCTACCATACATCAAGCCTCTTATAAAAATAAAAGAAACAAAGCCCCTAGCAAGCTTAAATCCACTTGAGAGATTTCTGGAAATAAATGGAGCTTTTCAAATCGATGAGAAAACGTTAAACTTAGACTATAAAAGTATTTTATTAATTGACGATATCTTAACTACAGGAACTACAGCAGTGGAAGTAGCAAGAGCTCTAAAAGAGACTTATCCTGAGTGCAAGATTTACCTTTTGGTATTAGCAACAGCTAAAAAATAGAAAAAATATATTTTGAATCTAGTGATTCTGATATTTAGAATCTGAATCAAATATAGTATTGAAATTAATAAAATAAAAATCGAAAACCTGAAAGGAAGATAAATATGGAACTTAAAAATTGTGAAAAATGTGGGAGAAAATTTGGAGCTATGTCATCAGAAACTCTATGTACTAAATGCTCAGCTGAAAATATTGAAAGTGATTTCAAAAAAGTAAGAGATTATTTATACGATAATCCAGGAGCAAGTGTCACAGAAGTCTCAGAAGAGACAGGAGTTGCGGAAAGAATAATTTTAAAGCTACTTAAAGATGAAAGAATAGAGATAATAGATGAAAATAATGGACTGCTGAACTGTGAAAGATGTGGAGTTAGTATAAAATCTGGTAAAATTTGTGATGGATGTAAAAACGAACTTGCGAAAGATTTGATGGGAGCGGCAAAAAATCTGAAACCAGAAGATAAAGCTCCGGAGAAAAAGGAAACAAAAAATAAGGGAGCAAACTTCCATATAAAACAAAGACATTAAAATAACTATACTGAAATTGTAAAGAAACTTTAACTTAAACTCCTATTAAGACTTTGTTAATTCTTACGATATATATATTGTGAAGTCATACAAATTAAAAACAAGGAGGGCTGACAATGAAGATATACAGCAGCACAGTCGTGCAAAACGTATACCAGGCATATGGTAAAAACAAAGTAGGTAAGACCCAAAAGTCTGGGGAAGTTGGCAGTCCCGGATTTGATATACAAATATCCAATCAAGGGAAAGACTACCAGCTAGCCATTGAAAAACTAAAGCAAATTCCAGATGTGAGAGCAGATAAAGTATCTGCTATAAAGCAAAGCATTGAAAATGGAACCTACACTATAGATAAAACAAAGCTTGCAAAATCTATCTACAGTGCTATAAGTACAAGTGAAATAGGATAATGATAATATGACTACCTATCAAGAAATACTTGAGACATTACAGTTACAGCTACAGCTTAATATTGAACTATTGGATTTGGCGAAAGAAAAAACCCAAATACTTAAAGACAACGAAACATCTAGACTTATGGCTCTTTCTCAGCAAGAGGAAAGACTTGTGAGAGCTGTAATAGATGCTGAAAAAAAGCGAGGAAAGCTCGTTGCAAAGCTGAATTGGGGAAAAGATAGACTTGAAAATCTAGTAGAAATGTCTTTAAAAGATGCGCCAGAGTTAGCTAGAGAAATTCAGATGACGGGGGAGCAGCTAAAAACAGTATTAGAAGAGCTAGAACTTATCAATAATTTAAATGATAAAATCATAGGATTTGTACTAGATCAAATAGAATTCACTAAAAATGTTTTGCTATCAGATGATTCTCCTACTACGTATAAAAAAAGTAAAGGGAATTATGCTGCTGAAGCTCAAAGATTAGACAAAAAATTATTTGAGGATAAATTTTAATTTAGGAAGGATTCCTAAAATGCTTTTGATTTTCCATGACGGAGAGAAATCTCCGTTTTTTTATTGGAAAAATCCAAGGAAATATAAACAATCAATAAAATACATAATCGGTATAATGAATCGGAGCATATAAACCAAAAACAATTTATAGAGAAATATACCTATAAAATATTTATATGATGAAACCGATACATATATTGTATTTAGGAAATCTAAGCGAATAAGGCTTAAAATATATGAGGTGAGATAATGAGATCTACATTTGCAGGACTTAGTATAGCGAGCTCGGGACTTTTTGCAGCGCAAAGGGCTCTAGATATAACAGGACATAATATATCAAATACCAACACTAGAGGATATACGCGCCAAAGACTTAACCAGTCTGCTCAAGATCCAATGAACATTCAAGGTGGCCAAGGCCAGCTAGGGTTAGGAGTAAAAATGCAATTCATCTCTCAAGTAAGAGATGAGATGCTTGACATTAAATATAGACAAGAAGTTAACACATTAGGGGAATGGGAAGAAAAATATAACTCTCTTACTCAAGTAGAGTCAATATTTAATGAACCTAGCGAAACTGGAATAAGGAAAGTTGTAGATGGCTTTTTTGAAGGAATAAATTCCCTTACAAAGGATCCGTCAAATCCTACAAATAGATCTGTGTTCTTACAAAAAGCAATTGGATTAGCTCAAAATTTTAATGATATGTATTCTAGATTTGAGAAAATGGTTGTAGATTCAAACGAAGAAGTTGAGGCTTCTGTACGAGCTATCAACTCGATGGCAACTCAAATTGCAAAGCTAAATAGACAAATACTTGAATCAGAACTAGACGGAAGTAGAGCTAATGACTTAAGAGATGCTAGAAATTTACTTGTTGATGACTTATCAAAATTAGTAGATTTAGAAGTGAAAAATGTTCCTATAAATAACGGGAAATCATCTACACTTACAATATTGATTCAAGGAACACCACTAGTTAATCATGTAGATACTAATGTGCTAGAACTAGAAACTGGGATGGACCATCCTATGTTTACAGATGGACAAGATATTCAGCCTGTATCCTCTAGGAAAGACTTAGAAAATATAAAAGTAAGCAATATAAAATGGGCATCAGGATCAACACTAGTTCAAGAAAAACTTGGTGGTGCAATAGGTGGACAACTACAACAAAGAGATGGATATAAAGACGAAACTAAAGGGGCACCGTATTACGTTAGATTTTTAAGCGAATTTGCCAATACCTTTGCTCAGGCTTTAAATGATATTCATGACGATGGATATTCTTTAAATGGAGCAGCAGCTTCAGGACTACCTCTTTTTACAACTAAAAATGGTTCAACTAATTTTATAAGTGCATCAGAACTTAAAGTTAACCAAGCTTTGCTTGATGACCCAACGAAGCTCTCGCTTGGATTAGGAGACGGTGCACCTGACAATAATAAAAATGCTATTGCTATGCTTAATTTAAGAAGCAAAAAAGATTTTGAGATTAGGCTTACTTATGACACTTCAGGAGCTCAAATCGTTTTAGGAGAGGGAACGCCAGAAGACGTACTTAAAACTATGATAGCCTCATTAGGAGTTGATGCTCAAGAAGCTAAGCGTATGTTTAATAATCAGCAATACTTAACTGAAGAAGTGGATTCATTCAGATTGTCAGTTTCTGGAGTAAGCCAAGATGAAGAAATGTCAAATATGATTAAATTTCAGCATGCGTATAATGCAGCTGCGCGTATGATAACGACAGTAGATGAAATGATAGATGTAATAATAAATAGAATGGGTAGAGTAGGCCTATAACCTAATAAATAAGAGGTGAAATATGAGAATAACAAACTCGATGATGATTATGAGAACTATGCGAGATCAAAATACTAACCTAAGCAAAATGAGTAAGTGGAATCATGATTTGTCATCATTAACAAACCTTCACAGACCATCAGATGACCCTATAAGAGTAGCTAGAACACTTAGATTAGAATCCGATATAAACATGAGCCTTGAATATAAAGAAAATATCCAAGCGGCAAAGTCATGGCTTGAAAAAACTGAAACCGCTATGAATGAAATAACTTCCGTGTATCAGAGAATTAGAGAACTTGGAGTTCAAGGTGCAAATGGAATATTAAAAGAGGAAGACACTCAAAAAGTGGCTCAAGAGATAAAAGAGTTAAAAAATCACTTAATTCAAGTTGGTAATGATACCTATATGGGAAGACAAATTTTTACAGGATTTAAAACGGACATTAAATTATTAGATTCCTCTGGGAACTACAATACTGCAGACGGCTTAGTTCTAGCAACGCTTCCTTCTGAATTAATTGAATATAAAGTAGGGGATTCACAGCAGATTAGTGTTAATATTACTGGCGACAGGATTTACGGACCGCTTGTAGGAGGAAAACCTAAACTTTTTGATGATATTGATAAATTACTTACGGCATTAGGCACTGCAAATCATGAGGATGCATCTGCATCACTTGCAGATATGGATAATCAGCTTAAGACACTTCTTCAAGTTAGAGGAGAAGTAGGAGCTAAAGTTAATATGATAGACATAATGAGCGAAAGAATGACAGATGTAAGCATAAACCTTAAGGAATTACTTTCAAAGACTAAGGATACAGATGTAGCAGAAACTCAGATTCAATTAATTACAGCTGAAGCCGTTTATAAAGCGTCTTTGTCAGTTACAGCTAGAATCATTCAGCCTACACTTGTAGATTTCTTAAGATAATAAATAACTAATCAGAGCTATATTTGCAAAAATGTAGCTCTTTTTTTAACTTTTATATTATAATCGAATTAAGTAAACCGTCTATATAGACAAAAGGGAGTGAAAATAGTGAAAATAAATACGAACTATTTTGGAGAACTAGAAGTAGATGAAAATGAAATATTAGAATTTGAAAAAGGCATGCTTGGATTTGAAGAACTAAAAAAATTTGTAATAATAAAAGACAGCGATATATTCATAGAGTGGCTTCAGAGCGTAGAAGACACAACTTCATTTGCTATTATGGACCCATTTGTAGCGGATAACAATTACAGCTTTGAACTTCCTGAAAAAATAATGGAGCAGTTAGATATAAAAAGTAAAGAAGATGTGATGATTAGAACTGTAGTAATAATTCCAGAAGACATAACTAAAATAAGAACCAACCTACAAGCTCCAATAGTTATAAATGCAAAACTAAAAAAAGCCATACAAATAATTCTTGATGACTCCTATCCTATAAGATATGAATTCTATGATAAGGCGGGGGTGTAAAGATGCTAGTACTAAAAAGAAAAGCAGGAGAAAGTATAATAGTAGCAGATAATATTGAAATAAAAATAATAGAAGTAGAAGAAGGCAGAATAAAAATAGGAATAGACGCCCCTAAGGAAGTAAGCATAATAAGAAAAGAAGTACTAGACGAAACAAAATCAGAGAATAAAACTGCAGCCGAGAGTAGAAACATTGATAAATCAGCACTTACAAAAATGCTAAAAAATAAAAAATAAAAATTTATAATTTTTTTTCAAAAAAACTATAAAGTAATCAAAATTTACTTCGATATATAGAATGTAAGTGATAATCCTAAACGGCCGAAGGATATATCACATAATCCAATTAACCAATATAACTTAATCAGGCATGGATGCCGATTAACAAAATTTCAAGGAGGAATATAAAATGATAATTAATCACAATATGATGGCTATGAATTCACACAGATCTGGTGGAGTTAACTCTGCTGGAATGGGAAAATCAATCGAAAAACTTTCTTCAGGTATGAAGATTAACCGTGCTGGAGATGACGCAGCTGGACTATCTATCTCTGAAAAAATGAGAGGCCAAATTAGAGGTCTTAATATGGCATCTAAAAATGCTCAAGATGGTATTTCTCTTATCCAAACAGCTGAGGGAGCTCTTGACGAAGTACATGCTATGTTACAAAGAATGAGAGAACTTGCTGTACAGGCTGCGAATGATACTAACGTTACAATAGATAGAACTTCTATCAAAGATGAGTTAGACCAACTTTCAGCTGAAATTGAAGCAATTTCTGGAAGAGCAGAATTCAATACTCAAAAGTTATTAGATGGAACATTCACAGGAAAGAAATTCCACATCGGAGCTAATGATACTCAAACAATAGACGTTGAAATAGGAACAATGACAGCAGCTTCACTAGGAGTTACAGCAGCATCTATAGCTGTTACAACTGCTACTACAGCTGGAAAAACTGTTACTCAAGTTAACGACGCTATAACAAAAGTTTCTTCTCAAAGATCTAAACTTGGAGCAATTCAAAACAGACTTGAGCATACTATCAAAAACTTAGATAACTCTGCTGAGAACTTACAAGCAGCTGAATCTAGACTTAGAGATACAGATATGGCTAAAGAAATGAGTTCATTTACTAAGAGCAATATCCTTGCTCAAGCATCTCAAGCTATGCTTGCTCAAGCTAACCAATTACCACAACAAGTACTACAATTACTAAGATAGTTATTATATCCTATAAAGAAAATCGGCAGAAATGCCGATTTTTTTTATGTTGGATAAAAATATAAAGTAGGTGAGCGCTATATGAAATATAAGCTTAGTATTTGTATGATGGTAAAAAATGAAGAATTACATTTAAAACGTTGTTTGGACTCTATCAAAGAAGTCGTAAAAAGAGATGATGTTGAGCTTATCATTGTTGATACAGGTTCAATAGATGATACTAGAGCTATTGCAGAGCAATATACAAATAAAGTTTATTTTAAAGAATGGTTTCATGATTTTTCAGGAATGAGAAACGTTACTTTATCGTATGCCACTGGAGAATGGATATTTATTATAGATGCTGACGAAACTGTAGAAAATATAGAAGTATTTAATGATTTTTTAGATAATAAAATTAATGAGTCTATCAAGACATATTTTGTTAGAGAGAAAAATTATGTTAACATAAAGAATTTAGATGCATATTCTATGATTATAACTCCTAGATTTTTTTATAATGATGGAAGCTTTAAATATGAAGGGACAGTTCATAATCAACCAATATATAAACAACCTGTAGCATATTTAGATATAATATTAGGTCACTATGGATACATAGTATTAGATAAAAAAATTATGGATGAAAAATTTAATAGAACCACTCAGTTGCTAATTAAAGAATTAAAAAAGAAACCAGATGATATGTATTACTTATTTCAACTTGCTACATCTTATAACATGCACGGAGATACAGAGGATTCTTATGAAATATCGAAAAAAGCATATGAACTTATAATGAAATGTACTAAAAAACAACAGATAGAAGGATTTGCTATATTTAGTGTCCACTTATCAAATTGTTTAGTATTGAAAAAATATAATGAAGTCTTAGATGTTTCAGAAAAATCTATAAAATTAAGAGAAGATTATATAGATGGATATTTTTATTTGTTATTTTCATATGAAAAATTAGGAAATTTAGATATTGCAAAAAAATATGCAGAAATATTTATAGATTTAGTAAAAAGATTTGATACCTTGCCGATATCCAAAGATGATAGTATAGCTATATACAGAACTGATAGGGCAACGGTTAATAAGATTAAATTTTTTCTAGTAAAATATTATATTAATAGAAATGAGCATCGAAACGCTTTGAAGTATCTAAATGAGAATAAAATTGATTCTAAAAATATTAACGTATTTATAGATATATATATAGAGACTAATCAATATAATAAATTGAAGGATTTGTATTATAAAATAGAAGATTTAGATTTAAAATTGATATTGTTTGAAAAAATTGAAGAAAAAATCGATAATTACAAACCGAATAAGAAAAAACAAATTAGGAGTTTATTCACTGATATAAATGAAGATTATTCACAATTTTGTAGATTTTCAGTGGATATCAATATAAATACGGAAGATAAATTAATAATTGCAAATAAAATTTTTGCAAATATGAAAAAAAATACTACTAACTTATATTACGCAGAAGTGATGTCTTTTATATGCGAAAATATGACTTTGAATCTAAGCTTTTTTAATAAATTTAATCGCTCAACCACTTTTTATTATCTTAACTATTTTTACAATAATAAGTATAGTGAGGTATATTTGAAAGTCTTTGATTGGATAAAAAATATAGATGCAAATCAGCCTTCATTTAAAAATGAAGTTGCTCTGAAAAACTTGTTAGAAGGGATTATTCTTAGAATGGCATCTGAATACAAAAATACTGGTATTGAGACTGCAATTAGTAGTAATGTTTTTGTATTTGATAAATATATTCAAGTTGGATTGAGCGTTATTAATAAATTATATATAACTAAAGGAATGAGTTTGAAGTATGAGTATATTGCAGATGTTGAATCAAAATTTCTAATCCTTATGAATTTGTATTACGAAAATCTTAATAATGCAAATACTACAGCAGCTTTAAAATACTATAAATTAGCTGCAGAAGCATATCCAGAACTAGCTGATTTTTTAGCAACTTTCTTAAAAAAGGAATTTATTAATTAATATTTTATCTAATGGAAGGATATTTATTATGTACCAAAAAGATGATTTTAAGTTACGTATTAAGAATTCAATTGAAGAAAATGATATAAATCAAGCTAAGATATTAATTGATAAATATTATAAGGATTACGAAATAGATATCGAATATTTTTCGCTCTTAGGTATTATTGAAATACTGGAAGGAAACTATTCAGAAGCAAAAAAAACTATTAAATCTGGATTGGATATTAAACCAGATAATTATGATTTATTATTTAATATGAATTATCTTATGAAAAACATTTTCACTGATATTTCAGAGGAAAAAAGATATTATATTTGGAGTAGGCTCTTTAATGTTAATTTAGAATGTGAAAATCCTTTTATGAATATGCAAAAAAAAATATGTGATGTTACAACTAGTAATATTTTGCATGGAACCATAGAAATTGCAAATCAAATGAATACATTAACTAGAGGATTATCAAATATGGGATTTAGTGCAAAATCTTTAAATTATTATCCTTCTTATTTGAAATATAAAGCAGATTATGAAATTGATTTGTATAAAGGAAACGATGTTAATGTAGCGAATAATATAAGCAAGAAACTAGCCTCTAGATTTATTAATGAAAATGATATATTTCATTTCCATTTTGGGACAAGTTTGACTTTGGATTATTCAGATTTACCTTTACTAAAAGAGCTACAAAAGAAAGTAGTAATGCAATATTGGGGTTCTGATGTAAGACTATATTCAAAGGCTGTAAAGCTTAACCCTTATATAAAAGTAAAAGATATGAATGAAGATATGATTAAGAGGAAAGTAGAACTGATTTCAAAATATATCCCTGATTGTATAGTAGATTATGAGCTAGCCGAATATGTAAAAGAATTTCATGATAATATTCATTATACAAAAGTAGCAATAGATTTAGAAAAATATGAGTATACTTATGATGATAATTTAACTAATAGTAAATTTATGATAGTACATGCGCCAACATCACCAGAGCATAAAGGAACAGACTATATCATAAAAGCTTTAAGTGAGTTGAATGTTGACTTTGATTTCGAATTAAAACTAGTTCAAGGGATGTCAAACGAAGAAGCAACAAAAATATATATGAAAGCAGATTTAATTATAGATCAAATATTAGCAGGATCTTATGGAGTTTTTGCAGTTGAATCAATGGCTATGGGAAAACCTGTTATTAGTTGGATTAGTGATTTCATGAAAGAAAAATATCCTGATGACTTGCCTATTATATCTGCAAACCCTGATAATATAAAGAATACTTTAGAATATATTTTGAAGAATAAAGATATATTAGCAGAGATTGGGCATAAAGGAAGACTTTATGTAGAGAAATATCACGATATGAATAAAATATCTAAGAACATGGTTGATATATATAAAAAAATATAATTTTAAAAGGAGTTTGAAATATTATGATATTAAATAAAAGAATTTTATTGACTGGCGGAGCTGGTTTTATTGGAAGCAAGCTATGCGGATTATTGTGTGATAAAAATCAGATTTTACTGTATGACAATTTGAATAGAAATTCAATAAAAAATACAAATTTATTAAGCCATAATAATGTAAAGTTGATTCAAGGAGATATTTTAGATTACGGGAGCTTAAAAAAAATTGTTTTGGAGTTTCAACCACATATTGTTATTCATTTAGCTGCGGTAGCTGGGATAGATACAGTTATAAAAAGTCCTGTTAATACAATGAAAGTAAATATGATTGGCACATATAATCTTTTAGAATCGTTAAAAGATAATTTGACGAACCTTGAGAAAGTAATTGATTTTTCTACATCTGAGGTATTCGGATCTTACGCATATAAGGTTAATGAAATGAATACAACAAATTTAGCACCTGTTGGTGAAGCAAGATGGACGTATTCTGTATCAAAGCTTGCGGCCGAACATTTGTCTCACAGCTATTATAAAGAATATGGAATGCCAGTGGTTACAGTAAGACCATTTAATATTTACGGCCCTGGCCAAGTTGGAGAGGGTGCGATACATCAATTTGTTGTGAGGGCGATAGCTGATGAACAAATGCAAATACATGGAGATGGTGACCAAATTCGTTCATGGTGTTATGTTGAAGATTTTATCCAAGGAATTATGCTTTGCTTAGAGAAAGAAGAAGCAATAGGACAATCATTCAATATTGGAAATCCAAGAGCTACTGTTACTATAGCTATGCTTGCAGAAACTATAAAAAGAATCTCTAATTCTAATTCCGAAATAAAATATGTGAGTAAAAATTATGTGGATGTTGAGCTAAGAATACCAAGCATAGAAAAAGCAAAAGAATTATTAGGGTTTAGTCCAAAATATGATTTAACTGAAGGACTTACAAAAACGATTGATTGGTATAGAGGTGCAAAAAAATGATTAAACTTTCGATGCCTGATGTTGGATTAGAAGAATTTGAACAGATTAAGGAAGTTTTAGATTCTGGATATTTAGTACAGGGAGCTAAAGTTGATGAGTTTGAAAATTTAGTTAAAAATTATTTAAAGGCTAAGCATGTTGTTGCTGTAAGTAGTGGAACCGCGGCACTTCATTTAGCATTACTTGCATTAGATATAAAAGCGGGAGATGAAGTGATTATTCCAGATTTTACTTTTCCAGCAACTGCAAATGTAGTTGAAATATTAGGAGCGACACCTGTATTTGTAGATACTGATTTGGATAGCTTTTGCATTGATACAAAAAAAATTGAAGAAAAAATTTCATCTAGAACAAAAGCTATTATGCCAGTTCAAGAATTTGGACAATCATCGGATATGAATAAAATATTAGAATTAGCAAATCACTATAATTTAAAAGTTATAGAGGATGCAGCATGTGCGTTTGGGTCAGAATATAAATCTTATAAAGTAGGGACTATAGGAGAAATAGGTTGCTTTAGTTTGCATCCTAGGAAAGCAATAACTACTGGTGAAGGAGGATTGTTAGTCACTAATAATGATGAGTATGCAGAAAAAATCAGAATACTTAGAAATCATGGTATAAAAAGTATAAATGGGAAAGCAAATTTTGTTATGCCAGGATTGAATTACAGACTTACTAATATTCAAGGGGCTATTGGGGTAGCTCAAATGGCTAAGCTAGAATCTATAAATAAATCAAGAAAAACTATTGCAGATTTATATTATAAGTTATTGAAAAATAATACGAAGATAATCTTACCTAAAGAAATGGATTATGGAAAACATGTATGGCAAACTTATCATATATTAATTGATAAGAAATATATTAGAGATGAAGTAATAATGAAACTAAAACAAAAAGGTATTGAAACGAATTTTGGAGCAAATTCTGTTCATATGCAACCATACTATAAAGGTAAATATAACTTGGATAGCAATACATTCAATAACTCGGTTTATTCATTCAATCAAGGATTAGCGCTTCCGTTACATCCGAATTTAAATGAAGATGATATTAATTTTATTGTAAATTCTTTATGTGAAATACTTACATAAAATGAGTTTAAATTGAACAGGGGTGATTATAATGTATAAGGAGCTATTCGAATATATAAACACATCTCGAAGAGATATGAAAAATAACTACAATAGAGTTTTACCAACAAATGAGTTGTTATATGATAGATGGGACAAAGCTAAATTTTTGGGCTGTGGAGAAAAAACTAGTATATATGATTCTAGCGTGATAATGGGAGATGTAGAGATAGGCAAAAATGTGTGGATAGGACCGTTTACTTTAATTGATGCTGCACATGCCAAGCTAAAAATAGGAGATTTCTGCCATATTTCTTCTGGAGTCCATATTGTTACTCATGATACGGTTGATTATGTCTTGTCATCTGGAGGGTTGCCAATAGCATCTGGAGATGTAATTATTGGTAACAATACTTACATTGGAGGTATGGCAATAATAACAAAGAATGTTAATGTTGGAAGTTACTGTGTTATTGGAGCTAATAGTTTAGTAAATAAAGATATTCCTGATTTTTCAGTAGCTTACGGAACACCAGCTAAAATAGTGGGCAAAGTTATTTTTGATTCTGATGGCAAAATAACAATTGATTATTTTGAGTAAGTGAATAAAGGTACTATTATTTGAAATATTTAAAGAGGTGATACTTTGGATTTTAATTTTACATATAAAGACTACATTCTTCTTATTTTTAAAATGATGAAAATTTCAAAAATAAATACATTCAAATCTCATGCTGAATCAAACCCGCAAAATGGGTATATATTAAGACATGATGTTGATATTGATTTACATTGTGCATATAAAATGGCATCCATAGAAAGTGAAATGGGTATTTCTTCAACTTATTTTATTTTATCTACATCTGATTTATATAATATTAATTCAAAAAAAAATAGACAGCTTATAAAAAAGATGGATAAAGATGGATTTGAGATAGGGTTGCATTTTGATCCTACTATTTATGGAGATGTTTCAGATGAACAATTATATATGCATGTATTAAATGAAACAAAAATTATTGAAGATATTATAGGCAAAAAAATAGAATCTATAAGCTTACATAATCCATCGGTACATAACAAATATCCCATTTTTATGAATTATAATAATGCATACGATAAGCGTTTTTTTTCTGAAGAAAATTACATATCTGATTCTTGTAAATCTTTTAGAAATAAGAACATAAACAAATTTATAAAAAATGGAGACACAAATGTTTTACAAATGGTATTACATCCTATTCATTTCTCGGATAGTGGAGAAAGTTATTATTCATCATTTTTAGATATCATATGTAACAAAATTGACGAGATAGATCAAATTATGGAAGTGAACAGCAATTATTTAGAAGGTTTGAGAATTACAAGCCTAACAAATATTATTAAAAGTAAAAAGGAGATATATGTATAAGAATCAATTCGAGTTTAATAGTAAAGAACTATTAAAGTTCAATGAATATGATAAACAGATTTTTTTTGACACTACTGTTTATTCCGTATCATCTGTTAATAAGGCAATGAATTCAACACTTATTTTTGTAGATAAATTATCTGAAGAAGATTTATATAGATTAGGTAAAGTCGAGAACTCGATAATAATATTAAACAATAAATATTTAGATACTACTTTTGGGAATAATCATCTATTATATGTTGATAGACCAAGAAAAGAATATGCTAAGATTTTAGGTTATATTTTGAATAGAAATGCTAAAACAGAGATTAAATCATGTCATAACAACTCTTATTATTTTTCTGAAAGTATTGGTGAGAATACAATAATTGAACCATTTTGTTTGATAGATTCGACTGTAAAAATTGGGAAAAATTGTTTAATAAAATCGGGAGCAAAAATTAGAGGAAACGTTAATATTGGAGACTATTGTATTATAAAAGAGAATTGTGTTATTGGTGCTGATGGGTTTGGTGTAGAAAGAGATGAAACTGGAGACACTTATAAAATTCCTCATGTAGGAGGAGTTTTGATAGGAAATAACGTAGAAGTGGGCTCATGTAGCGTTATTGCTCAAGGAACAATAGAACCAACTGTTATAGAAGATTATGTTAAAATAGATGACTCGTGTTTTATAGCACATAATGTACATATTTCAAAAGGGAGTCTTATAATTGCTAATTCAGAGATAAGTGGAAGTGTATTTATAGGAAAGAATTCATGGATTTCGCCTAATGTTTGTATAAAAGATGGAGTAAATATTGGAGATAATTGTACCATCGGGATGGGAAGTGTAGTTTTAAAAAATGTAGAGCATAATACTACAATAATAGGTAACCCTGGGAGACCGTTAAAAGGTAAGAACGGAGGAAAGTGATGAAAGAAAAATTGATATCGAAAATAAATCAAAGAACAATAAAAGTTGGTGTTGTTGGTTTAGGATATGTTGGACTTCCGCTTGCTGTTGAAAAAGCCAAGGCTGGATTTAAGACTATAGGATTTGATATACAAAAAGAAAAAGTAGACATGGTAAATGCAGGGAAAAATTATATTGGAGACGTTGTTAATGAAGATTTACAGAGTATAGTTCAATCTAAATACCTGTCTGCAACATCAGATTTTTCTTTTATTAACGATGTTGATTTTATTGCAATATGTGTTCCAACGCCGTTAGACTCTCATCAGCAACCAGACATTAGTTATGTTGAGTCATCAACTAAAGAAATTGCAAAATATCTAAAAAAAGGTAGTATTGTGGTGCTTGAATCTACTACATATCCGGGTACGACAGAAGAAATCCTTAAACCTATATTAGAAACTGGTTCTGGACTCAAATGTGGAGAAGACTTTTATTTGGGTTTTTCTCCTGAACGTGTTGATCCTGGGAATTTAATATACAAAACTAAAAATACACCTAAAGTAGTGGGAGCTATAGGCAAAGATGCAGCTGAGGTTATTGCAGCTATGTATAGATCAGTTTTAGAGAGTGAAGTTCATGTAGTATCCTCACCAGCAGTAGCTGAGATGGAAAAAATTCTAGAAAACACATATAGAAATGTTAACATAGGACTTGTGAATGAGCTAGCCATGCTTTGCCATAAAATGAATATCAATTTTTGGGAAGTGATTGATGCAGCAAAATCTAAACCATATGGATTTCAAGCTTTTTATCCTGGCCCAGGTCTTGGTGGTCACTGCATACCACTTGACCCTTACTATTTATCATGGAAAGCTAGAGAATATGGATTTCATACTTCTATGATTGAAGCTTCTATGATGGTAAATGATAGGATGCCAGAATACTGCGCGGAAAGAGCAAGTAAAATTTTAAATAGATTTAAAAAGGCTATGAATGGTTCTAAGATTCTAATCTTAGGGGTAGCATACAAGCAAGATATAGATGATTACAGAGAAAGTCCAGCAATTAGAGTAATAGAAGAGCTTGAAAAAGAAGGAGCTACAATTTCTTTTTACGATCCTTTTGTTTTAGAATATAAAGAGCATGGGGTAATGAAAAAAGGAGAGACTAGTCTCACTGCTGAATTAATTGAAAGCTCAGATTTGGTTATTGTTACAACAGCTCATACTAATGTAGACTACAGCTTTGTTCAAAAACATGCGAAAGCAATCTTTGATACTAAAAATGCTATGAAGATGATAGACAAGCGAGAAAACATAGAACTTTTGTAAGGAGGGATTAGTATGAGATATGCGATTATTGGCTGCGGAAGAATTTCTCCAAATCATATAGCAGCAGCACTTGAAAATGGTTTAGATGTTGTAGCTTTATGTGATATTGAAGAAGCGAAAATGGATGAAACAATTGAAAAGTTTAATCTTTCTAAAAAAATAAAGAAATATTTAGATTATAAACTGATGCTCGAAAACGAAAAACTTGAGCTTGTGGCAATTTGCACAGAAAGTGGAAAACATGGAAAAATGGCATTAGACTGTATTGAGGCTAACGCCAACCTTATTATTGAAAAACCAATTGCACTTTCTCTTGAAGAAGCAGATTTGATAATAGAAAAAGCTAATAAGAAAAATATTAAGGTAAGTGCATGCCATCAAAATAGATTTAATAAGTCTGTTCAAAAGATTAGAGAGGCTGTTGAAGCTAATCGCTTTGGAAAGCTAATGCATGCTACTGCTCATATCAGATGGAATAGAGGAGAAGACTATTACAAGCAGGCACCTTGGAGAGGGACATGGGAGCAAGACGGCGGAGCCTTGATGAATCAGTGTATTCATAACATAGATCTACTTAGATGGATGATGGGCGATGAAATTACTGAAGTTGTAGGGATGACTGATAATTTAATTCATGGATATATAGCTGCAGAGGACCTTGGAATGGCTCTTGTAAAGTTTTCAAATGGAAGCTACGGAATAATTGAAGGAACCACTAATATTTATCCTAGGAACTTAGAAGAAACTTTATATATTTTTGGAGAAAAAGGAACAGTCAAAGCTGGAGGAAAGTCTGTAAATCTAATTGAAGAATGGCAGTTTGCAGATAATCTTGATAATTCAGATGAGGTTAAACAAAATTATTTTGAAAATCCTCCAAATGTTTATGGATTTGGGCACAAACCTTTATACAAAGATGTCATTGAAGCTATTGAAAATGATAGACAGCCCTATGTTACTGCAATTGATGGTAGAAATGCACTTGAATTAGTTCTTGCAATTTACAAATCGGCAGCTGAAGGAAAAAGCATTAAGCTACCGCTTGATAAATGCAGTACTATAGATTTCAAAGGAAGGTTTAATAGATGAGTTATTTCGTACATGAAAGCAGCTATATAGATGAAAATGTAACTATAGGAAATGGCACTAAAGTTTGGCATTTTTGCCATGTACATAAAGGTGCAAGTATTGGAGATAACTGCTCTTTAGGTCAAAATGTTAACATATCCAACAACGTAAAAGTTGGAAATGGTGTCAAAATTCAAAACAATGTATCTGTTTACGAAGGTGTTGAGCTTGAAGACTATGTGTTTTGTGGTCCATCTATGGTGTTTACAAATGATTTAACACCTAGAAGCAAATATCCAAAAGGATCCGAAGGATATAAAAGGACTTTGGTTAAATACGGAGCATCCATTGGAGCGAATGCGACTGTTGTATGTGGAAATACTATTGGAAGCTGGGCTATGATAGCATCTGGCGCTGTAGTTACAAAAGATGTACCAAGCTACGCACTTATGGCTGGAGTTCCAGCTAAACAAATTGGATGGGTATGCGAATGTGGATATCCTTTAAAAGACACTTATACATGCAAAGAATGTAGCAGAGAGTATGTATTAGAAGGCAAACTACTTAAAGAAAACAAATAAGGAAGTGCTTTATATGGAATTTAGAGATTTAAAAGCTCAATACAATAAATATAAAACTCAGATTGACTTAGCAATACTAGAGGTTATACAAGGCGCTAATTTTATTGGTGGAAAGCAAGTGACTACTTTAGAACAGCGATTAGCTGAATATGTAGGAGTTAAACACTGCATATCTTGTGCCAATGGGACAGAGGCTATGACTCTTCTTATGATGGCATGGGATATAAAAGAGGGAGATGCAGTTTTTGTTCCAGATTTTACGTTTTTTTCAACAGGAGAAGTAGTTTCTTTTAGAGGAGCAACTCCAATTTTTGTAGATGTTGATAGGGATACTTTTAATATTGATACTATAAAGCTTGAAAAGACTATACAAAAAGTGATAGCTGAAGGGAAACTCACTCCAAAGCTTATAATACCAGTAGATTTATTTGGCCTTCCAGCAAATCACATTGAGATAGAAAAAATAGCTGAAATATATGACTTGAAAATTCTGGAAGATGCAGCTCAGGGATTTGGAGGAAGCATTCATGGAAAAAAAGCGTGTAGCTTTGGCGATGCTGCAACAACTTCATTTTTTCCTGCAAAGCCGCTAGGCTGTTATGGTGATGGCGGAGCTATTTTTACAAATGATGATGAATTAGCAAAGCTTTTAAATTCTCTTAAAGTTCACGGCAAAGGCGAAGATAAATATGATAACGTTAGAATAGGAGTAAACTCCAGGCTAGATTCTATACAAGCAGCTGTTTTAAATATCAAGCTCACAGCTTTTATAGAGCATGAGCTTGAAGACGTTAATAGGATTTACAAGCTCTACAATGAAAAGCTTAAAGACATAGTAGAAACTCCATTTATACCACAAGGATATGTATCAAGCTTTGCACAGTATACAATAAAGCTAAAAAATAAAGAGCAAAGAGATAATCTTCAATCTTATCTAAAAGATAAAGATATTCCTAGTATGATTTATTATGTGAAGCCAATGCATAAACAAGGAGCTTTCGCAGATTATATTTATGATGAAGATGACTTTGAAATTACAAATGAGCTTTGCGATACGGTATTATCTCTTCCTATGCATCCGTATTTGAGTGAGAATGATATTGGTAAAGTATTGGCGTACATACTAGATTTTATAGGAAAAAATTAATTATAGTAACGAAGTTTATTATTATGTAAGCTTTTAAATTAAGGATTACTTTTATAGGTATAATGATATCTTGTTATGTTGCCGATATATTTCGTAGAAAATTGAATATGATAGGAGGTATATTTGTGAGTATAGAGCAAATAGGCAGTGCAGGGATGCAGTACAGTGGGGATACTGGAGTTAGGGTACAAAGTGCTCCTGAAAAGGCACCGGTTGTAAAGAGGGACTCAGCTTCTAATCAACAGCAACAATATAACGGAGATAGGCCATCAGAAAAACAAATTCAAGATGCAGTAGATACTACAAACAAAGAATTGATTAAATTAGAAACTAATTTAAGGTTTAGTGTTCATAAGAAGACCAGACAAATAATGGTGAAGATAATAGATACAAACACTCAAGAAGTAATAAAAGAGGTTCCGCCAGAAAAGATACTAGATATGGTGGCATCTATGATGGAAAGAGCAGGTCTTATTGTAGATAGAAGAGGTTAAGGAGGTATTAAAATGGTAAGCGGAATTAGATTTGGAGGACTAGCATCAGGCATGGATACTGAAGGTATGGTAAAACAGCTGATGCAATCAGAAAGAATAAGGGTAGATAAGTTTACCCAACAGAAAATTTTGAAACAATGGCAACAAACAGAATATAACTCTATGAATAAATTAATGGCTAATTTTATTTTAGATTCTAGAAAAAAATTAGAACTTACAAAGACTACATCTTCTGGAGCTTTAGTCTCTGGAGGAATAGATTCTGTTACTTGGGCTAAAAGCGCAGTATCTTCTAACACATCGGCATTTGATGTAACTGCTAGTGCAAGTGCTCCATCAGGAGTATCAACATTAGAAGTTGTACAATTAGCAACTGGAGCAAGTGTATCAAGCCAAACTTCTCTTGATACGGATAAAACTACAGCTGGACAGCTGTTAGGATTTAGTGGAACAACTAAGACAGTTAGAATAAATGAAAAAGATATAGTTTTACTAGAAACTGATACTTTAAGTGATATTGCTCAGAAAATTCGTACTGAAACTGGGCTTAATGCCAATTATGATGCTACAGCTAATAGGTTTTTTATTAGTTCAAAGACGACAGGAAGTGCAGATGCAAAAATAACATTTGACAATGCTGATGCTGAAAACCTTAGAGATGCTTTGAAATTTACAAATTTATCAAACACTATAGGAAAAGATGCGATTATTAAGTATAACGGTACTAATAATTTAACTTATTCTTCAAATAATATATCAATTAATGGGCTGAATATATCATTAAAAGCTACATCAGGAGTAGAAACTATTAGAACGGACACTAATGTTGATGGAGCCTACAATAAAATAAAAGAGTTTATAGATGAATACAATAAGCTTATAGATGTATTTAACGTTAAGCTAGGAGAAAAAACATATAGAGATTTTCCTCCTCTTACAGATGAACAAAAGAAAGAAATGTCAGAATCTGATATAAAACTTTGGGAAGAAAAAGCAAAATCAGGTTTAATCAGAAACGACTCTACTATTAACAATATGCTTATTAAAATGAGACAAGATATTTATCAGTCAGTAACTGGTGCAGGCTCTATATATGAGTTTGGGATAACTACTGGCGGTTGGAGAGATAACGGAAAACTTCAAATTGATGAGACTAAACTTAAAGATGCTCTTAGAAATGATTCAGAAAAGGTTCTAAATACCTTATTTAAAACTTCAAGTACACCTGAGGTGACCATAAATGAAGGCGATTCTGATGCTGACAAGACAGCAAAAAAATTATTAATTGCGCAAAGACAAGCTGAATCAGGGGCATTCATAAGAATTTATGACAATATGACAAATGGAATCAAGGACATTGTTTCAAAATCAGGTCCTGGCTCTGAATCAACACTTCTTCGTTCTATCAAAAGTAATATTTTGGTAGATTATGTAACAAAAGGTTCAAAAAGCCTTCTTGATAGTGATATAGGTGATATTGATAAAAGGATAGATAGAGAAAATCAAAGACTGATAACAATAGAACAACGTTATTGGAAACAGTTCACAGCAATGGAGCAAGCAATGTCTCAGATGAATAGCCAAAGTTCATGGTTATCTCAGCAATTCGGAGGCCAGTAATCAAGGCTGTGATAGGAGGTAGTGATATTGGCAATGAATAACCCTTATGCAAAATATAAAGAGCAATCAGTGACTACTGCTACGCCAGAAGAGTTGACACTAATGCTATACAATGGATGCATTAAATTTATTAATCTAGCAGAAGTATATATTGAAGAAAAAGATTATGCGAAATCAAATCTAAATATTCAAAAAGCACAAGGTATAATCCAAGAATTAAATATAACATTAAATATGGATTATGAGATTTCGCAAAATCTTAGACAGTTATATACTTTCGTAAATGAAAAACTATTAGATGCAAACATTAAAAAAGACAAACAAGCACTTTTCGATGCAAAAGAAATTGTCTCAGACTTAAGAGACACTTGGAAAGAAGCGATGGCACTTTCTCGAAAGGGGAAGTAATATATGGAGAATGTTATTGATATTGCAAAATCTAAGATAGATGATTTAATCAAACTAAACAATAATAAATGTAACCTTTTGAAAAAACTTTATGAGGTAACTAAACTTCAAAGTATAGATATATCTTCCAATAGCTTGAATTCTTTGCTTGATCATATAAAACAAAAGCAAGATATTATGAACGAAATCGATGATATTGATAAAAAGTTCTATACTCAATTTCAGGATTTAAAGCTTCATCTTGGAATAAAATCTTTGGAAGATGTTGATATTAACGAATATCCTGAAGTAGCAAGTCTAAAATTTTCTGTAAAAGAAGTGATGGATTTGTTAGGCGAAATAGACAAGCAAGATAAAAATAATATCAGTGAAGTTAAAACAGAGATGGATAAGCTAAAAGAAGATATGAGAGATTTACAAACTCAAACTAAAGTAATAAAGAATTATGGAACTTCTTCAGTATCATCTTATGGAAAAGATTATCAAGGGTTTTATATAGATGGGAAAAAATAAATAGAATTTAGGTGATTTTATTGAAAGCACAATCAGTTGAAGCGTTAGAAACAGCTGTGGAATATTTAGGTAATATTTCAAACGCTCTGCCATCTATAATTGAAGATTATAGAGAACAAAATATTAGTACAGTGTCTGAAAAAATGATTGACTTATCAGATGGACTCAAATGGCTTTATGATGTAGCTAAATTAACTAAAGAATATCATTCTTTAGATGAAGATGAAATGTTAGGGTGCTATACGGAAATAGTTGATGCTATGGAGATGAAGGATTATATTCTAATTTCGGATCTTATAGAGTACGAATTATTACCCCTTGTTGATGGTTGGAAAGCAAGCTTAAGTGAATCAGTAAAAAATCTTACAACCAATTAACAACTTGATTTTTTGAATGGTTTAATTTTACTATGTATATTTAAGGAGACTATTTATGGATATAGCAGGATTATCAATGAGCTTAAGCCAAATGAAAGCAGCACAGCAAGTAAGTATATCAGTTATGAAGCTTTCTATGGATACAGCGAAAAATCAAGGCTCAGAAATGGTTCAAATGATACAATCAAATACTGGAATGTTAGAGCAATCAGTAACGCCTCATTTAGGGGCGAGTATAGATATAAGACTTTAATCAGCATAATCCAAAGCGCAATCGGTTAGGTTGCGCTATTTTATTGTTTATATACCTATAGATTATAAATCCCAAAATTTCTATTAAATAATTTTTTGAAATAGATATTATAGAGTAATTTAAAATTATATTGTATAATATTTAACATAAGAATGGTAAAATATATTTAAGATGTTTTTTTAAAACGTTTTAACTAAGAGATTTAGGGGTGGGTTGTTGTTATGAAGAAGATTTCTGTTATGGTAGTAGATGATCACGTAATGATGAGAGAGGCTATAGTAAAAGGATTTGAAGGTAATCCTTGTATCGACGTAATATATCAAGCGTCAAGTGGAAAAGATGCATTGAAGTACTTAGAAAACAATAATGATAGTTTAGATGTTATCTTACTTGATGTAATTATGCCCGATGAAAATGGTACAGAAATTCTTAAATTAATTAAGGATTTATGCCCGAATATTAAAGTGATTATGCTAACCAGCATGACAACTTCTAAATACATAATTAAAGCATTAGAAAATGACGCAGATGGATATGTAACCAAAGGGGTAGATTTTAATCAGCTTCTATCTATGATAAAATCTGTTTGTGAAGGAAAATTCTGTAGTGATGAAAAAATAAATGATGAAGTTTGCAAATGTAGGGAATATATAAAACAAAAGAGTAAAATACTCAAGGATTTTGATTTATTAACTAGAAGAGAATATGAGATTGTAGGATTAATATCTCAAGGCAAAAGTAATTTGGAGATTGCAGATGATTTATTTTTAAGTGAAAGAACTGTTAAAAACCATATCCACAATATACTTAAGAAAGTAAATTTGCAAGACAGAACTCAAATTGCTATTGCAAATTTAAGATATAGAATTGTTGAAAAACAGTTAGGATGATGATTATGAGCACTGATGATAAGTTAGAAGAAGCTATGAGAAGGTTTGTGGAAAAAGATGACACACAGACTTATCAAAAAATTAGGGAGTATTTATATGAGCACCCTAATTCTACTGTGATGCAAGTTGCTGAAGCTACAAACATTCCTAGAGGAAAGATTCTAAGATACCTAAAAGAAGGTAAGCTTATAGATAACTCTGCTCCTATAAAGGAAGTAGTGGAGCCTAGAGCAATTTATAGTGACAATCCGACTGAATCAAGATATAAGCCAAAGACTAATTTTAGAAGAAGTAGCAGAAGAAAATAATTTTATAAATAAATATATTTTAAAGAGTATTTAATAAATAAAACTAAAGTCCTCTATTTTTTAATATTTCAATGTAGTAGAATGAAATTACCTGAAATATATAGGAGGATAAAAATGCAAAAGGTTGTTAATGCTGGACAAGCTAACTCTAAAGAATTTTTAAAAAAGTATGATGATTTTTTAAATACGACATTATCAAAATTATCTAATGTATCAATATATAATGATTTTCTTATTGAAGAAGTGCTTTCAGATATTGCAAAGATTACGAATGCATCACGAGCATATGTTTTTATGTTCAGAGAGTGCATGACTGTCATGGATAATATTTATGAGTATTGCAGTAAAGGAATAAGTGAAGAAAAATATAATCTTCAAAATTTAAAATGCGATTATTTTCCTTGGTGGATAGACCAGCTAAAAAAACGTCAGTGTATTATTATTGATGATATTAATAATATGTCTAGTGATGCAGAGATTGAAAAGGAAGTCTTAGAGGAACAAGGGGTAAAATCTCTCATTGTAGTTCCAGTTGTATATGAAGATGAACTATTGGGTTATGTTGGACTAGATTACGTTTTTGAAAAGAAAGAAATTGATAGTGATATAGTAAGTATTTTGAATTTATTTGCTAAATTCATGGGAAAAGTTCAACATGATTTATATAATCAATTTTCGTTTTACAATATGAAAAAAGTAATTAATCAAAATTTAAATCATATTAAAGGATTGAAAGCGCAGATACAGAATCAAGAGCAAATTATTTTGAAATCTTTACAGTGTGAAAGAGCTGATTGCAAAATAGGTCAAAATAAAGAAAATTTGAATGATATTCTTGATTATATTCTTGAAATATTAAGCGCTGATTTGAATCAAATATCGAAGTTTGAAGTAAATAAAGATACTGAGATTAAAGATGTAATCTGTAATAAAATAGAAATTGGTCAAGTGATTTTAAATATATTGAATAATTCTTTATATGAGCTTAACAAAAAGTATACTATAATTGAGCCGAATGATAAGAAAAATAATAGCTATTTATCAGTAAGAACATATGAAGATGAAAATTATGTTATATGTGAAGTTACTAATAATGGAACACCAATTCCTGAAAAACTTTGGGTCAAAGTCTTTGAACCTTTTTATACTACTAAAGAGATTGGCGAAGGAACAGGCTTAGGTTTATCTATAGCATATGATATTGTCGTAAATAAATATAAAGGAGATATATTTATAAAAGACAGTAATCATACTAGTACTACTTTTGTATTTAAGCTACCTAAATTTTAATTTTTTAGAAGGAGGTTATTATGCTTTTGAAAGATTTGCTTTCAAGAAGAGATAAATTAAAGACATACCTACACGCACTCAAGCGTTCTATCAATTATTTTGAAGTTGTACTTTTAGATGAAGAAATGGGCAAGGAACTCAGAGACCTTTATAATGAGGTTATGGCTGAATTCAAAGAGTTAGATAATTCTATGAAGCCTCTTGAAGAGATGGAAATGTAAAATATTTCTAGACACTTTATAAATAATCTGTTAGACTATTTATTGTATTTCTCAGAGTCTGTGGTTGCAAGTCCAAGCCAGATGCGGGCAAAAGGACCCACGTAAGCTGTACAAAAATGATATAGTGAGCATGGCGCATCTTAGAGGTAAGTCCTGCCGAGAAAATCGAGAGGGTCAGTAGTGAGGCGATCCCGAGCAAAATCCCCAGCAGGCGAGTGTGGGGGCAAAGACCAGGTCAGTCTGAGAAACGAAACGAAGATATATATTATATGTATCTTCTTTTTTTATACAAAGTATTATTTAACACAACTTAAATATCTTATTGGAAGAAATATTGAAGAACATATTTGCTTTATAAATTTATATATATAAGTAGCTATTTAAGATAAAGCTAATAATACAGGTTTTATCCACAAAAAAATACAGTTATTAGAGGTTATGCACAAACTTATCCACATTATCCACAGAAATGTATCCACATTGCTGTGGATTTTATAGTTGTCAATAAAAGTAAATTTATATGAATTTTAATATTTTATTGGCTAGTATTTATGAAGTTTATACGTTATTTTTCGAATTTTTAAGATAATTTGAGCTAAACTGAGATTAAGTCAGATAAAATGACTAAATCAGGTATAGAATCAAGTTTTATCAAGAATTAGAGGTTCTTTCAAATTTTAGGTCGCACGATAAAGGGTATATAATGAAGAAGTTCAGTCTTTTTTGCTAAATATTTGCTAGGAGGTGAAGTCATGGAGGAAATCATCAAGAATATTCTTCAGATTGATAAGGAAGCTATAGAAAAGCAAGAAAGAACAAAGCAGGTACTTGAGGAAAAGGAAAACCAAAAAAAAGCCTTGCTAAAAAAATTGAAGGATGACATAAGCTTGGGCATGAAGCAAGAGATTGAAAGCGCAAAGCTGTCAGCTCAAAATGAGATTGACAAGGAATCCGAAAAGATTAAATCAGAATCATCAAAAAAGCTCGAACAACTAGAAGCTAGATACAAAGAAATTTCAGAGAGTTTGGCTGATGATGCTTTTGAGATAGTGATAAGAAGTCTGGAGGGATAGTAATGGGTAATGTGGCTAGATTTGCTGCGCTGAGCACAAAGCTAGATGCTATTTCAGGCAGGTTTCTTCAAGAAGATGATTATGAAGCTCTGCTTCATAAAGAAAAGGTTACAGAGGTTGCTAGGTATCTTAAGGAAAATACCCACTATGGAAATCTTCTAGCTGATGTAGACCCAGATGATGTACATAGAGGGGATCTTAATCTTCTGCTCAGCAAAAAGGTAATTGAAATAACAGAAAAGATAGCTCATTTTACGAGTCACAATTACAAAGAGCTTATGAAGGCATTACTAATTCGCTACGAGGTAGAGGATTTGAAGTTAATTCTAAGGGCTATAAGTAGGAACGAGGATGTAAGGTCACTAGACCCACTATTTATTCACTCTAAAAAGTTCTCTCATTTAGATTACGAGCAGTTACTTAGCGTGTCTAGTATAGAGGATATGGTAGCTCTGCTAAGAGGAACTATTTATGAGGAAGCTTTTAGAAGTATAACTCAAGAGGATTTAGCGGTAAGAGAATTCCACGCAGAGATGAACTTAGACTTTGTGTATTTTAAGAATCTACTTAAGAAGTCTAAGAGTTTATCAAATGAAGACAGAAAGATTTTGGAAGAGCTTATAGGTATAAATATTGACCTTATAAATCTACAGTGGCTATATAGAGCACACAAATATTACGGTCTATCACCTGAGGAAATTTTGAACTATACTTTGCCAGGCGGCATCAGATATAAGTTTTCTCAGCTAAAAGACATAGTATATCAAGAAGATCCTGTAGAAGCTGTAATATCCTCTGCGAAATACACTTATCCAAAGATAGTTGCTATGAAGGATATATATATAGAACGGAAAATCTACCAATATCTTTATGATATGTTCAAAAAAGCAAACAGAGAAAACCGAATGAATATTGCAAAGCTAACCTCGGTGCTTCACTTTTTGGAGTATGAAATCAGAGATATCATAACGATAATAGAGGGGATAAGATATGATATGCCTGTTGAGGCTATGAAGGACTTTTTGATTAGAAATTTTGATTAAATCCCTTGCTTAGATAAATATGAAAAAAAAGAAGGTGAGTACGTGGCAGTTGAAAAGATGCAAATGATGAACCTTGTCGCTCCTTTAGATGACATGCATGATTTGCTTCAAGAAATAGTCCTGATAGAAAAAATCCATATTAAAAATGCGGTAAAGGAAATTCAGGATTCTAATTTTACCCTAGCGGTATTAGAAGAACATCTAGATTCCATTGCTGATATGGGAACTATAGTCAAATATAAGGCTAATAAGAGCAGTTACAAGACCTATCAGGATAAGCTAAGTTATCTGGCAAATGCCCTCGATATGATACTAGAGCCTAAAACGGATCTAGATAGGAAGCGAGATATTGAGGATGCAGTAGCTGAGCTTGATAGTATAACTAGGAAGGTTGCTCCTATTCAGGATAAATTAACTGAAAGAGAAGAAACGCTTCACAGATATGAGGATTTTCTTGAGAGCATAGAGTATCTCAAGGATATCAATATAGATGTATGTGCTCTTTCTAGGATGAAGCATTTTAACTATCATATAGGGACGCTTACAAAAGACAAGAGACTAAAGCTAAGAAACAACTATGAGAACATCTCGGCTATTGTACTTCATATAGGAAGCTCTGTAGATGGAGAAGCATATCTGATTTTTTCTCCTGCCCAGCTAGAATATGAAGCTGAAAGGATTTTAAAATCCCTTAATTTCAAAGAAATTCCTCTACCTGCACAGTTTGAAGGAGTTCCTAGTGAGATTTATCAAAAAATCCAAGATGTTATTATGGATGTGAAGCTAGATATTGAGGATTTAAAAAATCAAATCATGCAACTTAAGAAAGACTATGAGGATAGAGTAGACAGAATTTATTCGAGAGTATTATTGGAAGAACGTATAGAAAATTTGAAGGATCATGCAGCTATTTCAGAGCATTTCTTTTATTTTTCTGGATGGATTCCAGAAGTGGAAACTGAGAAAATAAAGCAAAAACTAGAAGAGGTATGTTCTAGAGTAATCGTTGTATTTTCAGAGGTGGATGCTGTTCCCAAAAGAGTGGTTCCGCCTACAAAGCTAAAAAACAGCTGGATACTAAAGCCTTTTGAGCTTTTAGTAAACCTCTACGGAGTTCCAAACTATAAAGAAATGGACCCTACCATATTTTTAGGAATGACTTATTTGATATTATTCGGTGCTATGTTTGGAGATGTAGGGCAGGGAGCAATATTGTTTTTAGCTGGTTGGATGATTAGGAAAAAGGAATCGCTTAAGACTCCTGGAGAAATTATGCTGAGAATAGGACTTAGCTCTGTATTCTTTGGCTTTATGTATGGAAGCGTGTTTGGATTTGAGGAATATCTGCCAGCACTTTTAGTACATCCTATAGAAAATATAGATTTTGTACTTTATTCATCCATAGTATTTGGAGTAGTGCTACTTCTTATCAGTTTTGGAATATCAATTAGCAATATGCTCAAAATCAAGGAATATGAACAGGGAGTATTTGGCAGAAATGGTATTGTAGGACTTTTATTTTATGTAGTGCTTTTAGTTGGGGTTTTGGAGCTTGTATTATCTGACAAAATCATTCCAATTAGCATGCTTATAATAGTGGGAATAGTGCTTCTAGCTATGATGTTATTTAAAAAGCCACTTACAGCGTTATTGTTTAGGCAGCCTGCTGTATATCATGAAGGCAAGAAGGAATATTATATCGAGGGTGGCTTTGATTTAGTGGAGACCCTACTTAGTCTTCTTTCTAACACGATATCCTTTATCAGAGTAGGAGCCTTTGCGTTAAACCACGTTGGACTGTTTTTAGCATTTACAACTATGGCAAATCTCAGTAATAACAGAGCCATAGGAGCTGTTATACTCATTGTAGGAAACATAATTATTATAGGACTTGAAGGCCTAATAGTTTTCATTCAAGGCTTAAGATTAGAGTATTATGAATTATTTAGCAAATACTATACAGGAGACGGGATAGCCTATTCTCCATTTAAGTTAAATTTAGAAACGGAGGAAAGAAAATGAAAATAATACTTGCACTTATGATTTTATTTGTTATGTCTACCATCGCTTTTGGAGTTAAGCTATATGTCAAAAACGAGCAAAGCTCAGGAAGCTTAAAGAAACTCCTTATAGCAAATATCACAGGATTTGCTCCTCTTGCAGCTATGGCTATTTTATTAATGGTTCCTGATTTAGTGTTTGCAGCGACAGAGGGTGCCGCAACTAGTAGTTCAGGGCTAGGCTATATAGCAGCAGCTTTATCTACAGGGATGGCTACTATAGGAGCGGGATATGCAGTTGGAGCGGTTGGTTCATCAGCTCTAGGGGCTGTATCTGAGGATGAAAAAATTCTTGGTAAGACACTTATTTTCGTAGGTCTAGCAGAAGGTATCGCTATTTATGGACTTATTATTTCTATTTTGATTTTAGGAAGACTTTAGGAGTGGATAGTTATGATGAAATCCTTCCTCATCAGTGATAACAGGGATACCTATGTAGCTATGAGACTAGCAGGTATAAACGGAGTTATCGTGCATGAAAGAGAAGAAATTTTAGAAGCTATGAAGCAGGCTCTAGATGATTCTAGTATAGGAATATTAATCCTTACTGAGCTTATTCTTGAAAAAGTCGAAAAGGAAGTTATGTCCCTTAAGCTTCATAGGAAATATCCTTTGATAGTTGAAATTCCAGATCGCCATGGACAAAGAAGAGATGCAAATTATATTACTAAGCACATCAACGAATCCGTAGGTATAAAAATATAGAGGTGATTAAATGGTAACCTTAGAACAAAAACTGAGTTTGTTTAAAAAACTAGTAGATGAGAAGGTTCAAAAAGAGATAGATGAGCAGATATTAAATAAAGATGATGAGATAAAAGAATTTTTGGAAAAGGAAAAGCAGGTTTTAGAGTCAAATGCAAACCGTACTAAAAAAGCTGCGATAGAAAGAATTAAAAGACAAAAATCAGAAGCGATTTCTACTATGATTCAGCAAGAGAGAAAGCTGTATCTAAAGAAGAACGAGGAAATATTAAGAGACTTGCTTGCAAAGATAGAAGACAAGATAAGAGATTTCATGCAGACAGATAAGTATAAGGAGCATATAGAAGCTACTATGCTTACTTCTCTTGAGGCTTTTTTAAGCGAGGAGCATATCTATGTTTCCATACCACCGACTAACTTTAATAAAGCAAAGGAAGCGGCAGAGTCAGCTCTTAAAAAAGCAGGGTTTGAAAATTACACAATAATTGAAGCAGAGCTTAATTATATAGGAGGCTTTGTACTAGAAAACGAAAGACAGACTATCAGGCTTAACAAAACCTTTGCAGAGGCTCTATATCTAAAAAGGGAAGACCTAGGGCAGATGCTTCACGATGCGATAAGAAGAGGTGAGACTCTATGATGGAAAAAACAGCTATTACCATTTCCGTCAATGGTCCTGTTGTAGGGGCAAAAAACATGACAGGATTTAAAGTAAGAGAGATGGTTATGGTAGGAGAAAAGAAGCTTCTAGGCGAAGTTATTTCTCTAGATGGGGACACAGGCACTATTCAGGTTTATGAAGAAACCGAGGGACTAAAATCTGGAGAAAACGTATATTCAACAGGCAATCCTCTATCTCTTACTCTTGGACCTGGTATGATAGGGAATGTATTTGATGGAATTCAGCGTCCACTTGAGGCTATAGAAAAAATATCAGGTGGGTTTATAGCAGAAGGAATAGGACTTTTATCTTTGGACAAGGAAAAGCTCTGGGATGTAACTATTCTAGTATCAGAAGATGATTACGTGGAAAGTGGAGAAATCTATGCTACAGTTCAGGAGACTTCTCTTATAGTTCATAAATTGCTAATTCCACCAGGAGTAAGCGGAAATCTGAAAGATGTGAAGCCTTCTGGTCAATATACTATAGACGAGGTAGTTGCGACTGTTTCATGCAGCGATAGGATGTATCCACTTAAGCTTCATCAGGTGTGGCCAGTAAGAGAAGCAAGACCTGTAAAGGAAAGAATGGCTATAGATAGATTATTGATTACTGGGCAAAGGGTTCTTGATATTTTCTTTCCTATAGCAAAAGGAGGAACTGCGGCTCTTCCTGGAGGTTTTGGAACAGGAAAAACTATGACTCAGCATCAGCTCGCAAAATGGTCAGATGCAGACATAATAGTCTATATAGGCTGTGGGGAGCGTGGAAATGAAATCACTGAGGTACTAGAGGATTTTCCTAAGCTGATTGACCCTCGCTCTGGAAAGCCGCTTATGGAGAGAACTATATTAATTGCAAATACCTCTAACATGCCAGTTGCGGCTAGAGAGGCGAGCATATACACAGGAATTACTATGGCTGAGTATTTTAGAGATATGGGGTACCATGTTGCCATAATGGCAGACTCTACATCTAGATGGGCTGAGGCTCTTCGTGAGATTTCAGGACGTCTTGAAGAGATGCCAGCAGAGGAAGGCTATCCAGCTTATCTTCCTTCTAGACTAGCTCAGTTTTATGAAAGAGCAGGCTTTGTAAGAAGCTTATCAGGAGTAGAAGGCTCTGTTACTATTATCGGCGCTGTATCGCCTCCTGGAGGAGATTTCTCAGAGCCTGTAACGGAAAACACAAAGCGTTTCGTAAATGCGTTTTTAGCTCTAGATAGAAAACTAGCTTATGCTAGGCACTATCCTGCTATAGGATACCTTACTAGCTATAGTGGATATAGCAAATCTCTTCGCAACTGGTACTATGAAAATGTAAGCGAGGATGTGCTGGAAATAAGAGAAAAGATGCTCTTTATCTTGCATGAGGAAGAAAAGCTTAACTCTATAGTTCAGCTAGTAGGTGAGGATGTGCTTCCTGATGACCAAAGGCTTACACTAGAGATTGCAAAGGTTATAAAAAGAGGATTTTTACAGCAAAATGCAATGCACAAGGATGATACCTTTGTGCCTATTCTCAAGCAGTATGAGATGCTAAAGGTAATCTACCATCTTCATACTAGAGCACTTGCGGCTGTAAAGGCAAACCTGCCGTTATCAGAAATCAGAAATCCAGAGATTTTTGATGAGGTTATAAAAATGAAATACACAGTGCCAAATGAGGATTTGTCGCTGATAGACGATCTTCATTATCGTATTGATTCGTATTTTGATGAATTAGCTACTAGATACGCATCGATTACGGAGGTGATATAGATGAATACAAAGGAATATTTGAAGCTAGATACTGTGGTAGGCTCGCTTATATCTCTTTCAGGAGCTGAGGATGTAGCCTACGGTGAGATTATAGATATAGTAGTAGATGGAAAGAATAAAAGAAAAGGCAAAGTGGTTATGGTAGATGAAAAAGCTATCATAGCTCAGGTATTTCAAGGCACTCAAGGAATATCTACAGAAAACACCTCGGTAAGATTTACAGGACATCCCCTAGAAATTCCGCTATCAAAAGATATTCTAGGCAGAACCTTTAATGGAATAGGGATGCCAGTGGATGACGGACCTCAGGTATATAGTAGTAAAAAGCACAATGTAAACGGTAGACCTATGAATCCGATTTCTAGACGTTACCCTAGAAACTATCTGGAAACTGGAATATCGGCCATTGATTCACTTATGACTCTTATAAGAGGACAAAAGCTTCCTATATTTTCTGGAAACGGTATGCCACACAACGAACTTGCGGCTCAGATAGCAAGGCAGGCTAGGGTAAGAGGAGAAGAAGAAAACTTTGCTATAGTATTTGCAGCTATGGGTGTAAAGCACGATGATGCAGATTATTTTAGAAAGAGCTTTGAATCTTCGGGAGTGCTAGAAAGAGTTGTAATGTATTTGAACCTGGCTGACGAGCCTGTAGTTGAGCGTATTACTACGCCTAGATGTGCACTTACTGCGGCTGAATATTTAGCCTATGAAGAGGGCATGCATATTCTAGTTATCATGACTGATATGACAAGCTACGGAGAGGCACTTCGTGAGATATCCTCTGCTAGAGAAGAGGTGCCTAGTAGAAAGGGCTATCCTGGATATCTATATAGTGACCTCGCTCAGCTTTATGAGCGTGCAGGAATGCTAGATGGAGCAAAGGGCTCTGTTACTCTTCTTCCGATACTCACTATGCCAAATGACGATATAACCCATCCGATACCTGACCTTTCTGGATATATAACAGAAGGACAGATAGTGCTATCAAGGGATTTATATCAGAAAAATATTTATCCGCCTATTAATATCTTACCTTCGCTTTCACGTCTTATGAAGGATGGTATAGGAGAAGGCATGACAAGAGCTGACCACGACGAGGTTTCATCTCAGCTGTTTTCTTCGTATTCTAGAGTGCAAGAAGTAAGGAGCCTTTCTCAGATTATAGGAGAAGAAGATCTTTCTGATATAGACCAGAAATTTATGGAATTTGGAAGGCAGTTTGAAACTAGATTCTTGACTCAAGATGTAGATGAAAGCAGAAGTATTGAGGAGACTCTAGATATAGCCTGGGAAGTGCTAAGAGTACTGCCAAAAGAAGAATTAGAGCGTATTTCACCTGAATTCATAGATAAATACTATGGGAGCTGATGTAAATGTCACAAGAATTTACTCCTACAAAAGCTAATTTATTGAAGTCTAAGGACGCCCTTGATTTTTCTAAAAAAGGTTTTTCTTTGCTGGATAAAAAAAGAACCGTACTTATTAGAGAAGTAATGGGGCTAGTTGAAAAAGCAAATGAAATTCAAAAATTAGTTGAGGAAAAGTTTGAAGAAGGTTATAGAGCTCTTCAGGTCGTAAATATGACTATAGGAATCAATAATGTGCAAGAGATTGCTCTTTCTATACCAAAGGATGAGACCTTTGAAATTTTGTACCGCAGTATCATGGGATTAGAAGTCCCTACTGTAGAGTATGAAAAAAAAGAAGATCATCCGACCTACAGCTTTTATCGTACGAACCCTGCTATGGATATAGCGGCAAAAAAATTTCTAGAAATAAAATATTTAATTTATGAATTAGCAGAGATAGAAAATGCCGTTTATAAGATAGCGATGGAGATTAAAAAAACCGGCAAAAGGGCTAATGCACTGGATAAGATACAGATTCCACGATATGAAGAAGCAGTCAAATATATCCAAGATGTACTAGAGGAAAAAGAGCGTGAAGATTTTTTTAGATTAAAAAAAGTTAAAGATAGGTTTTAAACCTTCGATTTTGTGGTAAATAATATCTAACCAGTAAAATATTTAACGTAAACTTAACGCACTTACTGGTTAGTATATGCAATTGAAGGGAGAGGCTTTTATGAGAGTTATCCTAAGCGGCAAGCAAATCGATGTTACAGAGGCAATGAGAAATTCAATTGATACAAAACTCTCAAGACTGGATAAGTATTTTAACGAAGAGGTGACAGCAAAAGTAACTGCTAGTGTATTTAGAAACCTTCACAAAATTGAGGTAACGCTACCTGTAGGAAAAACTGTTATGAGAGCAGAGGCTGTTGATACAGATTTATATAACGCGACTGATATCGTAGTTGATAAATTAGGCAGACAGATTCGTAAGCATAAGACAAAATTAATGGATAGAGGCAACGATACCATTAGATTTGAAAATATCGAAGCTTATATTCCTAGGGAAGAAGAGAAGGAAGAAGAACTTCACGGCAAGATTGTAAAGAGAAAGAGATTTGGTTTTAGACCTATGTCAGAGGAGGAAGCTATACTTCAGATGGAGCTACTTGGACATAATTTCTTTGTATTTACAAGTGCTGAAACAGATGCCATTACTGTGATTTATAAGAGAAAAGACGGTAACTACGGTATCTTGGAACCAGAGTAAAATATTAACCAAAAGGTTTATATAAAGGGTGAGCTTACTAAAAGAGGAACGAGAGTTCCTCTTTTTTAGTGAAAAAATTTAGAAAATATTACAAAATGGTAAAGATTGTGGAGACTTTGTATGATAGATTTCACAAAATTATTTTATGTGATATACTAAAATGTAGCGAATTAGACAGTGATTTTAGATTGAAATAGTATGAATATGTAATGTAAAAAAGATTAAGAAAAGAGGTATTTTACTTGGGATTTTTTGATAATTATCTAACCAAAAAAGAAATTAAGGCCTTACAAAAATCAGTAGATATCATAAACTCATTAGAAGATAGCATAGTTAAGCTTACTGATGCAGAGCTTACAGGCAAAACTCAGGAATTTATGAAAAGATATGAAAATGGTGAGACACTAGATCAGCTTCTTCCAGAGGCTTTTGCAGTTGCTAGAGAAGCATCAAAGCGTGTACTAGGTATGAGACACTACGATGTACAGCTTATGGGTGGTATGGTTCTTCATCAAGGACGTATAGCTGAGATGAGAACTGGAGAAGGTAAAACCCTAGTTGCGACTCTTCCTGTATATCTTAATGCTCTTTCAAAAGAGGGAGTACATGTAGTAACAGTAAACGACTACCTTGCAAAAAGAGATATGGAGTGGATGAGCAAGCTTTATAACTTCCTAGGGCTTACTACTGGGGTTATACTTCATGGAATCACTCCAGACCAAAGAAGAAATGCATACAATGCAGATATAACTTACGGAACAAACAACGAGTTTGGATTTGACTACCTAAGAGATAACATGGTAATTTACAAATCTCAAATGGTTCAAAGACCTCTTAATTACGCTATCGTCGATGAGGTCGACTCTATACTAGTGGATGAGGCAAGAACTCCTCTTATCATTTCTGGTCAGGGAGATAAATCTACTGCACTTTACACTATGGCAGATAGCTTTATTCGCATGCTAAGAAATGAAACAGATTATATTATAGATGAAAAAGGAAATTCAGTTGCACTTAATGAATCAGGTGTAGAAAAAGCAGAGAAATTCTTTGCAGTTGAAAATATAACAGATATAGCAAATATGGAAACCTATCACCATATCAATCAGGCTCTAAGAGCTCACACTATGATGAAAAGAGATGTTGATTACGTAGTAAAAGACGGAGAAATTATCATAGTAGATGAATTTACTGGACGTCTTATGTTTGGACGTAGATATTCAGAAGGCCTTCATCAAGCTATAGAGGCTAAAGAAGGGCTAAAGGTTCAAAGAGAATCAAAAACTCTTGCAACTATAACTTTCCAGAATTACTTCAGAATGTACAAAAAACTTTCTGGTATGACTGGTACTGCAAAAACTGAGGAAGAGGAATTTAAGTCTATTTACAGAATGGACGTTGTTCAAATTCCTACTAATAAGCCAGTTGTCCGTGATGATATGGACGATGTAGTATACAAAACTGAGGCAGCTAAATATAAGTTTGCAGTTGATGAAATAGAAGAAAGACATAAAAATGGACAACCTATACTAGTTGGTACTATTTCAATAGAAGATTCAGAGATGTTATCTGATATGCTTAAAAAACGTGGTATTCGTCACGAGGTTCTTAATGCAAAGAACCACGAAAAAGAGGCAGAAATAGTAGCACAAGCAGGTCGTTTTGAGCAGGTTACTATAGCTACAAACATGGCTGGTAGAGGTACTGACATCATCCTAGGTGGTAACCCTGAGTTTATGACAGTAAAAGAAATGAAAAGACTAGGCTATGCAGATGAAATCATCACTCAAGCTAGCGGATTTGGCTATACTGAGGATGAAGAAATAAGAGAAGCGAGAGAAAAATACCATTCAATCCTAGAAGAAAAGAAGGAAGAATTAAAGGAAGAGCAAGATAAGGTAAGACAAGCTGGAGGACTTTGTATCATAGGTACTGAGCGTCATGAGTCAAGACGTATAGATAACCAATTAAGAGGTCGTGCAGGAAGACAAGGAGACCCTGGTACATCTAGATTCTTCATATCTCTAGAAGATGAGCTGATGAGACTATTTGGCAGTGATAGACTCATGGCTATGGTAGAAAAAATAGGTATGGACGACGATATGCCTATCGAGCATAAGATGCTGTCTAAATCTATAGAGGGAGCTCAGAAAAAAGTAGAGGGCAAGAACTTCTCTATACGTAAGCACGTACTTCAGTATGACGATGTTATGAACAAGCAAAGAGAAATCATCTACAAGGAAAGAAGAAATGTACTTGAAGGTGAAGATGTTCATTCGGAAATCTTAGACATGATAGATAAAACTATCGACAAGGTGTTAAGCTATTACATTCCAGAAGGTTCGTATCCAGAATCATGGGATTTAAAAGCACTAGAAGAAAGATTTGTAAACATCTTCCATCCAGACAAAAAAGTCGAAGTAGGCAATGTTGAAGATTTAACTAAAGATGGCTTAAAGGAAATAATTAAAAATGAAGCGCTTAGACTATATGATGAAAAAGAAAAATTAGTAGGCGAAGAGCGTATGCGTGAGCTTGAGCGTATTATTCTGCTTCAGGTAGTAGATTCTAAGTGGATGGATCATATAGATGCTATGGATCAGCTAAGACAAGGTATAGGGCTAAGAGCGATAGGACAGGAAGACCCAGTAAGAGCTTACCAAATTGAAGGCTTTGATATGTTTGATGAAATGATTCAGTCTATCCAGGAAGAGACATTAAACTATATCTACGGCTTCCAAGTGAGAATCGAGGCTCAGACTATAGAGCGTAAGCAAATGGTAGATATGGATAAGCTTGAGCAAAAAGGTGGCTCTGAGACTGAAGAAGAAGGGCCAAAGCAAATTAAAACAGACAAGGTAGTGGGCAGAAATGATTTATGTCCATGTGGAAGTGGCAAAAAATACAAAAAATGCTGCGGAAAGGATAGGGTTTAGTTGCTAAATATCCAGGAACATAGAGAACGTCTGGACAATATGTCCAAATCTATTGAAGAATTGAGGGTTTCTCTTTGACATACCAGGATTAGCCCTTCACAAGCAGGAAATAGATAAAGAAATGAGCGAGCCAGAGTTTTGGAACGAGGTAGAAAAAGCTCAGCAGACCATGCAAAAAAATAAAGTGATAGAAGATAAACTAGAGCAGTTTGCTTCTTTGGAGTCAGAGCTAGAGGATGCTTTTGTCCTCTTTGAGCTGGCTGATGAGGATGCAAGCTTAGAAAAAGAACTTCACAGCGCCCTTAACTCTCTAGAAGAAAAAATAGATGAGCTTAAGATAGCAACCCTGCTCAGTGGGCAGTATGATATGAACAATGCAATAGTATCCATACATGCAGGTTCTGGAGGGCTTGATGCTCAGGACTGGACTAAAATGCTACTTAGAATGTACGACAGATTTGCTCAGAGTATGGGATTTAGAGTAATTGAGCTAGATATGATAGCAGATCCAGAGGCAGGAATAAAAAGCGTTACTCTAAAAATCGAAGGTGCTAATGCCTATGGTTATCTGAAAAGTGAAAAGGGAGTTCATAGGATTGTGAGAATTTCTCCTTTTGACACCTCTGGCAAGCGTCACACCTCTTTTGCATCTGTGGACGTAATTCCAGAGCTAGATGACAGCATAGAAATTGATATTAATCCAGCTGATTTGAAAATAGATACGTATAGAGCGTCTGGAGCTGGTGGTCAGCATGTCAACAAAACAGAATCTGCTATACGTATCACCCACCTTCCTACAGGAATAGTGGTGCAATGCCAGAACCAGCGCTCTCAGCATTCAAACAAAGAAACAGCAATGAAAATGCTCATGGCAAAGCTCATAGAGTTAAAGGAGCTAGAGCATAAGGATAAAATAGAGGACCTTCAAGGTGAATATTCACAGATAAGCTGGGGTTCTCAGATTAGATCCTATGTATTTCAGCCCTATACTATGGTAAAGGATCATAGAACCAATACTGAGATAGGACACGTACAATCAGTAATGGATGGAAATATAATGCCTTTTATCAATGCTTATCTTAAAGAAAACCAAGTTAAGCCTAGCTAAAGACAGATGAATTGTAACATATGAGGAGGAAAATGCATGGGTACTAGAGTTATCGCTGACAGTACCAGCTATATGGGAAAGCAGCTCCTTGAAAAATACAACATTAATCAGGTGTCTCTAAGTGTTGATTTTGGAGATGAAAGCTATAGAGAAACCGAAATTTCAAATGAGGACTTTTACAATCTCATGGATAAAAAAGGGATACCTAAATCCTCTCAGCCACCTATAGGAGAGCTAGTAAAGGCTTTCTATGATATAGTTTCTAGTGGAGATAGTGCAGTTGGAGTTTTTCTTTCATCGGATATGAGTGGAACCTACCAAAGTGCACTTATGGCAAAAAACATGGTATTAGAAAAGCTTCCTGATGCAGAAATAGAGGTAGTAGATTCTAAATCAAACTGTATGCAGCTGGGATTTGCAGTGCTTGCTGCGGCAAAGGCAGCTATAGAGGGGCTTTCTTTAGATAAAATAGTAGAAAAAGCCAAAGACAATATAGACAGAAGCAGATTTTTATTCATACCTGATAATCTGGTGTATTTAGAAAAAGGTGGAAGGATAGGAAGAGCTGGAGCTATACTTGGCAACCTTCTTAAAATCATTCCAATCTTAACCGTAGAAGATGGAATAACTAGCATATACAAAAAAGTGAGGACAAAGCAAAAAGCTGTAACTCAGATGATTGAAAAAATCCTTGAGGATGCCAAAGACTTTGGAGGGCTTGAGGAACTAGTGGTTCATCATATAAACTGCATAGATGAAGCAAAGCTAGTAGCAGAAAAGTTAAAAGAAATTCTTCCTATTAAAACCATAGCTATTCACGATATAGGCCCAGTTATAGGGCTTCATGTAGGCCCAGGAGCTATAGGGATAGCCTATTATACAAAAGAAAAAATGAGATAAAATAAAAAGCCATTTATATTGAGGAGCGTCCTCTTATAGATGGCTTGAATTATATAATTCTATAAATAGATATGAAGTTAATAATATGGTTTAGAATGGTTACATCATAATATCTAATAGCATTCCTCTGATATCGTCGATTTTTTTTAGGACTCCCATATGGTCTATCTGACCATTAATAAATTCTCTAGTTAGAGTATCGAGCTCTCTATCTACAGTTTTTACTATAGAGTAATTTCTATGACGACCTCTTCTATCTAAAAAATTCTGATTTTGGAATTGATGAGAATTTTGGGTTGCAACATTTAGAAACTCTTTTACGAGCTTTTTATATTCCAAAATATCCTTTAAATACATCTTTTCACCAATCTTATCAGCTTGCTCAGTAATTTTTCCAAATATATTTTCAAGCTCTTCTTTTACATTTTCAGATTTTATCTTCTCGAATTTTTCCAAAAAATCAGACCTAGAAGCCTCTTTGATGGCTGACTTACCTTCTAATTTTATATTAGTAGCTAGGGGAAGCTGTTGTATACCCTTAATTCCTACTCCGTTAGCTCCTTGCATGGTATCCTCCTAGTTTTAAAAATACTTTACATACATATTCGTAAATATTTATCGGCACTTTAAAGAATATTCTTTAATCCATTTATAATCAATAGTCCAATATGCCTAGCATAGGACAAAGGTTGATATCAAGAGATTTGAAAGAGTTTCCGATAAAGATAGTGTGGATTTATTCAAAACAAAAGAAGGTGATAGTTAGTGATTCAAGGATACTCGTCAACGGGCAATATCTCATCAAAAAATATAAGTGAAGCATATATGAGCTTGCCATCTAACAGGGTCATTGAGGGCCAAGTAATTTCCAAGGATGGAAAGAATTTAAGAATAGAAGATAAAAATGGAACAGTAATGGATTTAGTTCTTAAGAAAGAAGTAGAAATTTCTAAAGGACAGTTACTGGAAATTAAAAGAAGAGATATAGAATCTCTAAAAGTAGTAAGCGAGGATAAAATTACAGAAGAAAAAGAAGAAGAAGTGACTGACGAAGCTAAGCTAAAGGATTTGGGACTAAAAACAACTGACGAAAATAAAGATGCAATAAAAAACTTAAAAAGATTTGAAATCCCTATAACCAAAGAAAATATTGAAAGATATGTGGCCGTGAAAAAAACTATGGAAAATCTTAGAGCAAATCTTACTCTAGATGCTATAGCAAAGCTTCAGGGCGCAGGATACGACCTAGATAATATGTCTGTATGGGAAATAGAATCAGCTATGAATGATATATCTAAAAATGATATTACATCATTAGAAACTGAAGTTTTCAAGGCATATATGTCGAAAGATATGTCTTATGATGAAGCGAGAAAACTAGCTAAAGAGATTTATGGTGTAGATATGGGCAAGGATGTTCTAGATTCAATTAGAGCATTGTCAAAAATGGGCATTGAGATAAATAAATCGAATATTGATAATATACACGATGTATTTTCAAAGCTTCACAATATTAAAGATATTGACAATAAGACTTTGATTGATGCGATTAAATTAAATGAAGATGTGAGTATAGATGTGCTTTACAAGCTTAAAAACTATATTCAAAGCTCATCAATTGCATCAGCCTCGTCAAATAGCGTGGCTTACGGTGCATCTTCAGTGAGACCTCTAAGCGAAAATGATTTAAGTAATATGGAAAATGAAATAAAGAGATTTATAAAGGATATAGGGCTTAGTGAAGCTGATATTGATATTTCTAAGGATTTGCTTAGAAATAATCAAGGTATAACTAAAGAAGCAGTAGAGAGTATAAAAGAATTACGTGAGATTCTATCAGAGCTTCAAAAACTCATGGATAAGGATACGGCTGCTTACCTTATAAAGCAGGGATTAGATTTAGGCTCCAAGGATTTAAAAAGCTTGCTAGATATGGTGAAAGAATTTCAGCAAGAACTAGAGCTGATAAGCTTAAACCAGTTTACTCAAGAAGAAATATTAAAAGCCAATAAGCTGATTCAAGCTGTAAATAGTATTTCAAAGGATAAAATAGTAGACGAAAACGTAAAGCTAGTGAATTTAATTTCTGACAAGAAAAACAGCGATGGATATGAATTTTTATTTAGTCAAGCTAGAGAGCTAAAAGTGCTGTCTCATGCAGATACAGTAGTGCTAAGAGCAGCGGCTATAATTCAAAGTGTAGAATCTCTAGATACTGCGCAGATTAGTTCATATACCTCAAATATTAGTCTACTTGATATAGGAAGAGGAGCGAATATAGTACCAAGAGCCTTTAACTATCAAGTAAGCTTGACTTCTATGGAGTTTGAAGTAAGTACAGATACAGCAAATATTAATTCATTAACTTCAGGAGATAGCAATAAAACTGAAGCATATAAGCATTACCAGTATCTAAGAGTCAATATAAGAGCAGTTCATATTTATTCTATGGTAAACGAAGGGATTGACCCTCTAAGAAGCGATATAAGAAATATGAGTGCTTATGTCGAGCAGTACGAGTATAGAAGTAGTCAATATAGCCTTTCTACTATGAGCAGTTTTGATAGTTCTAAGCTAAGTGCAGATATAGTAAAAAACCCTAGCATAAATAGTATGCGCTCAGTAATGAGCATGGCAGATAATTTAAAACCAAAATCAATGGTTACCCAGCTAGTAGATAAAATTATTGAAGAAGCTGAAAGAAAAGATTTAGGAGATTTGACCAAGGTCATGAAGACAGTAGTTAAAACTCTTGAAAACAATAACAATCTTACGAAAGAAACTACTAAAGAGAATATGACTATGTTTTATCAGCACATGAAAGAAGCTGAAGAAATAGTTAAAACTCTAAAAAAAGAAGATAAAGAGGTTTTTGAAAAATATTTAAGACAGATGAGTGAACACATAAAAGAAAGCAGCAAAGCCTCAAAAGGAGAATCCATGCTACAGATTCCATTTTATATGAATCAAGAAGGTTCTCAGGCCAATGTTTTTGTAAAAACACCTAAGCAAAAAGATAAAATTGACCCAGAGGATATGAGCATACTCATGGATTTAAGCACTAAAGGACTTGGAGATCTCGGATTTTATTTGAAAGTGGAGCATAAAAGCGTAGCTGTAAAGATTTCAGCAGGAGAAAATGTACTTTCATCAATAAAAAATGAAATGACTTCGCTGGAAAATCTTCTGCAAAATATAGGTTATGAGCTCAAGAAAGTTGAACTTTCAGGTGATGAGGATACAGCAAAAATATCATTTGTAGAAGAAACTGCTAAGCAGCTTCCTTCAGGACTGGATTTGAAGGTGTAGCTATGAAAGCAAATAAAGAGAAACTAAAAAAAGCTGTAAGCGTAACTTATGAGGATGAGCTACGAGCACCCATAGTATCAGCAAAAGGTCAAGGCTATGTAGCAGAGAAAATAATAGAAAAAGCTCAGGAAAGCGGAGTGGCAACGTATTTTGATGAAGAACTCCTCGAATCCTTGATGGCAGTAGCTATAGGGGATGAAATACCTGTAGAGCTTTACGAAATAGTTGCAAAGGTACTCGCTTTCATAGAAAAAATAGACAATTTAAACCATATGAACGTTAAGAAATAGACTATAAATGTCGATAGATAAACCAGTGATTAAAACTTAGGAGGAAAATTAAAATGAGAATAAATACAAATATAGCAGCACTTAACTCACATAGAATGTTAGAGAGAAGCAGTATGGCTTCTGCTAGAAACCTTGAAAAGCTTTCTTCAGGAACGAAGATTAACAGAGCTTCTGATGATGCGGCTGGACTTGCTATATCTGAAAAAATGAATGCTCAGATTAGAGGCCTTAAAATGGCATCTAGAAACTCTTTAGATGGAATTTCTTTAATTCAAACAGCTGAAGGCGCTCTTAATGAGGTACATGCTATGCTTCAAAGAATGAGAGAATTAGCAGTACAGGCTGCAAATGATACAAACCAAAATGTAGACAGAGATGCTATTGCAGATGAAATAGATCAGCTTATTCAGGAAATTGATAGAATTGGAAATAATACTGAGTTTAACGGTATTAATTTATTTAATGGAAATCTAAGCATCACATCAACGGCTGTGCCATTTACAGGAATGCAAGTATTAATTCAAAATGGAGCGAATGCCAATCAGATGGTAGCTATAGATTTGTATAAAATGAATGCTGAAGAACTAAATTTAAGAACTTCTGCAGCTACAGTGCTTATACAAGTTGATTCAAATACTACAGCTAATAATGCTATTATTACGCTAGAGGCCGCAATTTCAAAAATATCTGATCAGCGTTCTAAGCTTGGAGCATACCAAAACAGATTAGAAAAAACTATTGCAAACCTTGATAACACTGCTGAGAACTTGACTGGAGCTCGTTCTAGAATTCTCGATACTGATATGGCACTTGAAATGTCCGAGTTTACTAAGTTCAATATACTTCAGCAAGCGGGAACGGCTATGCTTTCTCAAGCGAATCAGCAGCCACAGATGATGTTAAAGCTTCTTAATGCTTAATGAATTAATTTAAGATATATTAAAATGTGATAGTAAACTGGAGGTAAGTTTTAATGTCATATAAAGATGAACTGGCGGTAAAAATAGCTACCTATTCAGGCGAACAAATGGTTGCTTTGGCATATGAAGCACTTATTGAAAATCTTCAGGATGCAAAAGAAGCTATAAATTTAAAAGAAAAAGACATATTGAATGAAAAAGTAGACCATAACAGAGAGATTCTAGCTCATCTTACGGCAACGCTTGGAATAGAGGAAGATGAGGTGTCTCTTACTACAAAGCAGCTTTATCTTTATATCAACAAGTTGATGACAGACGGAGTTATGAGGTATAATATAGCTGCGATTGATGAAGCTATAAAGATAATTATTCCTCTTAGAGATGGCTGGAGAGAGCTATCTCTAAAGCTAATGGAATTAGAATCACAAAAAGTGCAAAGTAACCAATCTAAATCTGAAAAAGCCTCTGTATATACGGGTATGACTTATGGAAAGAGCGATGTTTCTGTCTATTCAGATTCTAAGGATTGGGAAAAGGGCTAAAAAATTTAAGAGCAAATCTAGCATCTGTCGCAAAAGGAGCCAGTTATGGATATAGTTAAAATATTGCAGCAAGAGTTTAATCTTAAGCCTTTTCAGGTAGAAAACACACTTGCTCTTATAGACGAAGGAAAGACGATTCCTTTTATAGCCAGATATAGGAAAGAACAAACAGGTGAAATGACTGATACTGTTCTTAGACAATTTGATGAGAGACTTAAATATCTAAAGAATCTCACCGAGCGTAAAGAGCAGGTAGAAAGACTAATCGAAGAGCAAGGGAAACTAACTGAAGAGCTACAAAAATCTCTAGAGTTAGCAACTACTCTTCAAGAAGTCGAAGATATTTATGCACCATTTAAGCAGAAAAAGAGAACTAGAGCCACTGTTGCTAGGGAAAAAGGTCTTGAGCCTCTTAGTGAAATTTTGATTCTAGGACAAAAGGATGTATATAAAGAAGCAGAAAGTTTCCTAGATGAAGAAAAAGGTGTAGCTAGTATAGATGATGCAATAGCAGGAGCTATGGATATAGTTGCTGAGACTATTGCTGACGATTTTGAGCTAAAAAAGAAGCTTAGAGCTATAGTATTTAAGGAAGCGGTACTTGAAGCATCTGCTAAAAAAGGAAGTGAAGAAAAAGAAGACTTCCTAGTATACAAAATGTATCATGAATACTCTGAGCTATGCAGTAAGATGCCAGCCCACAGAGTACTTGCAGTGAACCGTGGTGAAAAAGAAGATATCTTAAAAGTTAAGTTAAACTATCCTCTAGAAAAGATAACTGAGGTATCAGAAAGAGCTTACATAAAATCTGATATCCATAAAGCTGTCATGGCAGATACTATAAAGGATAGCTTAAATAGATTGATGCTTCCCTCTCTAGAAAGAGAGCTAAGAACTAGCATAACAGAGATGGCAGAAGAGAGAGCTATTGCTGTTTTTGGCGAGAATCTTAGAAACCTTCTTATGCAGTCTCCACTTTATGGAAAAACTGTACTTGGCTGGGATCCGGCTTACCGTACTGGCTGTAAGATAGCTGTAGTTGATGAGACAGGGAAGGTTCTAGATACCACAACAGTGTATCCTACAGTGCCACAAAATAAAGTAGCGGAAACTAAGAAAGAAATACTTAAGTTAATTGATAAACACAATATAGATATAATTGCGATAGGTAATGGAACAGCATCTAGGGAATCTGAAGCTATAGTTGCTGATATAGTAAAAGAAAGCTCAAGAAAAGTAAGCTTTATAATAGTAAGTGAAGCTGGAGCATCAGTTTACTCAGCATCTGCACTAGGAGAGGAAGAGCTTCCAGAGCTTAACGTATCAATTCGTGGAGCTGTATCTATAGCAAGAAGATTGCAAGACCCTCTATCAGAGCTAGTAAAAATAGACCCAGAGCATATAGGCGTAGGCCAGTATCAGCACGATGTAAATCAAAAGAGACTTTCAGAAGTGCTTACTGGAATAGTAGAGGACAGTGTAAACCGTGTAGGCGTAGATTTGAACACAGCATCTTATGCTATTCTTTCATATGTAGCTGGTATAAATAAAACGATAGCTAAAAATATCATAAAATACAGGGATGAAAATGGAAAGTTTTCTACTAGAAAGCAATTGCTTAAGGTTGCAAGATTAGGCCCTGCTGCATACGAGCAGTGTGCAGGCTTTTTAAGAGTAAAGGAATCTGGCGAGGTTCTAGATAGAACTGGAGTGCATCCAGAATCTTACAAGGCGGCTTATGCCTTACTTGAAAAGATGGGCATATCTAAAGAGGATGCTCAGTATCCAGAAAAAACTGAGTTTACTTCAAAAGTAGAAGAGCTAAGCCTAAGAGATATAGCGCAGGAGCTGGAAATAGGACTTCCTACACTTAGAGATATAGTAAAAGAGCTTTCTAAGCCTGGGCGTGATATCAGAGATGAGGGAGCAATGGCGCCTATACTTAGATCTGATATTTTAAAGCTAGAGGATTTAGAAATAGGAATGATACTTCAAGGTACAGTTCGTAATGTAGTAGATTTTGGAGCCTTTGTGGATATCGGTATCAAAAACGATGGTCTAGTTCACATATCCCAGCTATCTGACAAATATGTGAAAAATCCTATGGAGGTTGTGTCTGTAGGAGATGTAGTTGAGGTCAGAGTAATTGATATAGATAGACAAAGAGGCAAGGTATCACTTTCCATGAAAAAAGCTTAATAAGATTAAGTTTGACTAATGATTATCATTGACAATTATAGAGCAAATAGGTATACTATAAATATACAACTTAATATTTCTTCAGGGCAGGGTGAAATTCCCGACCGGCGGTAAAGTCCGCGAGCTGCATAGGCAGTTGACTTGGTGAGATTCCAAGACCGACAGTAAAGTCTGGATGGGAGAAGATAAGCTATTTATTACGCTATTAGTAAGCCTGGAGATAATTTTATTTCCAGGCTTTTTTAATTTTAAATAGTAAAAGGGTTTCTGACATTATTTGCAATATGTGGTTGCGTATAGGCAGAGACTTATCTTCTTAATTATATCTTACTTATATTTTTTAGGAGGAATTATAATGGAAAAAGCAGTAACAAAAAAGCAAGCTATCAGTACATCTAACATGGTAAAGATTTCTATACTTGGAGTAATGTCTTTTATACTAATGTTTATGAATCTACCACTACCTATATTTCCAGCTTTTTTAAAGATTGATTTTGCAGATATCCCATCAGTTATTGGTGGATTTGCTCTAGGTCCAGTAGCAGGAATAATGATTCAGCTGATTAAAAACATTCTACACTTTATGTTTGATAACAGCACAGGCGGAGTAGGAGAGATATCTAACTTTATAGTTGGAGGCTCATTTGTATTAGTTTCAAGCAGTATATACCATGCTATGAGAAGTAAAAAAGGTGCAATAATCGGAAGTATAGCAGGAACTATAGTTATGGCTATGGTGGGAGCACTTTCAAACTATTTCCTAATCATTCCTTTTTACTCAAATATCATGCCGATAGATGTTATTATCAACCTAGGAACAGTTGTAAACTCAGCAATCCACGATAAATTAACTCTAGTGCTTTACGGAGTAATTCCGTTTAATATCTTCAAAGGTATAGTAATATCAGTTGTTACTGCCTTACTTTATAAAAAGGTTACGCCGATTTTAAAGAAAAGATAAGCAGCTACTGGATTAATAAAGCTATTAATCACAGAATCAATAGATTTAGTAGTTGATTAAACTATAGACAAGGTTATTATTTTTAAACTTTATATTTGCACCAACAGCTCTTTTTATTAAGACTAGTTATCTACTCTCCATAGTCTAAATTAAGAAGAGCTTTTATTGTGTAAAAAATTGGTTATAAAAACTAGGTTTTAAGTATATTCTGGCTTACTAAAATTAATTATAAAGAGAGTGGATGTTATTTTTTGCCTATTTTTGTTATAATACTAAGGTTAAGGTTTAATATGTTTGATTTTTGAAAACTAGGAGAAGATATGATTTATTTAATAGATGAGCAAATGACTAAATATATAGGTGAAAAGATAGGAAAGCTTCTAAAGCCCAATGATGTTTTAGCTTTAACTGGAGATTTGGGCGCTGGAAAGACTATGATGACTCAATCTATAGCGAGAGGAATGGGGATAGAAGACTATATAACCAGTCCTACCTTTACTATAGTTCAGGAATATGAAGGAAAGCTTCCACTATTTCATTTTGATGTGTACAGAATAGCTGATGAAGAGGAAATGTATTACATAGGCTTTGATGAATATCTAGCTAGAGGAGGAGTCTGCATCATAGAATGGGCAAATTTAATTGAGAGCATTCTTCCAAAGGAAAGGCTAGATATAGAGCTTCTATATACGGAAAAAGAGGGCAGAAACATGAGACTTACACCTCATGGAGCAAGGTATGAGGATTTAGTAAAGGAGCTGATTGAGGAGTGAAGATATTAGGAATAGATACTTCATCATCGTCCTTATCTGTTGCGGTGATGGACGATGATTTATTAAAGGGTGAGTTTACTTTAAATCACAAGCTGACTCATTCTGAGCAGATGATGCCGCTTTTAGACAGCTTGCTTTCTCATTTAGAGCTTAAGATGTCAGACATAGACCTTATAGGGGTAAGCGTGGGGCCTGGCTCATTTACAGGAATTAGAATAGGTGTAGCCGCGGCAAATGCTATGGCTATGGCTCTAGATATTCCAGTAGTTGGGATATCTAGTCTAGAGTCTATGGCATATACAGCAGGAGAGACAGCTTACACAATAGTATCGACTTTCGATGCTCAAAGAGATAGGTTCTATTTTAATGCATATAGATTTGAAAATTCAGAGCTTAAGGCTTTAGAAGCTGAAGATGTACTTGAAAAGGAAGATCTAATTAAAAAGCTGGAATCCTATGATAAAGTGCTACTACTAGGAGATGCTGTTTTTATAAATGAAGAGCTACCACTCAATGTAAAAAAAGCAAAAAGAGCAGTAAGGTATGTAAGAGCATCTAGCGTATGTGAGCTAGCACAGAGGGACTATTTACTTGGAAAGACTGGTTTTGCAGTTCCTGTCTACCTAAGAAAATCTCAAGCAGAGATTCAATTTGAAGAGCGTATGAGCAAAGAGGTAAACAATGGGTGATTTTAAGATTTACGATATGAATAAGGATAATGTAGATGGAGTTTATGAAGTCGAAACTTTATCGTTTACAGATACTTGGAGCAAAAAGGCTTTTGTAGATGAGCTAAAAAATAATCTGGCATATTACAAAGTAATAGTAGACGAGGAAATTTCAAAGGTAGTTGCCTTTGGGGGACTTTGGAAGGTGCTAGATGAAGCCCATATCACGAATATTGCTGTTCATCCTGAGTATAGAGGAAAAAAACTTGGAAATATGATAGTAGAGGCTTTGATTGAAAAGGCTAGGGAAATAGATATAGCTGAGATGACATTGGAAGTCAGAGCATCTAATGAAACTGCCAAGAATTTATATGCCAAATACGGATTTAAGATAGCAGGTATTCGTAAGGAATACTATCAAGATAACAAGGAAGATGCGATTATCATGTGGAAGTCTATGAAGGAGTTAGGTTAAATGAAGGATATACTGAGTCTTGCTATAGAGACTAGCTGTGATGAAACCTCAGCTGCTGTGCTTAAAAATGGCAGAGAAGTAAAATCAAATATTATAATGAGTCAAATTGATATACACAAAAAATTTGGGGGCGTAGTACCTGAGGTTGCTTCTCGTAACCATGTTCAAGATATAAATCCAGTGATAAAGGAAGCTCTTGATACTGCAGGGGTTAGCTTTAGAGATTTGGATATCATAAGTGTAACCTATGGACCAGGGCTTGTGGGAGCACTTTTAGTGGGTCTAGCAAGTGCAAAGGCTCTAGCCTATGCCTTAGACATCCCACTGGTAGGAGTCCATCATATAGAGGGGCATATAGCGGCCAATTACATCGCTCATGAAAAGCTAGAGCCACCATTTATTTGCCTTGTGGTATCTGGGGGACATACTCATCTTGTAAAGGTCGCTGATTATGGCAAATATGAAATACTTGGAAGGACAAGAGATGATGCGGCTGGAGAGGCCTATGATAAGGTAGCAAGGGCAATAGGGCTAGGCTACCCTGGAGGACCATTAATAGACAAGCTTGCAAAAGAAGGAAATCCTCATGCTATTAGCTTTCCACGTACCTACCTAGAGGAAGGCTCCTATGATTTTAGTTTTTCTGGATTAAAGTCAGCAGTGCTAAATTATCTAAATGGTATGAAAATGAAAGCTGAGCCTATAAATGAAGCTGATGTTGCGGCATCCTTTCAAGAAGCTGTAATAGAAGTGCTATCAGCAAAGCTCATTCGTGCTTGTAAGGAGCATGGGCTAAAGCAAGCTGCCATAGCTGGAGGAGTGTCTGCAAACAGCGCTCTAAGAGAGAGGTTAGAAACTATGTGCAAAAAAGAAGAGATAGATTTTTATTATCCACCTCTTATGCTTTGCACTGACAATGCTGCTATGATAGGCAGTGCAGGATATTATGAATATGTTAATGGTTATACTTCTTCTCTAGATTTAAACGCAAAGCCAGGACTTAGGCTAGGCGACAAATAGATATTTAATCCTGCTGGGCTTCGAGTAGCATTTCCCAAGTGCTCATAAGCTCATGCAGGATTTTTTCTTTGTCTGATTTTTGCTCTGTCACTTCTTTGACTTTTTCTGGATTTGAATATATTTCCTCAAGGCAAAGCAGTTCATTTAGATTTTCGATTTCTAGCTCAGTATTATGAATAGCTTCTTCAGTTTCTGTGATTTGTTTTTTTAGTTTTTTCTCTTCTTTTTCTTTTTCCTTATCCTTCTTGCGCTGGATTTTAAGCTGAGTTTTGGTAGTAGTATCCTCGCTTTGATTAGCAAATTCTAGAGCAGCTTTTTCAGCTGCACGTTTTTCGATATAGTAATCGTAGTTGCCTAGATAGCTTTTTACGCTCTGGTCTTCTAATACTAGGATTTGATCAGGTACCTTATTTAAAAAATATCTATCGTGGGAGATTACAAACACAGTTCCTTCATAGTTAGTGATAGCATCCTCAAGAACTTCTTTAGATTCTATATCAAGATGGTTTGTAGGCTCGTCTAGAAATAAAAAGTTTGAATCTGAAAGCATGAGCTTAAGCAGCGAAATCCTAGCTTTTTCGCCTCCGCTCAAGGTTCCTATTAGCTTGTATACCTCGTCTCCTGTAAACAGGAAAGCTCCTAGCATATTTCTTACTTTTGTTTCTGTAAAGTTAGGATAGGTAGACCACACTTCTTCAAGCACAGTTTTATCAGGCTGTAAATCATCTCTTTCCTGGTCAAAATAAACTGGATACACATTGGTTCCAAAATCTATATCTCCATCAAAGCTTTTGTCTACTCCAAGAAGTATATTAAATAAAGTTGATTTTCCAGCTCCATTGGCTCCGATGAGTGCAATTTTTTCTCCTCTGTATATATCCAAATCCACGTTTTGAAATAGACATCTTTCTCCGTATGACTTACTTAAGCCTCTTGCTTTTAATACATCCTTACCGCTTTTAACTGAAGGCTCAAAAGTAATCTTAGCTCGTTTTTTCATGTAGTTTGGCTTTTCTACTACATCCATTTTATCAAGAAGCTTTTCTCTACTTCTAGCACGTTTTACTTGTTTTTCTCTTCCAAAAGCCTTTAGCTGGTCTATTACTTCTTGTTGGCGTTTTCTCTCGGCTAGATTTTCTTCGTAGGCTTTTTCATCTAGCTCAGCTTGGATTTCTCTTTGCGAAACATAATAGGAATAGTTGCCATTATATACTCGAATAGACTTGTTAAAAAGCTCAAAGGTTCTATTTGTAAGCTGGTCTAGGAAATATCTGTCATGGGATATCACGAAGATAGTTCCTCTATATTGACGTAGAAAAGCCTCTAGCCACTGCACAGAATCGGTGTCTAGGTGGTTTGTTGGCTCATCAAGCAGTAGTATATCAGGCTTTTTTAGAAGTAGCTTTCCTAGCATTACTCTAGTTTTTTCTCCTCCTGAAAGCATTCTTACCTTTTTGCTTAAATCCTCTTCTTTAAAGCCTAAGCCGATAAGTATGCCTTTTGCTTCTGAATTATATGCATAGCCGTTAATTTTTGTAAACTCATCGGTTTTCTTTGTGTACTGCTTCATAAGTCTGTCTAGCTTATCGTGGTCTTCTAAAGAACCAGCTTCAGCTATGTCGTGCTCTAGCACTCTGATTTCCTTTTCTAGAAGCATAACCTCTTCAAAAACCGTAAGCACTTCTTCTATTAAAGTGTTGTCGTTTTCTATATCCACATGCTGAGAGAGATATCCAATGGACAAATCCTTTGCATAAAAAATATCTCCTAAGTCATAATCTACTTCCTTGGTTATGATTTTAAAGAGGGTGGTTTTTCCTGTGCCGTTTGACCCTACTAGTGCCACTCGTTCGCCTTCATTTATTGTAAACGAGATATCCTCTAGTATGACATCGACCCCAAAGCTCTTTTTTATATTATTCATTGCTATAGATATCATAAAATTTAACCTAAACCTTTCAATTTGTGATAAAATATTATCAATTGCTACTAATATTTATACACTTTATAAAATATATATTTATAAATAGTTATCAGATTATTGAAAATAATAACTTTTTATTGTAAACACAATCAGGTTCCAGAAACTCATTATCCCCTTAATGAGTGAAGGTCTTATTGTACGTTTTATCAAGTAGTATATTTATTTTGTAAAAAGTTTTCGTTTTAACGTTAACGATACTATTTTACAGGGTAATAACTCTAGTATCAAGCAATATTATATCATATGGCCGGTTTATATAGTAAGAAGTCATCACTGAGAGTCATAAGTAAATGAAATTGACAAAGTTATGTTAAATCTTTATAATTGTAACAAAATAACAGAAAGTTCATATCGATATGGAGGAAAAATAAATGTCTAAAAAAGTATCAATGGCTGTTATTAGGAGACTGCCTAAATATCACAGATATTTGGCTGATCTTTTGGATAAGGAAGTGTACAGAATTTCATCTAAGGAGCTTAGTGAAATTATAGGGTTTACAGCTTCGCAAATCAGGCAAGATCTTAATAACTTTGGAGGTTTTGGACAACAAGGATACGGCTACAATGTAGAAGAGCTATATAATGAGCTAAGCAAAATTTTGGGACTTGATAAATCTTACAACACAATAATTTTAGGAGCAGGAAACTTAGGACAGGCTCTTGCTAATTACAGTGGCTTTAGAAGATCTGGCTTTAAAGTAAAAGCCTTATTTGACATCAACCCTAGATTAGTAGGAATCAAAATCCAAGACCTAGAAGTAATGGATGTAGAAAAAATGGAAGAGTTTATTAAGAAGGAAGACATCACTATAGCAGTGATTTGTACTCCTAAAGAAAAAGCTCAAGAATCTGCCAACAAATTAATCGAGTACGGCATCAAAGGTATTTGGAATTTTGCACCTATGGACATCACTGTGCCAGAGAATATCAAGGTAGAAGAAGTAAATTTATCAGAAAGTTTATATGTGCTATCATATATGCTGAACGATGGTTTAATGTAACATACTATTAAAATAAAAAAAGGACTCATTTGAGTCCTTTTTTTATGCTGTGTATTGTATACAATGATAATTATAATCACTTAAATAACTTAACTTAAATTTTAATTTTCCTATAGAAATTCTATATAGCAATCATGGTTAAATATGATATACTAAAGCTAGATATACCGTATTTAATTTATAGTAAGTGAGGTGTCGATATGGCATGCAATTGCAGCAATAAGGTAGAAGAAGTACGTGAGCTAGTGGATCTAAGCCTTATAGATCCGATTATCGAGAAATATGGTAAGATTAAAGGCGCGACTATAACAATACTTCAAGGTGTTCAGGAAGAATATGGTTATATTCCGTCAGAGTCACTTACATATATTGCTCAAAAAACCGGTATGAAAGAAGCCAAGCTTTACGGAGTGGCAACTTTTTACACGCAGTTTAGAATGAATCCAGTCGGTAAAAATCTTATTTTGCTATGTCAAGGAACGGCTTGTCACGTTAACGGTGCAAGTACAATAGAAAAAGCTATATGCGAAGAACTTGGAATAACAGAAGGTGAAACGACCCTGGATAAAATATTTACATTTACTAACGTGGCCTGTCTAGGATGCTGTAGCTTGGCTCCTGTTATGATGATTAACGGGGAAACTTATGCTAAGCTTACTCCAGAAAAGACAGTAGAGGTTCTTAGAAATTTAAGAAAAGAAGCCCAAAGCGAAATGGAGGGTAAATAAATGAAGGTTCTTGTTGGTGCAGGGAGCTGTGGTTTTGCAGCAGGAGCTCACAAAGTAATGGATGAGCTAGAGCAAATCAAAGACATACAGTTCGAATATGAAATCACTGGATGTATAGGTATGTGTCACCTAGAGCCAATCATGGAGATTCATGACAATGGCGAGATGTACAGATTTGTAAAGGTGATGCCTGAAGATGTACGCCCTATATTAGAAGACTATAAAAATTTTGCTGATAAGATGATCAGTGAAATAGATTCTGAAGGATTAGAAAAGCAGCCGAGAGTAGTGCTTAGAAACTGCGGAGTTATTAATCCAGAATCCATCGACGATTACATAAACATCGGTGGGTATGAAGCTATAAAAAATTGCTACGAATCTAAATCTCAAGATGCAGTAATAGATGAAATAAAAAAATCAGGACTTAGAGGCCGTGGAGGAGCAGGGTTTCCTACGTGGTTTAAATGGGATGCGGCTAAAAAATCAGCTGGACAAAAGAAATACGTAGTTTGTAATGCCGATGAAGGAGATCCAGGAGCATTTATGGACCGCTCTGTACTTGAGGGAGATCCACATAACCTAATAGAGGGTATGATGATTTGCGGATTTGCGATAGGAGCGGATGAAGGCATTGTTTACGTGCGTGCAGAATATCCTTTAGCAATTCTAAGACTTCAAAAAGCCATAGAGGATGCAACTGAAAGAGGCTTTTTAGGAGAAAATATCTTTGGAATACCTGGAAGAAACTTCAGTCTAAGAATAAAAGCAGGTGCAGGAGCTTTCGTATGTGGTGAGGAAACAGCTCTTATTGCATCACTTGAGGGCGAAAGAGGAATGCCTAGACTTAAGCCGCCATTCCCAGCTCAAAAGGGTTACTGGCAGCTACCTACAAATATAAACAACGTTGAGACTTTTGCTAACGTACCTTGGATTATTAAAAACGGTGGGGAAGCGTTTGCAAAGTATGGAATAGAAACAAGTAGAGGAACAAAGGTATTTGCTCTTACTGGTAAGGTTAAAAAAGGTGGACTTGTTGAGGTTCCTATGGGAATATCTCTAAAAGAGATTATCTATGGAGTAGGTGGAGGAATCGTAGGAGACAGACCATTTAAAGCAGTACAGCTAGGGGGACCATCTGGTGGATGTGTGCCTGCAGAGCTTATAGACACAAAAGTAGATTATGAATCAATTACTAAAACTGGAGCTATAGTAGGTTCTGGTGGAATGGTTGTAATGGATGATACTACTTGTATGGTTGATATGGCTAGATTTTTCCTTGATTTTACTTGCAAAGAATCTTGCGGTAAATGTACTTACTGCAGACTCGGAACAAAGCGTATGCTTGAGATTCTTGAGAGAATCACAGCAGGTGAAGGTAGAGAAGGCGATATAGAGCTACTTGAAGAACTGAGCTACAAGGTTAAGGACGGTTCTTTATGCGGACTCGGACAAACAGCACCAAATCCAGTTCTTACAACTATCAAATACTTTAGAAATGAATATGAAGACCATATATATAATAAAACATGTACAGCAAAACAGTGCAGTGCATTAATCAAATATGTGATTGATCCTGAAAAATGCGTAGGGTGTACAGTGTGTGCTAAAGCCTGTCCTGTATCTTGTATTTCTGGTGAAAGAAAAGAGCCTCATCTAATCAATCAAGATGCTTGTATTAAGTGTGGACAGTGTTACCAAAAATGTAAATTTGACGCAATCAGCGTTAACTAATGAGCGAAAGGAATGAGAATATGCCTCATATCAGAGTTAATATAGATGGGAGAGAAATAAAAACCTATCCTGGGCACACAATTCTAGAGGTTGCTAAGCAAAATCAAATAGAAATCCCTACATTGTGCCACGATGAAAAAATTAAAAACTATGGTTCCTGTGGAATCTGTGTAGTAGAAGTTGAAGGAAATCCTAGACTTGTTCGTTCATGCTCAACTGAAATAGCAGATGGCATGGTAATTAGAACTAGTACTCCTAGAATAGTAGAAAGTAGAACTACTACTTTAGAGCTTTTACTTTCAGACCATACTGGAGACTGTAAAGCTCCATGTACTCATGGATGTCCTGGACATGTTGACGTACAAGGTTATGTTGGGCTTATCGCAAACAAGCAGTATGAAGAAGCAATCAAGCTCATAAAAAAAGAGCTGCCACTTCCTGCAAGTATAGGAAGAGTTTGTCCTCATCCATGCCAGACAGCATGCAGAAGAGGCATAGTAGATGACTCTGTATCTATAGCTTGGCTAAAATATTTTGCGGCTGATATAGATTTGGCTAAAGATGAGCCATTTATGCCTGAGATAAAACCAGATACAGGTAAGTCTATCGCTATAATAGGCGGGGGACCAAGTGGTCTATCTGCTGCTTACTATCTTAGATCTCAAGGCCACAGCGTAACTATTTACGAAGCAATGCCTGAGTTTGGAGGTATGCTAAAATACGGTATCCCTCTATATCGTCTTCCAAAAGAAGTGCTATTATCAGAGATAGATATCATAAGAAACATGGGAGTAGAGCTTAAGCCTAATGTTCGTATAGGCAAAGATGTATCTCTTTCTTACTTAAGAGAAAAATATGATGCAGTTTATGTAGGTATAGGTGCATGGACAAGTACAAAGCTGGATTGTCCAGGTCAGGATTTAGATGGAGTTATAGGAGGAATTAAATTCCTTACTAACTTCGCAATAAACACACCTATCAAAACAGGAGATAGAATTGCAGTTATTGGCGGCGGAAATACAGCTATGGATGCTGCAAGAACTTCAATAAGACTAGGTGCTAAAGAAGTTTATGTAATATATAGAAGAACTAAAGAGGATATGCCTGCAGTTGACGTTGAGATAGTAGAAGCTGAAGAAGAGGGTATCACATTCAAATTCCTTCTTAACCCAATAGAGTTCATCGGAGATGAAAATGGCAGAGTGAAGCAAATCAGACTTCAAAAGATGGAAGTAGTTGGAGGAGGAGCAGACGGACGTAAGAAAGTCGTTCCTGTAGAAGGCGAAGAAGAAATCCTAGATGTAGATTCAGTAATCATGTCCATAGGTCAAAGATTAAAAGGCGACGGCTTTGAAGAGCTAGAGCTTAATAAAGGTGGAAATATAGTAAGCGACCCTGAAACCTTCATGACTAACCTAGAGGGAGTATTTGCAGGTGGAGATGCTACTAATAAAGGAGCAGCTATTGCTATTCAGGCTATAGCTGATGGAAAATACGCAGCTAGAGTAATGGATTCATACTTAAAAGGAAACCTTATTCCTCACAAAGAACCGTTCTTTGTAAAAAGAGATGATATAACAGCTGACAGCTTCCCAGAGGTAGTAAGACAAGGCAGAACTCATATGGGACACGAGGCTCCTGAGCTTAGAAGAAACAACTTTGAAGAAGTGGTGCATGGCTTTACTGAGCAAGAAGCTATAACTGAGGCTACTAGATGTCTAGAGTGCGGATGCCACGATTACTTTGAATGTGATTTAATCCGTCATTCTCAGGAATACGATGTTAAGCCTGAAAGATTTGCGGGAGAAATGCACAAGCGTTTGGATGAAGACAACCATCCATTTATCAAGCGTGACCCTAATAAATGTATCCTTTGCGGACAATGTGTTCGTATTTGTGATGAGGTAATGGATAACACAGCTCTTGGACTAGTAAGCAGAGGCTTTGACACTATAGTTAAGCCAGCTCTTGAAAAGAACTTAAGAGAAACTGATTGTATCTCTTGTGGACAGTGTATCAGCGTTTGTCCTACTGGTGCTCTAATGGAAAGAGTTCCTGTACACAAGCCAGTTCCTGTTAGAACAACTCATACAAATTCAGCGTGCTCAGCGTGCTCAGTAGGCTGTAACCTAGATTTAGAAAGTAGAGGAAGCTTACTTCTTAGATCTCTTCCTACTAGAGAAGAAAGTGTAAACAACGGACTGCTTTGTTCAAAAGGTCGTTTTGGATTTGCTTCTTATCTAGGCGAAGGAAGAATTACTAAGCCACTTATAAGACAAAATGGTGAATTGGTAGAAACTACTTTCGAAGAAGCTATACTTTATGTAGCTAGAAGAGCTCAAAGTATATCACTACTATATGGAGCTAACTCTATGGGACTTAGCATCAGTGGAAGATATACAAATGAAGAAATTTTCATGGCTAAGAAATTCGCAAAAGAAATACTTGGAACTGAGCAGATATTCTCTTTTGGAGCTAAAAGAAGTGGCTTAAAAGACAGCCTGTCATATGATGCATCTCCAAATCTAATAGAAGAGCTATCTAATACTAACTTTATCATGGCTATAGGTGGAGATTTCGAAAGAGATTACACCATAGCAGCACTTAAGATTAAAGAAGCAGTAGGTAAAGGCGCTCACTTAATTCATGTAAATAATGCTAAAAATAAACTGGATGATTGGGCTCAAAAGAGTATAATCACTGACAGTAGCTTTGAAATGTTAAAGCAAATTGCTAAGTACCTAGCTGATAACAGCCAAAATGCTATAAATGCACAGGGAATGGAAGAGCTAAAAGCATATCTTGATAAGGTAGTTGTATCAGATGAGGCTGCTGAGATAGCTTCTATGTACCTAAAAGCTAAGAAAGCTATGATAGTATATGACAGTGTTCATGTTACAGCTGATGCAGAAAGATTGATTTCTGCAATAGTAATGCTATCTGGACACATTGGTTCTGCAAGAGAAGGCTTTATAAAGCTTAGACCATACGCAAACAGCCAAGGTCTTGTGGATATGGGTATTAGTATTGACAGCGAAGCAAAGCTTGCACTTGTTAAAGACAATTCAATAAAAGGGCTTATGGTATTTGGGGAAAATATCAGTCCTGAAGAAATTTCAGCAGTAGAGTTCCTTATGGTTCATGATACTCATATGACTGATCTAGCTAAAATAGCTGATGTGGTAATCCCTGCGGCTGTTATGGTGGAATCTGATGGAACTATAACTTCTGCAGAAAGAAGAATCCAAAGAGTATCAGCTGCTATAAAACCAGCAACTGGTTTATCAAACTGGGAAGTTCTAAAGAGACTTATGAATACCTATAGCACAAACTGCAAGTATGCTAGTGTAGATGAAATTACAAGAGATTTAAGTCTTGAAATTTCAGGATATCATGGATTACTAGAAAATCTTGATAAACCTGTATTCTGGCCTATCAACGAATCACCTCAGCTATACAGTAGAGCGATGCTTGAAGCACAAGCTAAATACAGCTTGCCTCAATCAGAAATACTTTATGCTGAAAATGTAGAAACAAATTATCATAGAACTTTGTTTAACGATTTTTTAGCTAATAAAAACCTATAAAATAAGAACTTCTATATAAACAACAAAATTAAGACCGAATTTCTATATAAATAAAAAAGGAGACTGTTTAAAAACAGCTCCTTTTTTACGAAAAATTTTTTATAGGGATATTTAACTCTAAAATTAATATTTATTTACAATAAAAAGCACAGGCAAATTCGCCTGTGCTTTTTGAAATTCAATTATGAATTAATTAAATATTAATAATCTCCTTGTGCACACATAGCATCTGCTACTTTAACAAAACCAGCGATGTTAGCTCCAGCAACAAGGTTATATCCGAATCCAAACTCTTCAGCTGCTTTAGCTGCGTTGTCATGGATGTTGATCATGATTTGATGTAATTTAGCGTCAACTTCTTCTGCAGTCCAGTTGTATCTCATTGAGTTTTGAGACATTTCTAGAGCTGAAGTAGCAACTCCACCAGCGTTAGCCGCTTTAGCAGGTCCGATAAGAACTCCTTTTTCTTGTAGGAAAGTAAGAGCCTCATTAGTAGTAGGCATGTTAGCAGCCTCAACTAGGAATTTGATTCCGTTGTCAACGATTAGTTTAGCATGCTCTAAGTGAATATCATTTTGAGTTGCACAAGGCATAACGATATCAACTTTTCTGCCCCATGGTTTTTCGCCAGGGAAGAACTCAACACCAAACTTGTCAGCATAATCTTGAACTTTATCTCTACCAGAGTTTCTCATTTCTACCATGAAATTGATTTTCTCATCAGTAGTAATACCATCTGCATCATATATATATCCATCTGGACCAGAAAGAGTAACAACTTTTCCGCCTAGATCTCTAACTTTGATACATGCTCCCCAAGCAACGTTTCCGAAACCTGAAACAGAAACAGTTTTACCTTCGAAATTCATTCCTTCATGCTTTAACATTTCGTTAGCGAAGTAAGTAACTCCAAACCCTGTAGCTTCTGGTCTGATTAGAGAACCACCATAAGACATACCTTTTCCAGTAAGAACGCCGTTTTCGAAAGCTCCACGGATTCTTCTGTATTGTCCGTACATATATCCAACTTCTCTTCCACCAACTCCGATGTCTCCAGCTGGAACGTCTACATCTGGTCCGATGTGTCTGTATAGCTCAGTCATGAAGCTTTGGCAGAAACGCATAATTTCAGCATCTGATTTTCCTCTTGGATCGAAGTCAGCTCCACCTTTTCCTCCACCTATTGGAAGTCCAGTAAGTGAGTTCTTGAAGATTTGCTCGAAACCAAGGAATTTAATGATTCCTATGTAAACAGTGTGATGGAAACGGATTCCACCTTTGTAAGGTCCGATAGCTCCGTTAAATTGTACTCTATAACCTCTGTTAACTTGAATAGCTCCATTGTCATCTACCCAAGGTACTCTGAACATGATTTGTCTTTCAGGCTCAACAATTCTTTCAAGAATGTTAGCTTTAACCCACTCAGGTCTTTTTGCAAGTACTGGCTCAAGAGAAACAAAAACCTCTTCTACTGCTTGTAGGAATTCAGGTTCATGCGCGTTTCTAGCTTTAACCTTTTCGAAAACACCATTAATATACTGTTTCATTCCGATCTCTCCTCCATTTATTAAAGTATTATCATAAAGATAAATTTTTAAAGAGTGACACTTATAGCCACAAGAAGTTAATATATAACGTTTTCCCACTCTTGACTTAGATTATAACATATAGGATATGTATTTGTAACAGCTTTTTAAAAGAATTTCTTCGCCATAGTGGGTTTATGAATAAAGAAATTGCAAACTATTCAGTTAGTTAAATATTCAAAATATACAGCTGAATTAGATAAACATACTTTACTTAAATGTATGACACTTTCGGATTAAATATGAGTCATATAAAAACATAGATATGTATAAAAATTATAAGTTATTGCAAGTTTTATAAAATTTTCCTTCACTAATCCTATAAATTTAATATGGATTTATTTAATTTATTTCAAAACATAGTCACACAATTGAAACTTTTTATCGATAATCGTCACTCAAATGAGAAAAATTATCGCTAGAATACAGTATTTACAGACATTATAAGGCATGATATAATCAACCTAAGTTAATTATTCTATAGAAAATTGAAGGAGGAATTTAATATGGCATACGTAATAAATGATTCTTGTATCAGCTGTGGAGCTTGCGAGCCAGAGTGCCCAGTAAACGCAATTACTGCAGGAGATGACAAATATGTTATCGATGCAGCTACATGTATCGACTGTGGAGCATGCGCAGGTGTTTGTCCAGTTGACGCTCCTCAACCAGAGTAATATTGTTACATAACGAGGTCTTAGACCTCGTTTTTTTTGTTTATTTTTATTCATAATGGGGTAAGTAAAGGTTAGATGAATAATAATGAGGTGATATGAGATGACTCATGTGTATGACGTGCTAACTGAACATCGCTCAATAAGGAAATACAAGCAAGAACCTGTAGATGAAAAACATCTTGAGATGATTTTAAGAGCGGCTCAAGCAGCTCCTTCATCTGTAAATGGTCAGCAGTGGAGTATTATTTTAGTAAAGGACCAAGAAAAAAAGGATAAATTAGCCTCGCTTACAGGAGACCAAAGCTGGGTAGCAGAAGCACCTGTGTTTTTAGTTTTTGTGGCTGATTACAATAGGGCTAAATTGGCAGCGAAGAAAAATGATAATGAATTGAAAATCACAGAGTCAGTTGAATCCATTATGGTAGCCTCTGTAGACGTAGGACTAGCCGCAGGAAATGCAATAGCGGTAGCGGAGTCTCTAGGATATGGAATAGTTCCTATAGGAGGAGTAAGAAGAGAGCCTGAAGAAGTCATAGAATTACTTGAGCTTCCTCAGTATGTTTATCCTATAGTGGGACTGTGCATAGGAATTCCAGAAAGCAAAGAAGAAAAGAAGCCTAGACTTCCTCTTCAAGCAGTGGTTCACAACGAAGCCTATAATAAAGACCAGATGATAGACATTGATGTATATGACGATATAATCCATAATTATTTGCTTGAACGCTCAGCAGGAAAAAAAGATACCAACTGGAGTAAACAGCTATCGGATTTATATAGCAGAGTTTATTACCCTAAAGTATATCCTTCACTTAAAAAGCAAGGATTTGATAATGACAAATAACTAGGTTTAATCCTCCCCCATTCATAAGAACTGGGGGAGTTTTTCTTTGGATTTATATATGAATTACTTTACAAAATTGGTATAATAAAATCTTAGTGTATAAATTGAAATAGGAACTTTAAATAAATTTTTTTGAGTAGGAGTTTAAGTTATGAATTTGTTATCAACAGAAAGTCTCTCTAAGGCATATGGAGAAAAGAAATTATTTGATAAAGTAGCCTTTGGCATAGATGACAGCGATAAGATAGGTCTTATCGGGATTAATGGGACAGGAAAAACAAGTTTTTTAAAAGTAATTGCAGGTATAGATGAAGCTGATGCAGGAAGCTTTATAAAATCTAGCAATTTAAAAATAGAATATCTAGCTCAAAATCCTGATTTTGATTTTGAGATTACTGTTTTAGAGCAAGTATTTGAAGGTAGCTCGCCTCTTATGGTGCTACTAAGAGAATATGAAAATGTAAGCTCGAGCCTTGAAAAAAATCCAAGTGATACGAAGCTTCAAATGAGGCTTATGGAGCTAAATGCAAAGATGGATTTGAATGAAGCTTGGCAGATAGAGCGTGAAGCTAAAACAGTACTTATGAAGCTTGGGATTATGGAGTTTGATAAAAAAATAGGGAAGCTTTCTGGTGGACAAAGAAAAAGAGTTGCAATGGCAGGAGCCCTTATTAGACCTTGTGACTTACTGATACTGGACGAGCCTACTAACCATATAGACAATGAAACCATAACCTATCTAGAAGACTATCTTTCAAACAGAAAAGGTGCACTTTTGATGGTTACCCATGATAGATATTTCCTAGATAGAGTAGTAAACAAAATATGGGAGCTAGATGAAAGCAAGCTACATGCTTATCAAGGAGCCTATACTAAGTTTCTAGAGCTAAAAGCTCAAAGAGAAGCTGATGACAAGCGTATTCAAGAAAAAAAGCAAAGCCTGTATAAAAGCGAGCTTGCTTGGATGAGAAAAGGTGTAGAGGCAAGACGTACCAAGCAAAAAGCTAGAAAAGACAGATTTAAGGTACTTGAAACTGAAATAGACAAATCATCTGATGAAAAGCTAGATATATCTGTGGCAGGAAAAAGACTAGGCAGAAAAATAATTGAGATAAATGATATATCAAAATCCTTTGGAGACAAGGTAGTATTAAAAAACTTTGCTTACACAGTGCTGAAAGGTGACAGAATAGGAATAGTAGGAAACAATGGTGAGGGAAAATCTTCATTACTAAACGCAATAGCTAAAAAGCTAGACCTAGATAGTGGAACTATAGAAATCGGAGAGACTATAAAGATAGGTTACTATTCTCAGGAAAATATAGATATGGACACTAGTCTAAGGGTTATAGAATATATTAAAAATAAAGCTGAATATATAGAAACCTCAGATGGAACAAAGATTACTGCGGCTATGATGCTTGAAAAATTTCTATTTACTGGCGATATGCAGTGGTCATTTATTTCTAAGCTCTCAGGAGGAGAAAGAAGAAGGCTGTATTTATTGTCAGTGCTTATGGAAGGCCCAAATGTACTTTTGTTAGATGAGCCTACAAATGACCTGGATATTCAGACACTAGCTATATTAGAGGATTATATTGACGAGTTTAATGGACCAGTAATCACTGTTTCGCATGATAGATATTTCCTGGATAAAATAGCAGATAAAATTTTTGCTTTTGAAGGTGATGGTAATATAGAGATATCTTTTGGTGACTACACTGATTACAGTGAGAAGAAAAAACAGACTATAGAGGATACAGCATCTGAGACTGTTAAGGCCTCACTTAAGGATAAAGATAAAAGCAGTGAAGCTAAACCGAAAGCAAAAACTAAGTTTAGCTATAAAGAACAGCAGGAATTTGACACTATAGATGAGAAGATAGAGCAGACTGAAACAAAACTTGCTCAGACAAAAATAGATATGGAAAAAAATGCAGCTGATTTTGTCAAGCTAGCAGAGCTTACAAAGGAAGAAGAACGATTAAATTCATTACTAGAAGAGCTGATGGAAAGATGGGCATATCTTAATGAACTAGCTGAAGAACTAGGAATTTTATAAATTCATATAATTTGAACAATTCATAAAAATAATATTGTATGGATAAATTATTTAAAGTAATATAGTTTTAAAGCTTATAAATAAGATGTTTCTAGGAGGAGATATTATGGGATTTAAAGATTATGCTTATGAAAGACCTGATATGACAAAAATTGAAGCTGATTTTAACATTCTTTTGGACAAGTTTGTAAAGGCTGACAGCTTTGAAGAGCAAGACAGCGTTATGGAGAAAATAAATGAGATAAGAAGAGATTTTGAAACGGCAGCGAGTTTAGTTCAGGTAAGACATACGTTAGACACTACAGATGAGTACTATGAAAAACAAAATGATTATATAGACGAAATTAGCCCGATATATGAAGGACTGATTAGTAAATACTATGAAGCTTTAGTGAATTCGAAATTTAAAGCTGAGCTAGAAAAAAAATGGGGTTCATATATATTTGATATAGCTCAGACGAAATTAAAAACTTTTTCACCTGAGATAATCGAGGATATGCAAAAAGAAAATAAGCTAGCAAGTCAGTATACAAAGCTTAGAGCCTCTGCTAAGATAATGTTTCAAGGTGAAGAAAGAAACCTATCTCAGATGACACCTTTTATGGAATCCTCTGATAGAGAGGTTAGAAAGTCAGCAAATGAAGCTTACTGCAAATTTTTCTTAGACAACGAAGCAGAATTTGATAGAATATATGATGGGCTTGTTAAAGTACGTCATGAGATTGCTACAAAATTAGGTTACAAAAATTTTGTGGAATTAGGCTATGCAAGGCTAACTAGAACAGACTACGATGCCGATATGGTAAAAGGCTATAGAAAACAAGTGAAAGACCATCTAGTGTCAGTAGCTCAAAAGCTAAGAGAGCGTCAAAGAGAAAGACTAGGCTTAGAAAAATTATTGTACTTTGATGAGCCTCTTGAGTTCTTGACTGGAAACGCTACGCCTAAAGGAAATCCTCAGTGGATTATAGACAAGGGAGCAAAAATGTATCAGGAATTATCAGCTGATACTGATGAGTTCTTTAACTATATGAGAGACAATGATTTACTTGATTTAGTTGCTAAAAAAGGCAAAGATGGCGGTGGATACTGCACATTCTTCCCTAAATATAAATCGCCATTTATATTTTCGAATTTCAATGGAACTTCTGGGGATGTAGATGTACTAACTCATGAAGCAGGACATGCTTTTCAGGTATTTAAAAGCAGAGATTTCAAGCTGCCAGAATACGTGTGGCCTACATTAGAAGCTTGCGAGATTCACTCTATGAGTATGGAGTTTTTTGCATGGCCATGGATGGAGCTGTTCTTTGAGAAGGATGTAGATAAATACAAATTCTCTCACCTTGCTTCAGCGCTTTTATTCATTCCATATGGAGTGACAGTAGATGAATTCCAGCACTGGATATATGAAAATCCTGAGGCTACTGCTGATGAGAGAAAAGCAAAGTGGAGAGAAATAGAAAAAAATTATCTTCCATGGAGAGACTATGCAGGAAATGAGCTGTTAGAAAAGGGTGGGTACTGGTTTAGACAAGGACATATATTTTCAAATCCTTTCTATTATATAGACTACACTTTGGCTCAAGTATGCGCACTTCAATTCTGGATTAAGCAAAATGAAAATAAAGAAAAAGCTTGGAGCGAATACGTAAGACTATGCGAAACTGGTGGAAGCGAGTCTTTCTTAAAGCTAGTGGAAGTTGCAAATCTAAAGAATCCATTTGTGGATGGAACCATAGCTTCAGTAATTCCGCAAATTAATGACTACCTTGATAAGGTAGATGATAAAAAGCTATAAAAAGTAAGATAGGATAATGTAAAGAAGGAGAAAATTAATGAGTATTTTAAATGTAAAAAATTTGAGTCATGGATTTGGAGACAGAGCTATATTTGACAATGTGTCATTTAGGTTATTAAAAGGAGAGCATATAGGATTAATCGGTGCCAATGGAGAGGGAAAATCCAGCTTCATGAAGATAATCACTCACCAGATTGAGCCAGATGCTGGAGTCATAGAGTGGTCAAAACGTGTGAGGGTAGGTTATCTAGACCAGCATACAGTTCTTGAAAAAGGTATGACTATAAGAGATGCATTAAAAGGAGCGTTCAAATATTTATATGACCTAGAGGAAGAGATGAACCAAATCTATGGGAAAATGGGAGATGTCGATGAAAACGAGCTAAATATAATGCTTGAAGATGTAGGAAACATACAGGACATTTTGGACCATAACGATTTTTACATTATAGACTCAAAGGTTGAAGAAATAGCAAGAGGACTAGGAATAGCTGATATAGGACTAGATAAGCAAGTAAACGACCTAAGTGGTGGTCAAAGAACAAAAATTCTGCTTGCAAAATTGCTGCTAGAAAAACCTGATATTCTCCTTCTAGATGAGCCTACGAACTACTTAGATGAACAGCATATAGAATGGCTTAAGCGTTATCTTCAGGAATACGAAAATGCTTTTATTTTGATATCGCATGATATGGCGTTTTTAAATAGTGTAATCAACTTAATTTACCATATGGAGAACCAAAAGCTAGATAGATATGTGGGTAGCTATGATGACTTTATGAAAGTATATGAAGCCAAAAAATCCCAGCTAGAATCTGCTTACAAAAAACAACAGCAAGAGATAGAGGACTTGAAGGATTTTGTTCAGAGGAATAAAGCTAGAGTTGCAACTAGAAATATGGCTATGTCTAGACAGAAGAAGCTAGACAAAATGGATGTAATAGAGCTAGCAAAAGATAGACCTAAGCCAGAGTTTAACTTCAAAATGTCTAGAGCATCAGGAAAGCTTATATTTGAAACAAAAGACCTTGTGATAGGATATGATGAGCCACTTTCAAAGCCACTGAACTTGCGTATGGAAAGAGGTCAAAAAATAGCTCTTATGGGAGCTAATGGTCTTGGAAAGACTACTCTTCTAAGAAGTATACTAGGTGAGATTCCGCCTGTTTCTGGCTCAGTTGAGATGGGGGACTATTTGTATATAGGATATTTCGAGCAAGAGATGAAGGAAGCAAACTATAATACTTGTATAGAAGAAGTATGGGGAGAATTCCCTTCGATGGATCAAAGAGACATAAGAGCAGCTCTTGCAAAATGTGGGCTTACTACCAAGCACATAGAAAGTAAGATAGTGGTGCTAAGTGGTGGAGAGCAAGCGAAAGTAAGACTTTGTAAACTAATCAACAACGAAACTAATCTACTAGTTCTAGATGAGCCGACAAATCATCTTGATGTAGATGCAAAGGATGAGCTTAAAAGAGCACTAAAGGCGTACAAAGGAAGCATACTTTTAATTTGTCATGAGCCTGAGTTCTATCAAGATATAGTATCTGATGTATGGAACTGTGAGACATGGACTACAAAAATTGTATAGATATAAAAAGTATTGCATTATTATTAATAACATGATAATATATTAACATAATAAGAGCCATGAAGGCTACTGAGGATGAACCTCGTAGCCCATGGCTTTTTTGTTTATCTCCATAGCATAAATTGAGATAAAACCCCAAACCCCACAAAACAGAACCTTTGCTCAAGGTTCTGTTTTAATGTATAGGGTTATTTTTCCATAAAAAGGGTATTATAGTGTTAATATCTTATGTAAAGAGGAGGGGCTTATGATTAATCTGTTTAATAGAATGGACAAGGTGGAGTTTCTAAGGAAAAGCAATGAAGCGAGTGACTATATAGAAAAATTGAAACTATTAGAAAACAAAGCTTCTGGAGATATAAAATCCAAAATTGAAAAAGAAATAAAAATTTGCACATGGGGAATGCTCGGAGAAAAAAATATAGCATTTGAATTAAGAAATAGTGGGATACCGATGTATGTGCTTCATGATGTAAATATTGAAATTGAAGATTTGACTGCACAAATAGATTATATAGTTGTAACAAGAAAGCTTAATTTTATTATTGAGTGCAAAAACTTAATTGGGGATATAGAAATAGACAATAATGGTAATTTTCTTAGAAAATATACCTTCAAAGGGAAACAAATTAAAGAAGGTATTTATTCTCCTATAACTCAAAATCAAAGACATTTAGAAGTACTAAAGAAAGTAAAAAAAAGCTCTAATAATTCTAATATAATATCTAGAATGGCTATTGATAAGTTTTTTGATCAGTATCATAAGTCAATCGTGGTTTTATCAAATCCAAAAACTATATTAAATGCTAAATATGCTAAAAAGGATGTCAAAGACAAAGTAATAAGAGCTGACCAGCTAAATGCTTATATTAAGAACAAAATGAGTGAATCTAAAGAGGCTTCTTCTAATGACAAAGAACTTTTAGAAAGAGCAGAACGTTTTTTAAAACTTCATAATCAGAGTAAATCTTCTTTTGAAAAGCGCTATCAGGAATTTGCTAGTGCAGTTGGAGTGGATTATGCACAAAATTTTGGGATTGATAACATAACTAAAGATACTAGTATTAATAAATCAGCAAATTCAGCCTACCTTAGTAACAGTGGATATAATAACTTTTTTGATAATGCTGTTGAAGAAAATTTAAATGATATAGAGCCAAAACAAGAATTAGAAAATAAAACTATAGATATCGATAAATTACGGGCGGAACTTAAAGAGATGAGATTAAAAACTAGCAGAAAAGAAAATATAAAACCCTATTTTATTTTTAATGATAAACAAATGGATGACTTAATTGATAAATATCCTAAAAGCAAAGAGGCTTTGGTAAAAGTTTCTGGATTTGGAGAGAAAAAAGCTGAAAAATATGGAGAAGAGATTTTGAGTATCTTAGCTAAATTTGATTGTAATTAAAAATAATCTTACATATGAGGAGGACTAATTAATGAATGAGCAAAATGATAAAAATGAAATTTCATCACAAAGAAAAGGACTTTATTATACTGGATTAGTGCTTGTGGTGATAGGGATAATGATGTTTATGTCTACCTTTGTGCTATCTATGATGAATCCTTTCGGTGGAAATCCGTTTATGAATGCAGTTATAGGGATGATTATGATAATGATAGGAAATATGCTTATGGCTGTGGGAAGAAGAGGATTAGCAGGGAGTGGTATAATTCTTGACCCAAATCAAGCTAGAGAAGATTTAAAACCTTATTCTAAACAAGCTGGTGGAATGATAAATGATGCATTAGAAGAAGTGGATGTGATTCAAAATACAAGAGATGATTCGCAGGCTATAAAAATAAGATGTAGGAATTGCAAAGGGCTAAATGATGAAAATGCTAGATATTGTAATCACTGCGGCAAAGAACTATAAGATAGAGAACTCAAAAAAATAGAACCTATGTTTAAGGTTCTATTTTTTGAGATAATTTTTAATTAGATAGTTTTTATATTAATGAAATTGTTGATAAATTTTATAAACCAGTGCAGCTGTTTCTGCGCGAGTTATATTTGATTTTGGATTTATATATCCGTTATCACCAGTAACAAGACCATTATTAACCAAACAAGCAATGCTATCAATTGCGTATGGAGAAATTTCATTGCAATCATAAAAAGAAGAAAGTGATGATGTATTTATATCAGAGTCTAGTCTATTTAGCTTTTGCAGACAGTTTGCAGTCAATACCATCATGTCTTGGCGAGTGATTAGCTTATCTGGGGCAAAATAATTATCACCGATACCTGTTGTTAGACCAAGAGCTCTAGCAACATTAATTTCATTTCTGTACTTACAAGATATTTCGATATCATCAAATTGTTCTCCTTCTTTTGCATGAAGATCCATTGCTTTTACTAAGGCTGATAAATATTCGGCTCTTGTTATTGGAGAAGAAGGTTCAAAATTGTTTTCATTTCTTCCATCTAGAATACCTTTGCTTGCTAATATTTCTATAGGTTTTTGAGCCCAAAACCCTGATGCTACATCTTGAAAATGTCTATGATGTAAACTTGCTCCAAATTGACTTAGGTGTGTAGTTGTAAAGCTTATGGTGTCAGCTTCTAGATTGTATTTTGTACTAGAAATAGGTGTAGCTTTATTTTCGTCATCAATATACCAAGCTACAATTTTTTCGGGATTTTCTAGCTCCTCTTTTGTGGCTTGAAAGCTTGATACAATTTTGATTGGAGCAGATGGATTTCTCCATGAAAATTCTTTGCCATCTAATTTAATTCCAATATCTAAAATAGGTCTTTCTCCAAAAATTGATTTTAATTCTTTGGATAGCTCTATATTCGTAATAGGTCGTGCATAGAAGGTTGCTATTTTTGCATTGCCTACCATTTCTGGTGTGAACATGTTGGCAGGAAGTAAAAATTTTGCCATTCTAGTTTCAAGGGTGATAATTTCGTTACTTGATTTTGTTAGTGAAGCCACATCTATTGAGACCTCTAAAGGTTTCTCTAAAACTATATCAGGCTTCTCTTTTTTATCCCGAGTATAAGGTATTGGAGTATCAGGAATAATAGGGATATCAGGGATAACTGCAAGTGGAGTATAAGTAGTTTTATTATTTGCATTATCCTTTACGATAACATTAAAATAGCAAGGCTTTGCATTTGAAATTCTTGGAATATCAAATGAAGTTTGGTCTTTGGTATAATCCATCATTACAACTCCATTTACTTCAGCTTCATCTAAAGTTGTAATATTGTTTTCTAAAGAGTAATAAAGAATATATTCTAATTGACTAGCAGGAGTAAGAGAATCCTCTGCCTTACTCCACTCTATACGCTCCTTATCGCTACCAGAAACTACGCTTCTTTTTAAAATGCTATCTAAAACTAAAGGTCCTTGATTGTCACACAAAAAGAGCTTTCCAGTAGTTGAGGATGCATCCATAGGAGTGCCTTTGTCATCAAATAAGGAGTTACCATCTAAAGGTATAATTTCAATGGACTCTAATCCATCGCTTACACCATCTACATTTATAAATACTCTAATAGCATTTCCCCCTCCAGTCAAATCTGTTTCATTTAGATTTGTTATAGAGATGATTTCAGCATTTGATGCTATACCTTGGTTTCGATTAAACAATAGAGTAAGCATTTCTTTTGATATAGGAGTATTTTGGCTAGAGTCTCCGTATAATCCATCACTAAAGAAAATATCTATATAGCTATCATCTGTAGCTTTTTCAACTCGGATTATACCAGGAGTAGTTAATTCTGGACTCACTAAATTAACAGCGTCATAGCAAGCCTTATTTCCGGCTTCATCTTTTACAATAACAGTAAAGTAATATTCAGTTAATGATAGTAATCCAGATAAAGTCTCTTGATTGATATTTTTTCTATATCCAAATCTAGAATGACCATTTTGCTCAGCAGACTCTACAGAGCCTATGTTATCTGATATAGATTGATATACATTGTACTCTAGATTATCTGCAGTAGTACCTAAATCTGTAGCTTGCTCCCAAGTTATTGATAGACTGCTAGATGTTGTAACGTTGAGAATAGCATTATTAATACTAGGAGCTTTTTTGTCTGGGAGAGTAACGGTTTCTGATTCTTGACTTTGTGCCATTGGATCTCCATTTTGGTCAAATATTACATTATCTCCACTTGGGCGTATTTTTATAGTCTCTACACCTTCAGGCATACTACTTAAGTCAAGAGATATGCGAATAATATTTTCGCCTCCAACTAATGGAGTATTATTTGTAGTAGTTAATTCTTCTACCCCTATGCTCGTTAAGGTACTTCCATTACTATCAAAGTCTAAGTCTAAATCGTTTTTAGATAGGAGAGCCCTTGCAGCCCCATTTGAGTAAACTCCCTTGTTAAAAGTTAAGTCTATATATGATGCATCTTCAGAAATGTTTATTGATTCAATAGTTGTAGCTGTATTTGAATCTAGATTTAAATTTATTAGTGGATGTATTTTTTCTGTAGGAGTTATTGTTCCAGTAGAAGCTAAAAACATAGATTTCCTAGCATTATAAGTTAAAGCTTCATTTAACTTTACAAAAAGAGTGCATATGCCTTGGGAATCAGTTTTATAGGTTCCTTCACCACAGACATCACTTTGAGAATTGATACTTATATCAACATCTTCTAGAGGACCTTCACTTCCTACAGTTTTTATCTCTAGTAAAGATATATCAGTAATATTGCTAAGAGAGTCTTTGTATTTAAAGCTACCTTGGTCTGCTACTGGTTGGTCACCATGAGCACCTATTAAAGGGGAATTTGTAGGAACACCTTCTTTAGAAAGTAATAGTGAAGGCTTGCCTTGAATAATTATATTTGCTCCAGCTCCATTATGACCACCACCAAGGGGAACGGCACTTATAGCTTGACCGTTATAATTAATTCCTTCTGCAATAGCTCTAATAGTTCCTCCACTAAGAGTAATATCTCCACCACTCGCTCTATTCCCGCCGCCTATTGCTGCACCAAAGCCAATTCCTCTAGCTGTTATATCTCCACCGCTAATATGTATCTTACCTCCACTAGAACCAGTACTACCACCTATACCGGCGCCCCAACCATTACCTATGGAAATGATGCTACCGCCACTAATTTCTATATCAGAAGTCTCGTTTTTAGGGTTAGCAAAATTGTCAGTACCAGTTCCAATACCAGAACCATGTATTCCGCCAGTAGCTAGAATTTCTCCACCACTAATTCTAATTTTTCCACCAGAAGAGTTATATCCACCACCAATTCCTGCGGAAAAATACCCGCCTTGAGCAGTGATTTTGAGAATATCAGCAACTTTAGAAATATTAATTTCATCTACTGAACTTAGAGAATCTCCATTTCCACTACCTATCCCAGCAGCTCCAACACCACCAGTAGCTTCAATTTCTCCACCGGTAATATTGATTGTGCATCTGTTACCACCTTCTCCGCAACCGATTCCAGCTCCGCCATGAGGGTTATGTTCATCACCATAATACCCACCATAAGCAGTTACATTACCACCGCTTATATTGATTGTCCCGCCTGGAGAGCCTTGTGCTCCACCGATACCCGCATTACCATTATATGTACCACTGTTTATAACTCCTCCTGAAACTATGTTTCCGCCACTAATATTAATCGTACTACCAGGCTTGTTAATATCGTTTAATGCTCCGCCGCCGCCAATTCCCGGGCCGTAGCCTCCGCCCTCTGCTGATATTTGACCACCACTTATATTAATAGTGCATGCATCACCGCGATAACCACTTCCGATACCTGCGCCACCAAAGGAACCATTCCACGCATGACCAGTAACAGTTCCGCCAGTGATATTGATTTCACAAGGTCCTCCATGTGTAGAACCGCCAATTCCAGCACTAAAGGAATCATTATGTGCGTGTGCGAGCACCGAGCCACCGTTAATATAGATTTTACCTCCTTTTTTTGATTCATGGGCAGCTCCTATGCCAGCACCACCATGAGAGGAACTGTATCCTTCTACGATTCCACCGTTAATTATTATATCGCCAAAACCCGTTACTGAGGTTGCGCCAATCCCAGCTCCGTTTCCTTGGCCAGTTGCAATTATTGTTCCTCCTTGAATAGTTATCTTACCACTTCCATAGTAGAAATTTCCTGGCAAAAGAGGAGACCCACCAATCCCTGCGGCTCCAGTGTAAAAATTGCCAGGAACAGTTTTTTCTGTTGCTCTAGGACCTGCTTGAGCAATCAATTTAGCTGTATTATCATTTTCACCTACCGCTTTATCGATGATAAGATGGCAATTATAATCTACACCGATTCCTGAACTAAGATATCCGCCAGTAAGTTTGTTTTGCCCTTTAATATAAAGGTTAACTGTAAATGAAGTTGAACCATTGCCAATCAACATAAGTGGAGCATATTGAACATTATCTTTTAAGCTACCATTAAAATTCACATTTTCTAAAGTCAAATTAAGATTAGTTGTTGTTTTAACTAATATGACAACTTTTTGTTGTCTATCTGGATTAAGAGGGTCATAGTTTCCTCTTATTGTTACATTTTGAGCACCATCTGAAATAGTTATTGCATAAATATCTGTTTCTCCTGCTGGGAGTTGAAATACTTGGTCAGTATTGATAGTAATCTCATTTTCAGCAGCATATACCGGAATTGGTGGTATAGTAACCCAAATCAGCAATATTGATAAGATTATTATTTTTAGATTTTTAAATTTTTCCCAATTCATAAATTTCCTCCTTCTTTAGATAAAAACTTTAAGACACTAAAGACAAATGACTAAACTATGAGTAACTATGATTTTAAACACTCATACAATTATTATATTTTATTTCAAAGATTCACGCCCCACCCGAAAAGATAGAACTATCTATTAAATAAATTACTGAATTTTCAAGAGTTACTAAATATATCAAGCTAGTTAAAAACGGTTTCTGTACGTCTATACGAATAATTTTATTTTGATAAGAGTTTAATATGAGCTCCACAAAGTTTCGAAATAAAAGATTATACTAAATCTTGGAACTTGTTATTATTCACAAAAAAACACTCTACAACTTGGTAAAGTGATTTTTAGTAAGGTCTAGAAGTGTTTTGTGTTAATAAATATAGTTTTTAGCCACTAAAGTACGGTCTATAATACATTTAATTTTTCGGCTAGTTTGTTTCTTCTATCAACATCAAGTTTCTGAAATATGCTTCTAAGATGATATTTTACTGTATTTTCGCTTATCATAAGCTTTTCTGAGATTTCTGTGTTACGTAATCCTTTGCTTGCAAGAATTGCTACTTCTTTTTCTCGAGCTGTTAAATCTGAAGGGAATGTTTCTCCATATTCTTGACGCAATGAGTTATAACCTTCCAAAAATTGATTTTTAATTTCTAAGTATTTAGCTAGATGGATAGGGTAGCGGTCACGGATGAGTCTTTCAGGAATATTATTTAACCCCCAACTATATACAGAAAGAAGAAATAAAAAGTCATCTTGAATTATGAGCTGGGATGTTTCTACAAGTAGTTCTTCTGATTTTTCTATATTACCTATTCCTAGATGACCTATAGCACATAGCAATGTAAATAGAGTGCGGATATAGAAATCAGTAGGAGATAAAAGCTCTAAGAAAGCTTTTGTACATCCAACCAATTTAGCATATTCTTGTTTGTGCATTAAGTAGTTAGCATGAATAAAACAAAATCCTTGATAAAGATGAGATGGCAGTTTCTTTGATAGAGTTCCAGTTTTTATCCAGTCAGGAAGCCTATCTGGAAGATTGAGTTCATTTAAAAGACATGAACGTAAAAGCTCAACCTCGATATGTAAAAAATTATTCTTTGGGTGATTGATTATTGCTTGCTCCATAAAGTTTATAGCTTGCTCCCAAGTCGAGGGATTAGATTTAAAAATGGATATTTCTGCAAGTAGAAATGCAGAGCCTAATTGAATTATTGTTTGATTTTTACTTTGTGCTAGAAAGCTTGCTTGATAAGATAGCATTTCTGAAGCTTGAAAATTTCCTTGCATATGAGCTATTTCAGCTTGCATTAAAACATCTGCTCCAGTACCATGACCTTGAGTTAATGGTGTATAGAGTTTTAGAAAATAAGAGAGATTTTCAAGTTCTTCGCTTAGATTGCCAGGGATATAATGAAAAAGCGATAATTGAGTATGTACACCGAACCCCCAAGGAAATTCAGGAGTAATTAATCTTGAATGAGAGCTGCCTAGCAAGGAGGTAGCTATTTTTACATGTTCAATCATTTTTGGAAGATAAGGAAGTTCTCTCCACGCTAATAGCAGATGCAAATCGGCTTTTAAATAGTCAATATCTTTAGTTTTTTCTTGGATATTTAGTTTATGGCTAATTTCATTAATAAGGTCATCAAACTCTTTGTAATTTTTACCTGTAAGAAGAGCTAATGCCAGTCTTAAAGCAGAAATGGGTTTAATATTATCAAGGTTATATTTGATTTCCTTATATATGTCAAGAGCTATTTCTAAAAATGAAACAGAATCAATTTCTTCAAAAATCCAAGGGGTAAAATCTAAAGAAAGTATTTCGGTATATTTCTTTGACTGGATATATTGTATAAGCTTATCTCTTGGAATAACTTGGTGCTCTGATATATTTGACAACGAGTTATTTATTTTTGATGTAGTTTTTTTTCTAGGATCAGTAGGCTGAGTGGCACTTTCAGGAATCAGCCATGAATTTCCTAATCTATATGCTCCAGAAATTCTTCCTTCGCTACAGAGCTTTTGTATGCGTCTTGGTGAAATGTTCCATTTACTCGATACTTCTCTAACTGACATATATCCTTTAGTAATTAGATTAAGATTCATGCTATTTGGTCCTTTCAAAACTATTATATATAAATTATATAGTTAAACAATAATGCTTTCAATTATTCTCGATAACTAAGAAAATAAAACTAAAAATCAATAAGACTATTTTACCATAATATCTATTATTAATAGTCCTAATATGATAGAATTATAATCAAAGATAAAAAAATTTTACTTATTTTATTGAAACGAATTCCGTGTTTAATAATATCCAAATATTTCTGGAGGTTAGTTATGATAGATTTATTTAGTTTTCTTATAGGAGGATTTGTAGTAGGAATATTTTTAACTTTTATTCTAAACTATTTCATAAATAAATTTAAAAAAGAAAAGTTAAAATTTATGACTATAATAGAAACTAGTCCAGATTCTGTTGTTGTTACTAATCTAAGTGACGGGAAAATTGTTATAGCGAATAATAATTTTATGCAAAAAATGCAGTATTCTATGGAAGAGCTTTTAGATGAGACTACTGTATCTATAAAAATATGGAAAGACCAATGTTCAAGAGAAAATTTTCTAAATGCCATAAAAAATAGTGAAAACATAGAAAAATATGAAGACTATTTATATGCTAAGGATGGTAGTAAATTTCTTGGATGTATTTCAGCCAACAAAATGAGTATTGATGGAGAGGAATATATAATCTCTATTATTAGAGATGTCACAAAGGTAAGAGAAACAGAGAAAAAGCTTTTGGAAAGCGAAAGAAAATATAAAGAATTAGCAGAACAGTTGAAGCTTGAAAAAGAAATAGCGGAGAAGAATTCTTTGACGGATGGACTTACAGGACTAGCCAATAGAAGGTATTTAGAGGATAGGATTTTCTATGAATTTGCAAGGATGAAAAGAACTTGGATGGAGCTATCCATCATAATGATAGATGTAGATTACTTTAAACTATATAACGATACCTATGGTCATATGCAGGGTGATGAATGCTTAAAAATTGTTGCGAATGAACTTAATAACAGTGTTAAAAGAGCTACGGATTTGGTTGCTAGATATGGAGGAGAGGAATTTGTAGTGTTGCTTCCAAACACAGGCAAAGAAGAGGCTCATATGATGGCAACTAGCATGAAGAAAAATATTGAGAATCTAAAAATAATACATGAGCTTTCGGATGTTTCTAGCTATGTAACTGTAAGCGTAGGGGTAGCAACGTTTAATAGAGATACAAAGTTGCCATGCAATATGCTAATACAGCAGGCTGACGAAGCTTTATATCTTGCAAAGGATTATGGAAGAAACCAGGTTGTTGCAGCAAATTTGTAAAGAGGTAATATTACACCTCTTTATTTTTTTATAAAAGATGTTATAGAGTAAATTAAGAATTTTAATTTTGAAATAGAGCATATGATTTGTGATTTATAAACATATATTAAAGTCAGTTTTATTCCGATAAATTATGGTAGAATGAATTATAAAGTTAATTAATTGAGTATTAAAGATGGTTAAAAACTATTTTAAATTATAAATAGAGGAAGAATAAGTTTAAGGGGGTAGAATATTGAATTTTGATGTATACAGTGCAACAATAGGGATAACTATTGCTATAGTATTTCAATTTATAGCACTTATTTTTCATGTTAAAATGCATAAAAAAGAGCAGTTTATAATGTGGTGGGTTCTAGGGATGGGACTTAGAGTTGTAGGTTTGTTGACTATATATTTAAGGACGTTTCCTTCTTTAAATAGAGGAGCTCTTATAGTATCAAATGCACTTACGATTTTTGGTCAAGGAGCTTTTTTTATAGCAATTGAATCGTATTTAAATAAAAATATAAAAGTAAATAAATTAAAAACAATTCTAGCCACAGGAATTATAGTATTGATATACTTTTCTGTATTCTCAGAGATTACAGTATTGCGCATGTTAACCACATCTATAGTGTTGTTAGTTTTCTCTGTTTTAATAGTCAGAAGACTTTATTTATCCAAGTCGGATGACAACAAAGATAATATGAATTTTATGATAGCAACTTTTTCACTTAATGCTATTTACTGGATTACTAGAGCTGCGATTGTGATTTTTATTTTACCAACTCATCCCGAAATCTACGACATAATATTGATATTTAGCTATATTATGGTGCTTTTAGTTTGCACTTTAGGAACTTTGGGCCTAATACTTCTTATTAATAAAAATCTTGTAGAGAGAGAAGAAAAAGAGCGTTTGAAGGCAGAAAAAGAAAGACTTAAGTTTTTAACTATAATTGAAACAAGTCCTGATTTAATATTAGTATCAAAACTGTCTGACGGAGAGATAATACTTGCAAATAAAGTTTTTCTAGATACTTTAGGATACGAGACTGATGAAGTAGTTGGTAAAACTACTCTGGAACTAAATATATGGGAAAATAGTGAGACGAGAGCAAAATTTGCAAATGATTTAAAAATAAATAAAAAATTAAGTCATTATGAAAACAGATTTGTAAGAAAAAATAAAACTAAATTTATAGGAAGCATGTCTGTTTCTACTATTACTATAGAGGATGAAGTTTTTATTATCAGTATTGCAAGAGATGTGACAGAGCTTAAGGAAATAGAGGAAATACTTCAAGAAAGTAAAAATAAGTTTGAAACTATTGCCATGAGCTCCGCTTCTTGGGAAGCTTGGTTTGATGAAAAAGGAGTACTAGTTTGGACCAATGATTTGGTAGAAGAAATTACAGGATTTACTTTAGAAGAGAGTTTTGAAAAGGATGATTTAATCAGGAATCTATTAATTTCAGATGATAGCCAGGAGATTTTAGACCAGAAATTTAAAACTACTCTTGAGATGCAAAAAAACGGGACATCTGAAGCTAGAATAAAAAGTAAGGATGGAAGCTGCAAGTGGATATTGATAAATTGGAGACATGTAATTAGTGATAAAAAAGAGTTTAAGGGATTCAGAACGAGTATAGTTGATATAACAGAAAAGAAAAAAGCTGAATTTGCAGCTACAGAGTTAGCCCAGCAACTTAAAAAAGAAAAGGAAGTAGCTGAAAGAAACTCACTTACAGATGGTATGACAGGACTAGCAAATAGAAGATATCTAGATGAACAGATTATGCTTGAATATTTTAGAATGAAGCGTACTGGTGAGAAATTATCGATTATTATGCTTGATGTAGATTTTTTCAAGCTATACAACGACGCCTATGGACACCTGCAAGGCGATGAGTGTTTAAAAACAGTAGCGAAAGTTCTAAAGACAACTATAAAAAGAGCCACAGATATAGCTGCAAGATATGGAGGAGAGGAGTTTGTAGTTCTGCTTCCCGATACCGATGAGATAGGAGCTATAAAGGTGGCTGAAACTTTAAGAGCAAATGTTGAGGCTATGAAGATGGAGCACAAGGATTCGAAAATTTCTGATGTAGTTACAGTTAGTATAGGCGTGGCTACTTTTGATAAGCATAGCCTTGTTGCACCTGAAAATTTAGTTCAAAAAGCAGATGAAGCTCTTTATGAAGCAAAAAATTCAGGAAGAAATAAGGTGATGCCGCGTGCTGAGGAATTAAAAGTACTAGATTCATCAGATTTTTTAAAGGTGGTATGGTCATCGAAGTTTGAATCAGGACATGAAGGAATAGATGCTCAGCATAAGGAGTTGTTTGATGACTCTAATGAAATATTTGAAACGATACTTTCTATCAAAACTAAAGAAGAGCAACTTGAATCTCTTATGAAGATTATAGATGATTTGAAGGAGCATTTTGATTATGAGGAAGAAGTTTTAAGAGAAATAGGTTATCCTGAAGTGAATTATCACGCAGTATCTCATATGAATTTAATGAACAATGCTAAGCTTTTTATTGATAAGTTTCAAAAAGATGAAGTTGAAATTATAGAGGTGCTTAACTTTATTATATTTGAAGTAATAGCAGATCATCTTTATAGACAAGATAGACTGTATTTTCCATATCTAGAAAAAGTATAACCCTAAAAATATTTTGCCCTTTCTGGCTCGAGTTGGTCAGTTAGGGTTCTTTTTTTGAAAAAAAGGTGTATTATAGAAATAAAATATGTATTGGAGGGGATGTAATGAAAAGCAAGAAAAAATTAATTTCAATTGTAGCCTCATTATTTTTAGTAGTTTCTTTAGCTGGATGCAGTCAAAGCCAGCCAGTACCTGAGGCTACACCGGAGCCAGAGCCTGAGCAAGTCGAGGTTCAAAAAGAAACTATGAAAATAGCAGCTCTAAAAGGACCTACTGGTATGGGAATGGTACAGCTGATGGAAAATGATGAGCTAGGAGAATCTGCGATTGATTACGATATCAGTTTACTAGAAAGCCCTGATGATATAGTGGGAAAAGTTATAAGCAAAGAAATAGATATTGCAGCTGTTCCTACGAATTTAGCGCTTACTTTATATAATAAAACTCAAAGAGAAGTACAGCTTCTTGCAGTAAACACTCTTGGTGTTGTATATGTACTTGAAAATGGACAAGAAGTAAATTCTATAGCTGACCTTAAAGGAAAGACTATGGCGGCAAGTGGAAAGGGAGCTACTCCTGATTTCGTAATGCAGTACATATTAAAACAAAATGCTATGGAGCAAGATAAAGATGTGATGGTAGATTTTACACTTCAGCATGCTGATTTAGCTGCGGCAATGGCATCTGGAGATGTGAAGCTAGGTATGCTTCCTCAGCCTCATGTTACTACGGCTATGATGAAAAATCCTGATTTGAGAATAGCCCTTGATATTACTGCTGAATATAAAGCAGCATCAGGAACAGACTCGGATCTTCCTATGGGTTGCATTATAGTTCAAAAAGGATTTGCAAATGAGCATAAAGAGTTAGTTCAACAGTTTATGGATGAATACAAAGCTTCTGTAGATTTTGTAAATAACGAGTCAGAAAAAGCAGCAACCTTGATGGAAAAGCATAAAATCCTGCCAAATGCAGCAGTTGCTCTAAAAGCTATTCCTTATTCTAATATAGTATATATTGAAGGAATGGATGCAAAGGATTCTCTTACTTCTTACTACCAGATACTGTTCGATTTTGAACCTAAGTCCATTGGGGGAAAATTAGCTGATGATGGATTCTACTATCAAAACTAAAAGCTATATAAAAACTATATTAATTATAGGATTTTGGATAATGGTGTGGCAGATAGGCTATATCATAGTGGGTAGGGATTTATATCTCCCTGCCCCTTTTCAAGTGTTTTCAAGATTAACGGAGCTTGGAGCTGAAAAGGCATTTTGGATGTCCATAATGTATTCAGTGTATAGAGTAGGTCTAGGAGTTATCTTGTCGATAATCTTAGGGATAGCTGTTGGAATAATCTCTGGAATGAATGATTTGGTCTATGAAATATTGAATCCAGCTATGGTTGCTATTAAATCTACGCCTGTTATGTCTTTTATAATACTTGCATTGATTTGGTTTTCATCTACAAACTCACCTATATTCATTTGTTTTCTGATGTGTTTTCCTCTAGTGTGGACAAATACTGTTGCAGGGATAAGGAATGTAGATAAAAAACTGCTTGAAATGGCACATATATATGATGTAAGCAAAAAACAAATCATAAAGAAAATATATCTTCTTTCATTAAAACCTTATTTTGTATCTAGCTCCGTGCAGGCTCTCGGTCTAGGGTGGAAGGTGACTGTTGCGGCAGAAGTGCTAAGCAATCCGAGACATTCCATAGGAGGGAATCTATATGCAGCAAAGGCATACCTTGATATACCAGGGTTATTTGCTTGGACTATCACTGTGATAGGTCTTAGCTATGTCTTTGAGGTTTTCTTTGTAAGCCTTATGAAGAAAAAAATGGGAAGTGAAAGATTATGATAGCTCTTAATAACATCAATATAAGCTACGGGAATCTAAAAGTACTAGAGAATTTTTCTATCTCTCTTGAAAAAGGTAAAGTTCACTGCATATTTGGAGCTTCAGGCTGTGGAAAAACAACTCTTTTAAATGCTCTTACTGGTATAAATAAGATTGAGTTAGGCGAGAAACTCAACCTTGATAATAAAAAATTCTCATATGTGTTTCAAGAAGACAGGCTACTTCCTTGGGCTACAGCTTTAGAAAATGTATTGTTTGTGCTAAGGGACAGGTACTGCGATGAAGAAGCAAAACAAATTGCAGAAAAATATCTAAATATAGTTGGCTTAGGGAAATTTATTAATGCTTATCCAAGTGAGCTATCTGGAGGAATGCAAAGAAGAGTGAGCTTTGCAAGAGCGCTTTCTTATAGGGGAGAGGTATTTATTTTAGATGAGCCATTTAAAGGGTTAGATTTTAAATTGAAAACTGAGCTTATAAATTACTTGCTAGAATCGGATATAAAAGAAAACTCATATATAGTCTTTGTTACTCACGATATGCAAGAAGCTCTTAGTTTTTCTGATTACATCTATATTGTGGATGGACCACCTCTTAAAATAATCGAAAAAATTGAAATCCATAAGAACAAATAGAAAATAATAAGAAAAATAATTAGAAAAATAATTAGAAATTTATAATTAATAATCAGACCGAATAATATAATGTTGCAACGCAAACCAATAAAATGAATAAAAAGATTTTAAAATTGCAAGAATGCATTTTCTGAAAGTCAAAAAACGCTCGTTATTAGTTATAAAAATTATATTAAATATATAAAAACGAAATTATATTGATTCAAAACTGCATTTACCGTATAATATGTTCTAAATTGAGATTGGGAGGGTCTAATATATGGTAAAAGTTTTTGCTGATGGTGGATATATTTATAAAGGTAGAGAGATTGTTTGCATGGCAGAGGATTTCTCATCTGATAGAGTAAGTAATTTCTTGACTGCTCAAGGTGAAGATATAGTAAGCAAAGATGAAATGATAAAAAATACTATGACATATTCAATTCTTGAGGCTCATAACGTTAGCGATAACGTGAAAGGCTTAAGACTTAAATTTGATGCTTTGGCCTCTCATGATATAACCTATGTGGGAATAATTCAAACGGCTAGAGCAAGTGCCTTAGAACAATTTCCAATCCCATATGTACTTACAAATTGTCACAACAGCTTATGTGCAGTAGGAGGAACAATAAACGAAGATGACCATATTTTTGGACTCTCAGCGGCAAAAAAATATGGAGGAATCTATGTACCTGCACACCAGGCAGTAATCCATCAATATATGAGAGAGATGATGGCAAAATCTGGCAGTATGATTTTAGGTTCTGACAGCCATACTAGATATGGAGCTCTTGGGACACTAGCTATAGGTGAAGGTGGGCCAGAGCTTGTGAAGCAGATTCTTGGCAAAACTTATGATATAGCCTATCCAAAGGTAGTAGGTATTTATCTTGAGAACAAACCGAAAAAGGGTGTAGGACCTCAAGACGTAGCTCTTTCGCTTATTAAGGAAGTATTTTCAAAGGGTATTGTCAAAAACAAAGTGCTTGAATTTATAGGCCCTGGAATTTTCGATTTATCTGTAGACTTTAGAAGTGGTATAGATGTAATGACTACTGAAACCACTTGTCTTTCATCGATTTGGATGACTGATGATAAGGTTAAGGAGTATTATGAAATTCATAAAAGACCTGATGCATATAAAAAAATGGAGCCTAAATCAATTGCTTATTATGACAGTATAATAAAAATAGATTTAAGCAAAATAAAGCCTATGATAGCATTGCCTTTTCACCCTAGTAATGTATACAGTATGGAGGATTTAATAACAAATCCATATGATGTGCTTAGCATAGCTGAAAAAGAAGCAAATCTTCAACTAGAAGACTCGGCTTTAAAGCTTAATCTAGTGGATAAAATAGTAGATGGAAAAATTAAAGTTGACCAAGGAATAATTGCAGGGTGTGCAGGCGGAAGCTACGAAAATATAGTAAATGCCGCTAATATTATAAAAGGAAGCTTCGTGGGAGATGATTACTATAATATAAGCGTCTATCCTGCTAGCCAGCCTATTTATATGAGTTTGATTAAAAATGGTGTAATTCCTACTCTTATGCAAGCTGGGGCAAATATAAAAACTGCTTTTTGTGGACCATGCTTTGGAGCTTCTGATGTTCCGGGCAACAAAACATTAAGCATTAGACATACTACTAGAAATTTTCCTAGCAGAGAAGGATCTAAACCGTCTGATGGACAGATTTCAAGTGTGGCACTTATGGATGCCCTATCAATTGCAGCTACATCTGCAAACAAGGGCTATCTGACTCCTGCTACTGATATTGATTTTGACGATTACATTCCAAACTATGAATTTGATGATGCGATTTATAATAATAGAGTGTACTTCGGATTTTCCAAGCCTAACAAAAATGAAGACCTTCGATTTGGACCTAATATCAAAGATTGGCCTAAGATGAAGAGCCTAAGTGAAAATATCATGCTAAAAATTGATAGTGTAATTTTAGACAGCGTTACTACGACTGATGAGCTTATTCCATCTGGAGAAACCTCTTCATATAGATCGAATCCTTTAAAGCTTGCCGAGTTTACTTTATCCAGAAAAGACCCTGGATATGTAGATAGAGCTAAAGCTTCTAAGAACTTTGATTTAGAACTTGAAGCTGGATATATGAATCTTCGTGAAGAGCTTAAAGCTATAGTGGATAAGGTTATGGATGCAAAGGGTATAAATGAGGATGAGAGAGCAGATTTTCTGAGCAAAACAAATTTTGGAAGCTGCATTTTTGCTTTGAAGCCTGGAGATGGTTCAGCTAGAGAGCAAGCGGCATCTTGCCAAAGAGTGCTAGGAGGACTTGCGAATATATCAGTAGAATATGCGACAAAGCGTTATAGAAGCAATCTTATAAACTGGGGGATGCTTCCGTTTACTTTAGCAAAAGGAGAAGCTGTAAATTTTGAAGTAGGAGATATTATCTTGATAGAGGGTATAAAAGAGGCTCTTATATCAGGAGAATCAAAATTTGAAGCTCTTTGCATAGGAAAGGATAAAAAAGAAAAAGTGTTACTTGAGCTAAATGACCTTACTAAGCCTGAAAAAGAAATACTTTTAGCTGGCTCGCTGATAAACAGCTACCAAAAATAATAGGGATGTAAATCCTTATAGTAATATAAATTCGAAGTAGATAATAGAGATTATATTGTATTTACAAAAAGAAAGCATCTGCAATTTGCAGATGCTTTTTCGATATTATAGTCCTAAGATTGAGTCGATTTTTTCTTTGTCAAAACCAACAATAACCTCTGTGTCATCGATGATGATTGTAGGAACTGACATGATTCTTCTTTGAATTAATTCTTTTCTAGCTTCCATGTCTGCATTGATATCTTTCTCTTCGAAAGGTACGTTTTTCTCTGTTAGATAATTCTTAACAGCAGGACAGTGTGGTCAAGTTTGGCTAGTAAATACTTTAACATTTTTCATATAACATGCCTCCTATATAAAACGTAATATTTGAATATATTAATATAATAACATTTCGAGAAATAATAGTCAATATAGAAAATGTTAATAATAAATAAATTTTAAAAATTATTTGACAGTAGTTAATATAAATCATAAAATGTAATTAGCAAATGCCAATAACGAAATGGAGGTATATCCATGGAAGATGATAGAAATAATAAAACAGGTTCTGCTTGGAGTAATGAATTACAGAAGATTAAGAGTATAATAGAGAGAGAAAACTTGAAATTTACTATACAAAAACAGCTCATATTAGAAGCCTTGCTTTCTTCGAAAGAGCATATGACTATCAATGAGCTCCATGAAAAGTTGAAGGTTAATAATATTGGAATAGCTACTTTATATAGAAATTTAGATTCTTTCAAAAATTTAGGGATAATTACTGAAATAAATGTAGAAGGAAAGGCTTATTATGAGATGAAGATATTTGGTGGAAAGCCTATACATATTCATTTCAAATGTACGAATTGTGGAAAAATAATGGATATTGAAGATAATAAGCTATACTATGAATATCTTAAACTAAATAGATTAATAGAAGAAGGGGATTTATTAATCTATGATTCTGTGTTTACTTTTAAAGGTATTTGCAGTGATTGCAAGAAATTAAAAGAATAAATTGTTTTATTTACGTAAGGAGTAGATTATTTTGCCAAGACCAAAGATATATAGAAGAGTGGAGTTTTTTCCTGATTCTACTTATTTTGTGCCGATGGGAGTACCCTCGTGCAAGCTAGAGCAGATAGATATAATGATGGAAGAGCTAGAAGCTATGAGGCTAAAAGATATTGAAGGATTAAATCAAGAAGAATGTGCAAAAAGAATGAATGTATCTAGACAAACATTTCAAAATATAATAGACAGTGCTAGAAAAAAAGTGGCTATGAGCCTAACCGAAGGCAAAGCGATTAAAATAGGAGGCGGAAATTATATTTCTGCAAGGTGTGAGTTTTACTGCGATAAATGTAAAAAAAGTTATAAAATAACTAAATTAGAGGATAAAGAAGTATGTCCAGTGTGTGGGACTACTGAGGTGCTTTGTACTAAAAAAATAGAAGGCTGTAGAAAATGGTGCAGAGGAGATATTAAGATTCAAAAGTAGAAGGCTATAAAAAACAATATATATATATGAAAGGTTTAGGTGGTATAAATGTCATCATGCAATACTTGTCCGTCAGCTTCTGGCTGTACTCAAGATTCAGCTTCATGTATGGTAGAAAACAATGTTCACAATCAAGTAAAAAATGTAATTGCTGTTATGAGTGGAAAAGGTGGAGTTGGTAAATCTACAGTAACTGCACTACTTGCAAAAAAACTTACTAAGTTAGGTTACAAAGTAGGGGTACTCGATGCAGATGTAACAGGACCTAGTATTCCTAGACTATTTGGGATAAAGGATGGTCAGGCATTATCTACAGAATATGGGGCGATGCCTGTTATGTCCTCTGAAAATATAGCAACCATGTCACTTAATTATTTAGTGGACGATGAAGAAAGCCCAGTGCTATGGAGAGGGCCTATAATTTCTGGAACTGTAAAGCAGTTTTGGACTGATGTTTACTGGGGAGAATTAGACTATTTACTTATAGATATGCCTCCAGGAACTGGAGATGTATCACTTACTGTTATGCAGTCTATCCCTCTTACTGGAGCTGTGGTAGTGTCTACACCTCACGATATGGTATCTATGATAGTTGCAAAATCTATAAATATGGCTAAAAAAATGAATGTGCCTATCTTAGGGCTAGTTCAAAATATGAGCTATGTACTTTGCCCAGATTGCACTACAAAAATAGAATTATTTGAAAAAAATGATATTGAATCATATCTAAAAAGACTAGACATAAAGTTACTAGGAGAGCTTCCAATGTCTTCAAAGGTTGCAAATATGTCATCTCATGTGATGTACGAAACAGAAATCCATTCTTGTATGGATAGCGTTTCAGATAAAGTGATAGAATTTGTCAATTCTAAAAAAACTACTCCGGTTAGCGAAAAAAAAGAAAGTCTTAATCCTCTTTTATAAAAAAAGCTGGGAATAATTTCCCGGCTTTTTTTAATCAAATCTTTTGTATTCAGTAAAGCAATCTATACATACTGGTTTATTATCTTGGATTCGAGCAAAATGCTCTGCTAATTTTTCACCGCAATTACTACATGTTACATTATTAAATATTCTAGCTCTTTCAGGTATTTGATGTCTAACTTCAGTGTAATCAAATAATTCTTTACTATCATGGTTAAGAAGATAGTTCTGCTTTTCTTCTCTTGTCATATCTTTGTTCATATCTTTTAAAACTAATCTAATCGAACGATTTTTAGTGCGATCAAAGAAGTTGTAGGCAGATTTTCCTCTCATTTTTATAAGGAGATTTCCCTTACCGACTGTACATTTTAGTAAGTACTGAATAGCATCGATTCCACAGGCATCGTTTTCTGAAATACAAACTAAATCTTCGTCATCAGTGCTACTGATTTCAAAATATTCTCTAGCTGCAAGTGCTGCTTTAAATCCAATTGCTAAACCTTGGCACTGATGGCCGTGAAATTTAGCAGTATCTTTCCATAATTGTTCCATACTTAATATCCCCCTCAATAGAAATGCATAAATAGTAAATAATGTTAAAAAACAATGAATAATAATGCATTAATATAATCTGAAAATTTAATTGACAGATTAAAATATTAGACTTATTTGGTGTAAAATGGTAAAAGAAAAAGTCTGAAGGAAGCCTTCAGACTTTTGGAAAAGGTGCTTCATACACCATAGATATATCTTAATTTATTTTAGCAATTTAGTCAATGGTTTAGCAATGCAATTTCACTTGGATATAGAATAATTAATGCCTTAAGAGTTGTGATTATTTATACAATACTTATTGACAATTAAATAACATAAGAGTATGATTTAAATGTAGCCACGAAGGTTATTAACTGTCTAGAAAGACAGGGAATAAATTCGTGGTTTTTTTGTACGATAAAAATACTCGCAACATATTATAATTAGGCAAATATATATTTGTGCTTATATTAAATTAGAAGATAATTTATAAAATAGCTTAGGAGTGATTAGATGAATAATTTTAATGAGACTTTTATAAAAAATTGGAGAGAAGAAAGGAAAATGAATATAGAAGAAACTAGAGTTTTTTGGGATACAAAAGCTCACAGCTATAATAAAGGAGTGTATGAAAAAAATCAGAGAAAATCTCAGCTTGCAGAAGCTTTTTTTGGAAAAGGAATTATAACTAAAGATAGCAAAGTACTTGATATAGGAGCAGGACCAGGCAATTATGCTATACCATTCGCAAAGCTTGTAAGTGAGGTGACTGCTTTAGATATCTCCGAGGAAATGGTCAAATATCTAAAAGAAAATGCACAAAAAGAAGGATTAAAAAACATATCAGCATTTCAATCGAGTTGGGAAGAACTTGACACAGATACAGACAGGTTTACTAAACAGTATGATTTGGTATTTGCATCTATGACGCCGGCTGTTAGTAGCTATGAATCTCTTATTAAGATGATTGATGCATCTAGAAGCTATTGTTATCTTAGTGGATTTGTTTATAGGCAAGATAGTATTTGGGATGAGATAAGAGAAAAAATACTAAAAAAAGACAAAGACGAAGAAAAGCAAAATAAAATCTACTATGCTTTTAATATTCTTTGGAATATGGGAATGCATCCTGAGATTGAATATTACGAAAGAGAGCATGTACATACATATGAAACAAGAGATTTGATAGATATGTATACTCAAAAAGCAAAATCAAGTGCTAAAGATATAAGTAAAGAAGAGATAGAGCAAATAGAAAAGTTTATCAGGAGTAAAGAAGATAATAATATAGTAGAAGAAAATATGAAGTCAAAATCTGCTGCACTTATATGGAAGGTTTTATAAAAAAAACAAAGATTATATAGGCCTATATAAAATTGCTAATGAAAGTTTACATATGATTGGAGGTATTGTTTTATGAAATTCAAAGCAATGAAATTCGTGGGAGCTATAGCATTATCTTGTATACTAGTGCTAAGCGGATGTTCACAAGCAATTGATTCAACTGAAAAAACAACTGAGGAAGCGAAGGAAGAACAAGGTGTGGTTGAAGTAATTAAACTTGCAACTGAAGACTGGGGATATCCTAGTCCATTTACTCATTACTCAAGAGGGCCAGGAATATACAAAATGCAAATGATTTTTGATTCTCTTTTAGAAAGAGATGAAAATGGACTTATTCCATGGATGGCGAAATCATATGAGGTATCTGAGGATGGATTAGAGTATAAATTTTTCATGAATGAAGGTATGAAATGGCATGACGGTGAGGATGTAACCGTAGATGATATTAAATTCAGCTTTGAATATTTTGCAAAATATCCACCAGTATCTAATGGAGTAATGATGAATGGCAAAGAGTTTATAAAAGAGATAAAGCTAGAAGATGACAACGCGGTGACCTTTGTACTAGAACAAAAAAGTGCAGTTGCACTTGACACTATTGGTAAGGTGAAAATTATTCCAAAACATATTTGGGGAAATGTAACCGACCCTAATACATTTACAGCACCAGAAGCTACCATAGGGTGTGGACCTTATAAGCTAACAAATTACAATATGGAGCAAGCTACATATGAATTCACAGCTTTTGAAGATTACTACGGACCAAAGCAAAGAGTTATGAAAGTTCAGTTTGCACCAGTTAGCGACTCTATTTTAGCTTTTGAAAATCAAGAAATTGATATGGTATCAGTAGGAACAGACTTACTTGATAGATATAAAGCTGATGAGAATTTTACAGTAGTTGAAAATCCAGCTTTTTGGGGATACAAAATGGTGTTTAATATAGAAAAAATTCCAGCACTTAAGCAAGCTGATGTTAGAAAAGCTGTTGCTCATGCAATTGATGTAAATGAACTTATTGATAAAGTGGAAAGAGGAGCTGCTAAACCAGGAAGCAGTGGCTATCTTCCCCCTGACCACATCTGGTATAACAGCGATGTGCCAAAATATGACTTTGATATAGAAAAATCAAAAGAATTATTAGGAGAAAATACTCTTGGTTTTGAACTACTTATTGGAAATTCAAGTAATGAAATCAAACTTGCAGAGCTTATGAAAATCAGCTTAGAAAAAGCAGGAATTAAAATAGACATAAAACCGGCAGATACAAAAACTAGAGATGCAGCTGTAAAAAATGGAGATTTCCAAGTCGCTATTATAGGTCATGGTGGCTGGGGAGCAGATGCCAATATGCTAAAAACTTCATTTTTCTCATCAGCTAAAGGAGGCTCTGGTTCAGTAGCGACAAATGTTATTCCAGGATATGAAAATGAAGATATTAAAGCTTTGGCTGATATGCAAAGTAAAGAGTTAGATGAGCAAAAGAGAAAAGAGATGGTGTTTGAGCTTCAAAAAATGATAGGAGAAGATCTTCCTATGCTACCGATTTATTATACTTCTGGATATACAATATATAATAAAACCAAGTATGATGGTTGGATGAACATGTTTGATCACCATAGTTTAGAACATAGTAAATTATCGTACCTTGAGAGGTAGTGACTTTTATAATGAAGAAAAAAAGCTATAAATTACAGCAATATTTAATAGCGCTATGCTTTATACTATCGATCAATTTTCTGATTCCAAGACTAATGCCTGGGGACCCTTTTACTTTCTTGTCATCTGATGAAGGACAAGTGAACTCGGTTTTTGCTCAGGAGGATATAGAAAAATATAAGGCTTATTATGGACTAGACAAGCCTATGATAGCTCAAGCAGGAAGCTATATTAAAAATCTACTAAAAGGAGACCTTGGCTACAGTATTTTTTATAAGGAAAAGGTAGCTAAAATAATAGTAGATAGGTTAGGATGGACATTTTTTATAGTAATAAGTGCTTCTTTTTTGTCTGCTTTATTTGGAATAGCTTTTGGATGTATTAGTGCATATTATAAAGGCTCTAGCTTAGACAAATTGCTTAACTTTTTATTTGTTGCCTTATCAGAAATCCCTTCATTTCTGATAGGGCTTTTGCTACTATTTATATTTGCAGCAAATTTAAAATGGTTTCCGCTATCTGGAGGGATGACTCATTTTAGTGAAGGAGGTAGCCTTACTTTTAATCTATACGATAAAATAAGACACGCTGTACTTCCTGTTACTTCACTTGCGATCGCAATGATGGGTCATTACTATCTGCTTAGCAGGGCTAGTTTAATTAAAGTTATGGATAAAGCCTATATAAAAACAGCTAAGGCTAAGGGCCTTAAAAATCATAGAGTGTTATTTGTACATGGCCTTAAAAATGCGCTTTTGCCTATGGTTACTCATTTTTTTATGAATATGGGAACTATGATGGGTGGAGCTGTACTTGTTGAAAATGTATTTAAATATCCAGGACTTGGAACTATGATGAGATCAGCTATAGCTATGAGAGACTATACACTTATTCAAGGTATATTTTTATTTATGACAGTTATAGTTCTTGCTATGAATTATTTTGCTGACAGGGTATATAAGCAAATTGACCCTAGGATAAGAGAAAGCTTAAGATAAGGGGAAGTTATGAGCGTTTTAAAATACTCAAAATCAAATTCAATGGTGATTAATAATATCAAAAGCTTGTTTAGAAAAGCTAATCATAGATTAAATAAACTTAGCGTATTAGGTAAGCTTTCATTATTTTGGTTAATAGCTCTTCTTGGGATAGCTATATTTGGAGAGCATTTAATACCACATAGCCATAAAATTCCAGAATTTCAGACTTTGCTTGAGCCAAATAAAGTTAATTTGCTAGGGACGGATGATTTAGGGATAGATTTGCTGTCTCAGATTTTATATGGAGAGAGAATAAGTATGGGGGTTGGATTATCTGTTGCTTTTATTTCAGTTATTATTGGCTCTGTAGCTGGAGGGCTTGCAGGATATTATCAGGGCAGGGTAGATGGAGCTATAATGAGAGTTGCTGATGCTATGCTTGTGATACCTAGATTGCCACTGACTATCGTAATTGCAGCTTTTATGGGACCGAGTATTTACAATATAATTCTAGTACTTAGCATTTTTTCATGGGCATCAGTTGCTAGGATAGTGCGCTCATTGGTATTAGCTTTGATGCATGAAGGCTATATAATTATGGCAAAAACATATGGAGGAGGATTTTGCTACATATTTAGAAATCATATTATTAGCAAAATAGCTCCTGTTTTGGCTATAAATTTTATGAAGGTCATGGGAAGTGCAATAACTGCAGAAGCAGGACTGGCTTTTATTGGTTTAAGTGACCCTACAACTAGAAGCTGGGGCGTTATACTAAATCATGCTATGGCTTTTAAAGGGATATACTTTACTGAGTTTTGGAAATGGTGGATAGTGTCGCCAGTAGTATTTATGACACTTACTATGGTTAGCATAGCATTTTTTGGCAGAGAGTTAGAAGGGAAGAACAGTTATGGGAAAAGCAAATAAGCTTCTTAGTATAAAAAATTTAAATGTTACATACAAGGACAGCTTTGACTATACAGCCCTAAAGGATTTCTGTTTGGATGTATATGAAAAAGACTCTATTGGAATAGTAGGAGAGTCTGGAAGCGGAAAAACTACAGTTGCAATGTCACTGATGAGGCTAATTGATAGTCAAGCTACGACTCATGGCGAAATAGAGTATCAAAGTGACTCGATAATGAAATATAATGATGTAAAACTATCGGAGTATAGGGGGATACAAGTTGGATTTTGTCCACAAAATTCTTTAGAAGCTCTTAATCCTCTTATGACAATAGAGGAGCAGATTACAGAAGGAATCAAGAGACATTTTGACTATGACTCTGTTACTATAAAAGGAAAAGTTGAGAGTTTATTTGAAAAAGTTGGATTATCTAATGACTTTATGAAGGCATATCCTCATCAGCTTTCTGGAGGCATGAGGCAGAAGGTTCTAATTGCAGTTGCTATTTCATTAAACCCCAAAATTCTATTAGTAGATGAACCTACCTCTTCTCTTGATATAGATTCTAGGATTGAAATTGTTAATTTGCTTAGACTATTGAAAGAAGAAAATGAAATTGCACTTATAGTTATATCCCATGATATGGAGGTTATAGCTCAGCTTTGTGATAGGTGCGCTTTATTATATCAAGGAGAACTTGTCGAAAGTGGAATTACAAAAGAGATTTTTTCTTATCCTGAGCACCCATATACCAGAGGATTAATTTCAGCTTCACTTGAAGTTAACCCATATCAGGATTTGTGGGGAATCCCTGGTGAGATAGGACTTCACGATGTGCCTGGCTGTAGCTTTTACTCAAGATGTACTCAAAGAAGCACAAAATGCAAGTTTGAAAAGCCCAAGCTTTTATCTATTTCATCAGCTAGGCTAGTAGCCTGCAATAGAGGAGGAATAGTGAAAGTTCTAAAAGCAAAGGAGCTAAACAAAACCTATAATATGGGAAAGAAAAAAATAAATGCTTGTGTAAATGCAAATATAGAGCTTAGAGCTGGAGAAATTGTAAGCATAGTTGGACCCTCTGGTTCAGGAAAAACTACTTTAGTAAGTATGTTATGTGGTATTCTAGAAAAAGATAAAGGTGAGATTGAGGTTTTTGATGAAATTCTAAATACTTTAAATATGCATAGGAGCTTTCATGGTATGCAGATGGTATTTCAAGACCCATATTCATCTATAAATGGAGATTTCACTATAGAAAAGGCTGTAAGTGAGCCACTGATTATAAATAAGCTCTGCAGTAAGGATGAGTCATATATTTATGTAAAAAAGGCTCTTGTGGATGTTGGACTATCTGATGAGGATTGCTTTTTAAAAACTAGAACTGGGAGTCTGAGTGGTGGACAAAGACAAAGAGTAGCAATAGCTAGAGCCATGGTAATGAAACCTAAAATATTAATTGCTGATGAAATTAGCTCGATGCTAGACCCGTCTACAAAAGCAAATGTTTTAAGGCTTATGAAAGAACTGCAAAACAAAAATGGATTCTCTATGATCTATGTGACGCATGACTTACAGCTAGCTAGAAAAATTTCAAATAGGATATATGAAGTGGATGCGGGACAAGTAAATGAGAAAACTATTTGCTTTTTGTAAATATCTGTGATAAAGTAGAGAAGTAAAGAAATTGGAAACTAAAACAATTTTTCGGCCTCAGTATCATCAGTATCAAATGTTATTGAAAAGGTTAGGACGTAAAGTGTTTTAAGTAAGTTCCATCTTTAAATATTTTTTTAGGAGGCCGTAAAATGGTAGGTAAAGTAAAATGGTTTAACGCAGAAAAAGGTTTTGGATTCATCGAGAGAGAAGATGGAGACGATGTATTCGTACATTTCTCAGCTATTCAAGGAGACGGATTTAAGACATTAGAAGAAGGACAAACTGTAGAGTTCGAAATAACTCAAGGAAACAGAGGACCTCAAGCATCTAACGTTGTAAGAGGATAGTCCTATAGTTAATCTGTAGATAATCAAGGCGTATTCCGCGCAGTAAAGAGGAATATGCCTTTTTTTATGTAAGTATTTAGTTACACAAAAGGAGATAGATATTATTGGCATTATTTAATGAATTAGGATTACAAGAAGAATTATTAAAAGCAGTACTTGATATGGGTTTTGACAGTCCAACTCCAATTCAAGAGCAAATCATTCCACTTGCTATGCAGGGGATAGACTTAATAGGACAAGCACAGACTGGTACTGGAAAGACAGCTGCATTTGGAATACCTCTACTTAGCAAAATAGAAAAAGGCAATAAAGCAGTTCAGGCGCTTATACTTGCACCGACAAGAGAACTTGCTCTTCAGGTATCACAAGAGATAAACAGACTGGCAAAATACAAAAACGTAGAAGCTATTGCAATCTATGGTGGAGAAGATATAGGCAAACAAATCAGAGGACTAAAAAAGAATCCTCAAATAGTAGTTGCTACTCCAGGTAGATTTATGGATCATATGAGAAGAAACACTATAAATCTAGCAAATATACAAACAGTAATTTTAGATGAAGCAGATGAAATGCTTAGCATGGGTTTTATTGAAGACATAGAAACCATACTTCAAGAAGTACCTTCAGAAAGACAAACTCTTCTATTTTCAGCTACTATGCCTAAAAGAATTCAATCAGTTTCTCAAAAATTCATGAAAAGCCCACAAACTGTAGCAGTAAAAAATAAAACTATGACTGTTGATACAATAGAGCAGAGATATTTGGATTTAAAGGAAAGAGATAAATTCGATGCGCTTTGCAGACTTATGGATATTCACTGTCCTGAGCTATCTATTATATTTGGTCGTACAAAGCGTAGAGTAGATGAATTATCAGAAGCTCTTAGCATAAGAGGCTACGATGTAGAAGGTATTCATGGAGATATGAAGCAAGAAAGAAGAGAAAAAGTTCTTAGAAGATTCAAAAGAGGAAGTATTAAGATTCTAGTTGCTACAGACGTTGCGGCAAGAGGACTAGATATAAGCGGAGTAAGCCATGTATTTAACTTTGACCTACCTCAAGATCCAGAAAGCTATGTTCATAGAATAGGAAGAACGGGAAGAGCAGGACAAAAAGGTATATCTTTTACTTTTGTAACACCTAGAGAAAGAGAATACCTAGAGCTTATAGAAGATACTACTAAAAGCAAGATGCTAAAGCAGCATGTGCCTAGTATAGGCGATGCAAAAGACGCTAGATACCGTCAAGCAGCTCAAAAACTAATAGGGATAGCAGAAAGTGCTAAAACTCATGATTTAGAAGAAGCAGCTCAAAAATTACTAGAAGAATACGATGCAGTAAAACTGGTATCGGCTGCCTTAAAAATGGTTACAAAGCAGTCAAGTGATGCGCCGGTTACGCTTACTGACGAAAGTCCAGTGCGTATGAAGAAAAAACCTATGAAATCATCAGGTTCAAGATATTCAAAGGATTCTAAACCAGGATCGGGATCTTCATCATACAAGGGTAAAGGAAAGAGTTATTCAAACTCTTCAAAAAAATATCCAGCATCTAAAAGCCAAGGCTCAAGTAAAACTGAAAGAGCTGAAAAAAGTGATAACTACAGAAAAAGAAAAACTTCACATAATCACAGTAACAAAGCTACAATTTAAATAGTAAACTGGCTGACAAGGCGTGCTGATATCCGTAGGGTAAGAGGACGCCTTTTATATTGGAAAAATTCAATGAAAAGCAAACAATAATGAATTACTTAGATTAACTAGGTAGATTATTACAAATGAAATTATTATTTTTATATATAGGGCTATTTATTTACTTAGAATATTTGCAATATTGCTAATTTGCTCAATCTTATGCAAGTTTTGCTTGAGTTAGCAATAATTTACATATATTATTATAGATAAGAAAAGTATAAATCCCGAAAACTACAACCATGAGGAGCCTATAATTCATGTATTCAAAACAGAGAATGAAATTGCTAGAGGTAGCTTTGGACTTTGTTCCTGAACCGATATTTGCAATAGATTTAGATAAAAAAGTCATCCTTTGGAATAAAGCAATGGAAGAGCTTTTTGGCGTGGAAAGAAAAGATATTCTAGGTAAAGGGGATTATGAATATTCATATATATTCTATAAAGAAAGAAGACCGACTCTTATAGATTTAGTTTTAGAGCCAAATGAAGAGTGCGAAAGTTTATATAAAAATTTTAAGAGGTATCCAAGTGGCGATATAGAGGGAGAATCTTATATAAAGGAAAAGGGTTATTATGACTGGGGTAAAGCATCTAAAATATTAGACGATGAAGGCAAGGTCATTGGAGCTATAACAATATCGAGAGATATGAGTAATTATCGCAGAATCCAAGCTGAGATGGATGACAATAAGCGCAGATATGAAGTTCTGTTTGAAAATAGTCCTGATGCAATAGCTTATTTGGATTCTCTTCACAGAATTGCAGATATAAATTTAAGCTTTACAAGAATATTTGGATACACACTAGATGAATGTAAAGGCAAAGACTTAGATGAAATAGTTTCTAAAGAAGGTAAAAGTGAAGAAGCAAAAGCTATAACAAAGGTTCTCTTTGAAACAGGAGATGTTAAACAAACAGTAGTAAGGTATACGAAAGATTCAAAACCTATAGATGTTCAAGCTAGGGGAATCCTAGTGAAAAATAAAGATGCTGTAATAGGTGCTTACGGCATGTACACAGATATAAGAGAGCTTCTAAAAAAAGAAATAGAGCTTCAGGAGATAAATGAAGAGCTAGAAGCTTCAAATCAAGAACTAGAGGCAGCTCTCAATCAGCTAAAAGCAGCAGAAGCAGAGCTTAGATATCAATATGAAAAGCTAGAATACATGCTTTATCATGATCAGCTCACAGGAGTGTATGACAGAATTTCTTACGATAAATGCATTAAGCAGGTTGATGTAAAAAGCAATCTGCCACTTACTATAATAATTTCTGATTTGAATGGTCTAAAGCTTGTAAATGATGCATTTGGACTTAAAACAGGAGATAAGCTATTGAAAAGAATAGCTAGGATATTGAAGAAGAACTGTCCAGAAGACTCTAAAATTGTAAGAGTTGGGGGAGATGAGTTTTCTATTTTACTTCCTAAAACCGATGAGTTTTTAGCAAATGAAATAATAGAAAAAATAAAATCAGATATAGAAAAAGTAAAAATAGAATCCCTTAAGCTGTCTATGTCTTTTGGGAGTTTTACCAAATATAATAAGAAGCAAAATATTTACGAGATTCATTCTAATGCGGAAGACAAGATGAATAGAATGAAGCTTTTTGAATCGCCTAGTATGAGAGGTAGAACTATATCCACAATAATTAAAACTCTGCATGAAAAAAATACTAGAGAAGAACAGCACTCTCATAGAGTTTCGGAGTTATGTGTAAAGATGGGTATGGTAATGGGACTTCCATCTGCGGATATTCAAGAACTTAAAACCGTAGGGCTACTTCATGATATAGGTAAGATTGGTATAGAGGAAAGCATATTGAATAAACCAGGAAAGCTTACAGAAGAAGAAATGACCCAAATGAAAAAGCATCCTGAGATAGGCTATAGAATTTTGAGCTCGGTAAATGATATGGCAGAAATGGCAAATTATGTTTTAGCTCATCATGAGAGAATCGATGGAAAAGGCTATCCAAAAGGTCTAAAAGGCATGGAAATACCACTTCAAGCTAGAATAATAGCCATAGCAGATGCATATGATGCGATGACTAGTCATAGGTCATACAGAACAGCGATGAGTGAAAAGGAAGCTACTGCTGAGCTTTTGAAGTCAGCAGGAACTCAACTTGACTCATATTTGGTGGATGTATTTGTAAACAGGGTGATTAGACGATGATTTCTAATCTTATTTTAATCTTTCTCTAATATTCATCTAAGACTTTAAGTGTATTCTTAATATCATAGAAGCTTCGGTAATGTATTTTGATTTAAGAATTAATTTTAAAGGAGAATATGAGATGAAAATAACTTTAGAACAAATTGATTTAGTAAGGAAAAGAACAAATGCTAGCTATAAAGAAGCAAAAGAAGCGCTAGAGCGTTTTGATGGGGATGTAGTTGAGGCTCTTGCGTATCTAGATGAATCAGGAAAAGCTCCGAAAACTGAGTTTGGTTCAAGAAGAGCTTTTATGGATAAAGTAAGAGACCTTATTCATAAAGGAAATATAACAAAATTTTTAGTTACCAAAGATTCTAAAACTGTACTCAACATACCACTCAATCTAGTAATTATTCTTGCATTAGTTGGAAATTATGTATTTGCAGCGGCACTTTTAATTGCCTTGGTGCTTGGATACAAGTTCAATATAGTGTCACCAAATGAACAAAACAATATGTCAGTAGTTCCTAAAAACCCAGAAAGCTCAGTTCAAAATCAATCATCAAACAATGAGAACCAATAAGGACTGATAATAAATAGAGAGATTTTAGACTAAATAATTTTTAATCTAGAATATAGTATCAAAAAGTCTTCGATACAGTTAAATGTATTTGGAGGCTTTTTTTATAAAAATTTCCCAATTAAGCCTGTTATTAAAGTATAATTAAGTTAAAATATGGGTTTTAGGGGTGGTATCGTTGCCTGATAAGAAAATACTAATCATTGAGGACGAATACAATATAGCGAGATTTTTGCAGCTAGAGCTAGAGCATGAGGGTTATGAAGTGGGGATTTCACACGATGGAAGAGAAGGCTTGGACAAAGCGTGCAGCGATTATTTTGACTTGCTGATTTTAGATGTAATGCTACCTTCTTTGAATGGAGTTGAAGTACTTCGAAGACTCAGGCAAAAATCGGATATGCCTGTAGTCATGCTAACTGCAAAGGATGAAATGAATGATAAAATTTTAGGCCTTGATATTGGGGCTGATGATTATATGACAAAGCCATTTGCAATTGAAGAGCTTTTAGCAAGAATAAGAGTTATATTTAAAAGAATGGACAATTACAAAGCTAGCAAACCTCAAAATGATTCTATATTAAGAATTAAAGGGGTTAATCTAGACATCGACAGATATACTGTAACCTATAAAGAAAAAAATATTGATTTGACTAAAAGAGAATTTGAGCTTTTAAAATATATGATGCAAAATAAAAATCTGGTAATTACAAGAGAAATGATTTTAGCCAAAGTGTGGGGATACGAGTATATGGGAGATACAAATGTAGTGGATGTATATATTCGATATCTACGAAGTAAAATTGACGACCAATTTGGAATCAAGTTAATCCATACTATTAGAGGAGTTGGATATCAAATAAAAGATGAATAATATAAAAGCGATATTTAAGGGAATATATAAAGTTATAATTTTGACTTCAAAAGTTATACTATATATTTTTTCAACTTTATCAAAAGTACTAATAAGTTTAAGAGATGGTTTTATAAACAGACTTAGATTTTCTATACATTTAAAGCTTATGCTGAGCTATTTATGGACATTTACCTTAGTTTTTTCAGTACAAGCTGGGGTTGTAATTCTAGGCTTATATCTTTCCTTGCCAGAAGAGCAATTTATAAGTCATATAAATCTAATTAAGGAATCTCTAGTTATATCAGGGCTTATCTGTTCGGGATTAGTTCTACTGCTTGCGAGAAAGTCATCAAAAAAATTGATTGAGCCTATAGATCAAATGAATTACGCAGTTAAAAATATTACTATTGATGATTTATCAACTAGACTAGATATATCTGGCGCAAAAGATGAGCTAAAAGATTTGGCACATACCTTTAATAATATGATGGATAAAATAGAGTATTCTGTAGAGCTTCAGAATCAATTTGTATCAGATGCATCTCATGAGCTAAGAACGCCAATATCTGTAATAAAGGGATATACTGACTTACTCGACAGATGGGG